>NZ_JBXWNT010000002.1:0-538714 GCF_059610505.1 Ruegeria sp. CDSC079
ACAACTGACGTGACCGGCACCGTGACCCTGGCAGCTGGCACCGAGATGGTTATGCCCGGCGACAACGTGTCGTTCGAGGTTGAGCTGATCGCACCGATCGCGATGGAAAACGGCCTGCGTTTCGCCATCCGCGAAGGCGGCCGCACCGTCGGCGCCGGCGTTGTGTCGAAAATCGTCGAGTAATTCGCGCAAGCGAATGATCAAATGGAAAGGGCGCCCATCCGGCGCCCTTTCTCGTTTGATCTCGACAAGCCCGCGACGCACCCATGTCGTACACCAATGAGTGTTGAGTGATCGGAGGCGGTGATGAGATCGTTCGTCGAATAGTCTCAGACCTAACCGTCGAAACAAAAAAAGCCCGCCCCAAACGGGGCGGGCTTTTTCTGTTTGAATTTGGTAGTTCAAGACGGGGGAATTCCTAAAGAAGCAGCATGCTTCAGTCGTATGCGGCGTCCACTATGAATTCCACCTTCAGTTCGGGCCGCGCTAGTTTTGCTTCGCCACACGCCCTCGCAGGTGCGTATCCTGCAGGAACCCAAGCATTCCAGACCTCGTTCAAACCAGCAAAGTCCTTCATATCGGCCAGCCAGATGGTCACACGCAGCATCTTTTCCCGTGATGAACCTGCGCGCTCTAGAAGGTCGTCAATTTTCCCAAGGCAAATACGCACCTGTTCCTGAATGGTATCACCTTCGGCGACTTGCCCGGTCAAATAGGCCACACCATTATGTTTAACGATTTTGGACGATCTCTCGCCGGTTTCGATGCGTTCTATCATTGGAGTGATCTCGCTGTTTCCTGTTTGATGCACGCGTTCATGGTCATAAGATGCCCCGCATGGCAAACGGAAACCGCTTGAGTAACTTTCAGAAAAGTTGAACTGGTCGGGGACGGCCCGGGTCGATAGCATTTCGCCGCGCCTAGGCTAGCTTGCCAGCGACACAGTATACCAGATTGCGCTTTTGCCGTTGAAGTGCTCTCTAGTTGGTTTCAGTGGATTGCATCGGGCGAAACCGCAAGAAGGATACTTCGACATGGACGAAACCGTAGAACGACTGTCCAAACGCCTGAAGCGGCGAGGATATCAGGTTTCGCCAATGAAGGAGACGGGTGCCTATATCGGTAATCTGGGTTTTGAGGTCGAGACAGTATTCGATGTCGGGGTGGCCTCGGGAACCGAGCATTTGTACGAAGCTTTCCCCGCAGCCAAGTTTGTGTTGGTTGAGCCCATTTCGGATTACGAAACGAAGGTACGGAAAAACTGGGGCGACAAGATCGATTTTGATTTCCATGCTTGCGGAGTTGGTGCCGAAAGCGGACAGACGACTCTTCGAATTCCAACAGTTGGCGATCGTTGGCTCGGCACACGGGCAACGATGCAGGAGTTTGACGAAGCGGCAATCCAGCACACCTCGCAAGTTGAAGAGCGACAAGTCCCGGTAAAAACACTGGATGAGATTGCGTCTTCCTACAAGGAACCTTTCGGATTGAAAATCGACACGGAAGGTTTTGAAATCGAGGTTATTAAAGGTGCATCGGAGATGCTGAAAAAATGCACCTTTGTATTGGCTGAAGTCTCTGTACGGCGTCGGTATCATGGCGGTTATAGGTTCAGCGATTTTGTCGCCGCGATGGCAGATCACGGGTTTGAGCTGCACGAATTCGTCAGGCCACCGTCTGCAGAAGCGACCGATTGCGATGCCATCTTTGCCCCTTTCGAAAGCTCAGTGTTCGACTATCAGGATACCAGACTGTCACGTATGGCGGCACGCGTAGCCAAGACATAGTCTAAGGGCATCTTTCCGCATGCAACGCGAGTTGTGTTGTCCGCGAAGGCGTTGAGCCAATCGCGATGGAAGATGGCCTGCGCATTGCGATCCACGAAGGCGGCCGCACCGTCGGCGCCGGTGTTGTGTCGAAGATTGTTGAGTAAGTCGCGCAAGCGAATGATCAAACGGAAAGGGCGTCCCTCGGGGCGCCCTTTCCTGTTTCCGTTTTCAACTTGATATTTAGTTGGCGTTTTGACTTAAGCTCACTCAGCATTCTGCTTTTGGACCGTATATACGAACAAACACTGACGAGAAAATTTTGAACAAAACAACGTTTTTGATCCTCTCTTGCCTCGTATTGTGCGCTTGCACCACGCTTGAAACGACACAAGTTTCTTCAAGAAAAAAGCTGACCATCCTGGGGGACGTTGCTTTGGATGCCGATTGGCATTGCGGCGCAGGCTTTTCAGATCCGAGCTTCAAACGTATCAGTTTGCCTGGCGTTTTCGAAGTTGATTTCATTAGAAACCGGTATCAGGGAGCGCTTAAACCTGACGGTAAAGCGCTTGCAGTATTCGATAGTGAAGAGAACTGTTCGCTATTGATTGAAGCCAATGAAAAGTTTGTTCTTGCGAACGGTGGATTTCCGCTGAAAGAACACATAGGAAAAAGCATGTATGCAGAAATTGCCGCTGCGACTGAAGAGTTCTATCGGAAATGCGAAAACGCTGAGATCAATTCGCGCGTTGACGCCAGCAAAGTCGAGTACCCTTCGTATAATGGCCCGGGTTCAGTTGTCCTAGAGCCGAAGTCCATTTGCGAGATGGAATTGGAAGCCGCCTCTCTAAGGTTTGGAGTTGTCGTTGATGACAAACCTACTGGCCTTTACATTGTGGACGGCAATGCTTTTCTTTGGCTCCCGTATACTGAGTGTTTTGAGCATTCAATTGATACCAATCTGATAAAATGGTGTGAGTAGCTGGAGCGGCATCGATTACACGTGTCGAAATACATTAAACCCCCTTGCCAAACCCCACCAACCCCTGTAGGTCGCGCGAGTTCTCTGTAAGAACATCAAGGCGGGGTGATTCCCGCCTTTTGGGTTCGATGAGGGTTGGCGATGCGCGCTTGTCCTCCTCTCAACCTCAACGCCTGATAAAAGGCTGTTATTATGCAAAGCCAAAATATCCGTATTCGGCTGAAGGCATTTGACTATCGCGTTCTGGATGCCAGCACGCAAGAGATCGTCAACACTGCCAAGCGGACCGGCGCGAACGTGCGCGGCCCGATCCCGCTGCCGAACAAGATCGAGAAGTTCACGGTTCTCCGTGGTCCTCACGTCGACAAGAAATCCCGCGACCAGTTCGAGATCCGTACGCACAAGCGTCTGCTCGACATCGTTGATCCGACCCCCCAGACCGTTGACGCGCTGATGAAGCTCGACCTCGCTGCTGGTGTGGACGTCGAGATCAAGCTGCAGTCGTAAGATCGGAGGGTATAGATTATGCGCTCTGGTATTATCGCAAAAAAAGTCGGCATGACCCGCCTGTTCATGGAAGACGGCAAGCAGATCCCTGTGACCGTTCTTCACCTGGACAACCTGCAGGTTGTTGCACAGCGCACGGACGAGAAGGACGGCTATACTGCTGTTCAGCTGGGTGCCGGTGCTGCCAAGGCAAAACGCACCTCGAAAGCCATGCGCGGTCACTATGCCGCTGCCAAGGTTGAACCCAAGCGTAAGCTGGTCGAGTTCCGCGTCTCTGAAGATGGCTTGATTGAAGTTGGCGCCGAGATTTCGGCAGAACATTTCCTGGAAGGTCAGAAAGTTGACGTTTCGGGTACTTCGATCGGTAAAGGCTTTGCCGGTGCAATGAAGCGCTGGAACTTCGGTGGTCTTCGCGCCTCGCACGGTGTTTCGATCAGCCACCGTTCGCACGGTTCAACTGGCCAGTGTCAGGATCCGGGCAAAGTTTTCAAAGGCAAAAAGATGGCCGGTCACATGGGTGCTGCCCGTGTAACCACCCAGAACCTGGAAGTCGTCAAAACCGACGCCGACCGTGGTCTGGTCTTCATCAAAGGCGCCGTTCCCGGACCGAAATCCGGTTGGGTTACCGTCAAGGACGCCGTCAAGAAGAAAGCACCGGAAGGCCTGCCTTTCCCGGCTGCTGTGAAATCGGCTGCAACCGAAGCACCTGCGGAAGAAGTTCCCGCGGAAGGTGGTGAAGCATGAAACTTGATGTAATCAAACTGGACGGCGGCAAAGCCGGCAACATCGAGCTGGATGCGGACCTGTTCGGCCTCGAGCCGCGCGCGGACATCCTGCACCGTGTGGTCCGTTGGCAGCGTAACAACGCGCAGGCTGGCACCCACAAGGTCAAGACCCGCTCGGAAGTGTCCTACTCAACCAAGAAGATCTATCGCCAAAAAGGCACCGGTGGCGCACGCCACGGCGCCCGTTCGGCACCGATCTTCCGGGGTGGTGGCGTTTACAAAGGTCCGGTCGTACGTTCGCATGGTCATGACCTGCCGAAAAAGTTCCGTAAACTTGGTCTGCGCCACGCGCTGTCTGCCAAAATGGCAGCTGGTGAACTGGTCGTGATCGAGAACGCCGAAGCCGAAGGCAAGACCGCCGCTCTGGCCAAGCAGGTTGCAAACCTGGGTTGGAAACGCGCTCTGGTCATCGACGGGGCGACCGTGAACGAAGGGTTCCTGAAGGCGTCGCGCAACATCGAAGGTCTGGATATCCTGCCGTCGATGGGTGCAAACGTTTATGACATCCTCAAGCGTGACACTCTGGTGCTCACCAAAGCGGCTGTCGAAGCACTGGAGGCTCGACTGAAATGAGCGCGAAGGCAGAACACTACGACGTGATCCGCAAGCCGATCATCACCGAAAAGTCGACCATGGCGTCCGAAAACGGCGCGGTTGTCTTTGAGGTTGCGATTGACAGCAACAAGCCACAGATCAAAGAGGCCGTTGAGGCACTGTTTGGTGTGAAGGTCAAAGCGGTGAACACCTCTGTGACCAAAGGTAAGGTCAAGCGGTTCCGCGGCCAGTTGGGCAAGCGGAAAGACGTCAAAAAAGCATATGTGACCCTTGAAGAGGGTAACACCATCGACATTTCCACCGGTCTTTGATCGGGCCTGTCTTTGGACAAACCATTAAGACCCCCGCGAAAGCGGGGGTTTTTCTTTAGGTAGTGACACCAAAAGTTGAGCGCCATTCCCAGCGTCTCGAACAGAAAATGATTGCTATGCCGGTGGGGTCGTCTATCCGGTATGGAACAAACAAACGATATGGCAGGCGCATGACCCAATCCACTCTCTCGACCCGGGACAACCCGGATGTGACTGTCGCGCGGGACTGGGTGTCGACGCTGGCCAAATATCGGGAGCCAAGCCAACCGCGTAGCTGGTTCGAGCTGGGGGTTACCTGTGTTCCCTTCATAGCGCTTTGGGCCTTGGCTTGGATGTCTTTGTCGGTGAGCTATTGGCTAGCGCTTGCGATCTCGGTTCTGAACGCGGCCTTTCTGCTGCGCCTGTTTGCCATTCAGCATGATTGCGGTCACGGGGCATTTTTTACGAACCGGACGGTCAGTGACTGGGTCGGTCGGGGGCTCGGGGTGCTGACGCTGACGCCTTACGATGTTTGGCGGCGCACACATTCCTCGCATCACAACTCATCTGGCAATCTGGATAAGCGCGGGATGGGAGACATCCATACGCTGACTGTGGCCGAATACCGGGCGCTGACGCCCTTGAACCGGTTGTTTTACCGGCTCTATCGCCACCCGATCACCCTGTTTGGCTTTGGGCCCGGCTATCTGTTCCTGTTTCAAAACCGCCTCCCGCTTGGCTTGACCGGTATTCCGAAATTCTGGGTCAGCGCGATGGCGACGAATCTGGCCATTCTGGCCGCACTGGGGGCCATCTACTATTTTGGTGGCCTGATGCCGGTTCTGCTGATTTTCCTGCCTTCGACCCTGATCGCCGCGACCGCTGGCGTTTGGTTGTTCTATGTCCAACACCAATTCGAAGAGACGCAATGGGACCCTGATCAGGACTGGCAACTGCACGAGGCCGCCCTGCACGGCAGCTCGCATTACATCCTGCCATCCGTATTGCAGTGGTTCACGGCCAATATCGGCATCCACCACGTACACCATCTGTACAGTCGCATCCCGTTCTATCGCCTGACCGAAGTGCTGCGGGATCATGACGAATTGGCCAACAGCAACCGGATGACCATCCGCGAGAGCCTCGCCAACGCGCGGCTGCACCTGTGGGATGAAAAGAACCGCCGCCTGCTGTCCTTTGCCGAAGCGCGCGCGCTGTATGGGTGACGGGCCTGCTCAGAGGGTGCGAACGATAGCCAGAAATCCGGTCGTTGCCCCCGGCGTGTGATGCGGATACGGTCGCTCTTATGAAACATGTCCCCAAAGAAACAACAGATGAGGCCCTTATTCAGGAGTTCCTGGATAAAGGAGGCAAAGTCAGCATCGGCAAAACCAAACCTGCGCCCGCTGAGCTGGGTTTGAGCAAAAATGTTTGGAACGCCAAGCTAACCAAGGAAGAGAAGGCCGCGCGCGACAAGAAGTGATCGTGCGAGGCCGGTTGGGCAAGCGGCAAGACGTTGGAAAAGCACATGTGACTCTGGAAGAGGGGAACGACATTGGCGTGCGTGTCTTGCGGTTTCAGAACGAGTCCGCCTTTGGAGAGAGATAAAGATCCCCGCGAAAGCGGGTTTTTTTGTTTGCATTTGAACTGCTTGCTAGAAGTCAATTGCGGTTCTACGAGAAGCTGCGTAGTTTCTTTCCATTCAATTTAATGGAGAAGATAGTGGCCTCGCTACCATACATTACTTCGGCAGGTAACATTGAGAAAGCTCTGGACGCCATAAAGAGCGCTGCGGTTCCTGATCGCGTAAGTCAAGATTTTGTAAAAACCATCTTGAAGATCCCGGGCGGTTCCGGCGACCAAATGACTACATTCTTAAAAAAGATAGGATTTGCGTCGGGCGACGGTAGACCGACTGAGCTGTACACGAAATTTCGAAACCCAACTACTTCGGGGCACGCTGTAGCTCAAGGTATTCGTCTAGCGTACGCACCTTTGTATGTAAGAAGTGAGTACATGCACGAGCTGAGCGATGAGAAGTTGCTAGGGCTGCTAGTTGAGGAAACAGGGCAAGCCCACGATTCCAATCCCGTAAAATACGCGTTCAACTGCATCAAGGCTTTGAAAAATATTGCGAGTTTTGATGGTGATGAACCCGAACTTCAAACCGAAGAAGTGGAAAATGTCGAATTGGGTAGCAGTGTATCGGTGGCACAGCCTCGACATGATAGTGATCACGGTTCAGCAGCAAAGGGCATCGGGTTGAACTTAGGGTACACGATTAACCTCAACTTACCCGCTACTTCAGATCAAGCCGTTTTCAATGCCATTTTTAAAAGCTTGAAAGAAAACTTGTTGAGGGAAGATGATGCCTAAGAGGCCAGATGGATTGATCCGGGCCTTTGGTATGACGGGGCTCCAGATAGTAACTGACCTAGAGGCTATTGAAAACGAGCAGGGCGTTGAGTTGGGGCTAAAGCCCAGTAAAGCAAAAAGTAGAAAGGCTTCAGACTATGAACAGTTTGAAGCTAGCCTTAGGCAAGAAGCAGCGAGAATGTCTGAGTTCTATGAGGTTTTCTATTGCTTAGAAAACTCGATTCGCCGTTTGGTGAAAGATACGATGGTTGAAGCAGAAGGAGCGGACTGGTGGCTAAGCACCAGAGTTCATGAAGATAGGGTCAGAAAACCAGCGCAACAGAGGCATCAAAAAGAAGTCGATAGCGGAATAACGCCAAGATCATTCAATCTCATCGACTATACTACTTTTGGAGAGTTATCTCAGCTTATTACAGACAATTGGGATGTCTTCGATCCGGTTTTCTCATCAAAAACTGCTGTCAGTAATATCACCAATCAACTCAATCTTCTCAGAGGGCCAATAGCCCACTGCAATCCAACTGACGAGCTAGAACAAGACAGGTTGAATCTGGCCGTCCGATCTTGGTTCAAACTCATGTCATAACTGGCTGGACACCCACCCCCAACACTGCTAAACGCACCCAATCTTGCGGCCTCGGATTCGTTCCGGGGCTTCTGATATTTGTAACCGGGGACCTTCGGGGCCCTATACCCTTGGCACCTACGGGGGCCTATCACATAGCGGGGCAATGCCTCGCACTTGCTAAACGGAAGACAGAAAGCATGGCACTCAAGTCGTACAAGCCGACGACGCCGGGCCAGCGCGGGCTGGTGCTGATCGACCGTTCGGAGCTTTGGAAAGGACGTCCGGTCAAGTCTCTCACTGAGGGTTTGACCAAATCGGGCGGCCGGAACAACACCGGACGGATCACTTCACGCCGCCGCGGCGGTGGCGCAAAGCGTCTCTACCGGATCGTTGACTTCAAACGGAATAAATTTGATGTCGCGGCAACCGTCGAGCGGATCGAATATGACCCGAACCGGACCGCGTTTATCGCACTGGTAAAATACGAAGACGGCGAGCAGGCATATATCCTGGCTCCGCAGCGTCTGGCTATTGGTGACAAGGTTGTGGCTTCGGCCAAGGCCGACATCAAGCCGGGCAACGCAATGCCGTTCTCGGGTATGCCTATTGGTACCATCGTGCACAACATCGAGATGAAGCCTGGTAAAGGCGGTCAGATCGCACGTGCGGCCGGTACTTACGCGCAATTCGTCGGCCGCGATGGCGGTTATGCTCAGATCCGTCTGAGCTCGGGCGAGCTGCGCATGGTTCGTCAGGAATGCATGGCCACCGTTGGTGCCGTGTCCAACCCCGACAACAGCAACCAGAACCTCGGTAAAGCCGGTCGTATGCGCCACAAAGGCGTGCGTCCGTCGGTTCGTGGTGTCGCAATGAACCCGATCGATCACCCGCACGGTGGTGGTGAAGGCCGTACCTCGGGTGGCCGTACACCGGTTACGCCTTGGGGTAAGGACACCAAGGGTAAGCGTACTCGCAACAAAAACAAAGCGTCCCAGAAGCTGATCATCCGCTCGCGGCACGCCAAGAAGAAGGGACGTTAATCCATGTCTCGCTCTGTTTGGAAGGGTCCTTTCGTCGATGCTTACGTGCTGAAAAAAGCCGAAGCAGCGCGCGAGTCGGGCCGCAACGAAGTTATCAAAATCTGGTCGCGTCGTTCCACCATTCTGCCCCAGTTCGTGGGTCTGACCTTTGGTGTGTACAACGGCCAGAAGCATATCCCCGTCAACGTCTCGGAAGACATGATCGGTCAGAAGTTCGGTGAGTATTCGCCAACTCGTACCTATTACGGTCACGCCGCTGACAAAAAAGCGAAACGGAAGTAAGTCATGGGCAAGGAAAAGAACCCCCGCCGCGTGGCTGAAAACGAAGCAATGGCAAAAACGCGCATGCTCCGTACCAGCCCGCAGAAACTGAACCTGGTTGCGCAGATGATCCGCGGCAAGAAAGTTGAGAAGGCTCTGACCGACCTGACTTTCTCGAACAAGCGTGTCGCGCAGGACGTCAAAAAGTGCCTGCAGTCCGCAATCGCCAACGCTGAGAACAACCACAACCTGGACGTCGACGAGCTGATCGTTGCCGAAGCATGGGTTGGTAAGAACCTGGTCATGAAACGCGGTCGCCCCCGGGCCCGTGGCCGTTTCGGCAAGATCATGAAGCCGTTCTCGGAGATCACCATCAAGGTGCGTCAAGTTGAGGAGCAAGCCTAATGGGTCATAAAGTAAATCCGATCGGCATGCGCCTGCAGGTGAACCGCACCTGGGACAGCCGCTGGTACGCCGACACCAAGGACTACGGTGATCTTCTGCTGGAAGATCTGAAGATCCGTGAGTTCATCAACAAAGAGTGCAAGCAAGCCGGCATCGCCCGTGTGATCATCGAACGTCCGCACAAGAAGTGCCGCGTTACGATCCACACTGCACGTCCGGGTGTCATCATCGGCAAGAAAGGCGCGGACATTGAAGTTCTGCGCAAGAAAATCGCTCTGATGACAGACAGCGAATTGCACCTGAACATCGTCGAAGTGCGCAAGCCCGAGCTTGACGCACAGCTGGTTGCCGAGTCTATCGCTCAGCAGCTGGAGCGCCGGGTTTCGTTCCGTCGCGCGATGAAGCGGTCTGTTCAGAACGCCATGCGTATGGGCTCTCTGGGTATCCGGGTGAACGTCGCTGGCCGTCTGGGTGGCGCCGAAATCGCACGGACCGAGTGGTACCGCGAAGGCCGTGTGCCTCTGCACACGCTGCGCGCCGACATCGATTACGCACAAGCCGAAGCGATGACTCCTTATGGGATCATCGGGATCAAGGTCTGGATCTTCAAAGGTGAGATCATGGAGCACGATCCGCAGGCACGTGACCGTAAAGCACAGGAACTCCAGGACGGCCCTGCACCTCGTGGTGCTGGTGGCGGTCGTCGCTAAGGAGGGAAAGATATGCTTCAACCAAAGCGTACTAAATTCCGCAAGATGCACAAAGGCCGGATCAAGGGTGAAGCCAAGGGCGGCTCTGATCTGAACTTTGGCACCTATGGACTGAAAGCTCTTGAGCCTGAGCGTGTAACTGCACGCCAGATCGAAGCTGCACGTCGTGCCATGACGCGTCACATGAAGCGTCAGGGCCGTGTCTGGATCCGCATCTTCCCCGACACTCCGGTTACGGCTAAGCCGATCGAAGTTCGTATGGGTAAAGGTAAAGGTTCGGTCGACCGCTGGGCATGCAAAGTCAAGCCTGGCCGCGTGATGTTCGAAATCGACGGCGTCAATGACGACATCGCCCGCGAGGCCCTGCGCCTGGCTGCGATGAAGCTGCCGATCAAGACTCGCGTCGTGGTTCGCGAAGACTGGTAAGCGATTGGGGGCGACCCCGCTCGCGACAAGATTGACCCCCGTCGGGAAACCGGCGGGGGTTTTTGGTTTGAGGGCGTTGCTCCGCCACAGCCTCGCAAAACACCCATCGCCTTCATCGAGAGGCTGGTTTAAGACAGGCCCATGGCACAGATTGAATCACTTTTTGTCACCCGTCTCTATCGCGCAGCTTTGTCCGAGTTTGATCCCAAGATCGACCCGGAGGAGCTGGAAAGCTCCTGTCTTGTCATCGCCGAGGATGATGAGGCCGGGCAGGAATGGTGCGAAGAAAACGGCTATCCCGGTTATACCAGCTATGCCTCGCTGACGGATCTGCCCTGGCGGTTTCCGATCTTTGCTGATCTGGTTAAGGTGCTGGACCAGCACGTTGCAGCTTTTGCTAAGGATCTGGAGTTTGATCTGGGTGAGGGTGAACTAAAGCTTGAAGACCTTTGGATCAACATTTTGCCCGAGGGCGGAATGCACTCCAGCCACCTGCACCCACACAGCGTGATCTCGGGCACGACTTATGTTTCGATGCCCGAAGGCGCTAGCGCGCTGAAGCTTGAAGACCCGCGCTCGGGCCGCATGATGGCAGCGCCCACGCGTATGAAAGGGGGCCGTCGGGACCTGCAGCCATTTATCTATGTGAAGCCTCAGGTTGGCGATGTTTTGCTATGGGAGAGCTGGTTGCGCCACGAGGTGCCGATGAACATGGCCGAGGATGAGCGGATTTCCGTCAGCTTTAACTATAAATGGGACTAGCACGGTCGTTTAAGGGACTCTGATTCAAAGGAATGTGTGAAAAGTTCTTGCATTGTGTCGTCAGATAAACGATGTGGGGGGCGCTTACGTTTTTCTTTTTCGACCACTGTCTCCCGAATATCGGCGTTCAGTCTTTCGATCCAGACCGACAACGCCGCGCTGTCGCAATTCCGCGGACAGCAATTTACTAGGAGACTACGGATATGGCCAACGGCACCGTAAAATGGTTCAACACAACTAAAGGTTTTGGCTTCATCGCACCGGAGACCGGTGGCAAAGACGTGTTTGTACACATCTCTGCTGTCGAGCGCTCGGGTCTGACCGGCCTGGCCGACGACCAGAAAGTAACGTTCGACATCGAACCCGGCCGTGACGGTCGTGAGTCGGCTGTGAACATCGCTCTGGCGTAAGTCACTCAGACTTAGACAGTTGAAGACGCGGTCTCGTGCAAACGAGGCCGCGTTTTGCGTTTGTGAGTGGGATGTCTACATGCTGTAATGGCTGGTGCATTCAACGCACCTGTCAACGAGGCCTAGGGTGGCGGGATTAATGCCAGCTTTTTTATTTTGTGGGAGTAAACCATGGGCGCGCCAAAACCAGCAAAGGTTGTACTAGCGGTTTCACTTTTTTTGGCGTTGGCCGTCGCACCTGCACTTGCGACGTGCCCAACCCGTGTAGATGTCGGTAAAGGCGTCTGGTTGGACTATGGCGGAACATGGCTTTTACGAGTTCAAACCGTTGTTGAGACGGGGTTTGTCGTTGAGTTGAGAACCGAAGACTCTAGGCGCATAGGTTTCGCTAGCCACTACGCGCATCCTTTGCTGTTCGGCGAGACCTTTATGAAGTTCACCGCCTCAAAGCGTTCATACGAGCAATCAGTTAGTTCCTTAGATGACCTAGAGCAGCAAAAAGAGTGGCAGTCAGGCTTCACGATACAAGATGGCGATAAAGAAGCCTTACTCGGCACTGTAACGGTTGAGTTCCAGAAAAATCGAATTGAACGGGTTGGAACGTGTAAATACAAAGTTTGGGAAGTTCTGGTGCGTGAGCATGTATCAGGGGATGACGAACGAACGGTAAAGGTGCTGTATTCTCCAGAGTTAAAGATAGTTTTGAAGCAGGCGCATATGCTGCCGAACTCTGGATTGGTTTGGGGAAGAGGTTTCGATGGAATTCGCTCCAAGAGCGAATAGGCTTCCAAATTCGGTTCAAACATCTCGTGCCCGTCGCTGGTTGCTCAAGTGAGCAGAGCGCTAAAAACGGCCTCTCGATCAATCCTCCATACTTTCCCTTGCCACCCACCCCAGAACCCCCTATAGAGCGGCATCTTGCGTTCCCCCGGCCGAGTCGGGGGATTCGTATGTCTATCATTCATCCACCAGGTCAAAGGTGACCCTGCATAGGGGCCTTCTGGTGTTTTGAGCAAAGGAAAAGGCGATGAACGCCCAAGAACTGCGTGACAAGACCCCTGACCAGCTCCGCGAGGAACTGGCCAACCTGAAGAAAGAAAGCTTTAACCTGCGCTTTCAACAGGCAACCGGTCAGATGGAAAGCACCGCTGGCATCAAAGCGGCCCGCCGCAACGCCGCCCGCGTTAAAACCATCCTGAACGAAAAGGCCGCTGCTGCGGCATCGGAGGAGTAATCCTATGCCTAAGCGTATCCTTTCCGGCACCGTAACGAGCGATGCCAACGCACAGACTGTAACCGTATCCGTCGAGCGCCGCTTTACGCATCCGGTTCTGAAGAAAACCATCCGTAAGTCCAAGAAATACCGGGCTCACGATGAAAAGAACGCCTTCAAGGTCGGCGATACAGTTCGCATCATCGAATGCGCGCCGAAATCGAAGACGAAACGTTGGGAAGTTCTGGAAGCGTAAGCCTCCGGGATTTTCCCATTTGTCGAAACCCTGGGGGATCTAACAAGACCAGCCCCCACAGGTCGGGAGAAACCACATGATCCAGATGCAGACCAATCTGGATGTCGCTGACAACTCCGGCGCACGCCGAGTTCAGTGCATCAAGGTCCTGGGTGGTTCCAAGCGTAAATACGCCTCTGTAGGCGACATCATTGTCGTCTCGGTGAAGGAAGCCATCCCACGCGGCCGCGTAAAGAAAGGTGACGTCCGTAAGGCCGTCGTCGTACGCACCGCCAAAGAAGTCCGTCGCGAAGACGGCACCGCGATCCGTTTCGATCGCAACGCCGCCGTCATTCTGAACAACAACAACGAGCCCGTAGGTACCCGTATCTTTGGCCCTGTTGTTCGTGAACTGCGCGCGAAGAACTTCATGAAAATCATCTCGCTTGCTCCGGAGGTGCTGTAATCATGGCTGCTAAACTCCGCAAAGGCGACAAGGTCGTCGTGCTGGCTGGCAAGGACAAGGGCAAAGAGGGAACTATCACCTCGGTCGACCCGAAAGCCGGTAAAGCCGTTGTTGATGGCGTGAACATCGCCATTCGCCACACCCGCCAGTCGCAGACCTCGCAAGGTGGTCGCCTGCCTCAGGCAAACCCGATTGAGCTGTCGAACCTGGCTCTGCTGGACAAAAACGGTAAAGCAACCCGCGTTGGCTTCCGCATGGAAGGTGACAAGAAGGTTCGTTTTGCCAAGACCACGGGGGACGTGATCGATGCTTGATACCGCAACCTACACCCCGCGTCTGAAAGCTCAGTACGCTGAAACCATCCGTGCCGCTCTGAAAGAAGAGTTCGGTTACAAGAGCGATATGCAGCTGCCCAAGCTGGAAAAGATCGTTCTGAACATCGGTTGTGGTGCAGAGGCCGTCAGAGACTCGAAGAAGGCGAAAGCCGCTGTTGAAGATCTGACCGCGATTGCAGGCCAAAAGGCTGTTGCAACACTGGCGAAGAAGTCGATCGCGGGTTTCCGCGTCCGTGAAGACATGCCGCTGGGTGCGAAAGTTACCCTGCGCGGTGACCGGATGTATGAATTCCTGGATCGTCTGATCACCATCGCGCTGCCGCGCGTTCGTGACTTCCGCGGTGTTAAGCCTTCTTTCGATGGTCGTGGCAACTTTGCCATGGGCATGAAAGAGCACATCGTGTTCCCGGAAATCGACTTCGACAAGGTCGACGAGGTCTGGGGCCTGGATATCGTAATTGCCACCACAGCGAAAACCGACGCTGAAGCGAAAAGCCTGTTGAAAGCGTTCAACATGCCGTTCAACGCTTAAGCGCCGGGAGGATTGAGACATGGCTAAAAAAGCAATGATCGAACGCGAGAAGAAGCGCGAACGCCTGGTGGCCAAATATGCCGCAAAGCGTGCCGAGCTGAAAGAAATCGCGAATGACGAGAGCAAGCCGATGGAAGAGCGTTTCAAAGCGCGTCTGAAACTGGCGAAACTGCCGCGCAACAGCTCGGCAACTCGTCTTCACAACCGCTGTCAGCTGACAGGTCGTCCTCATGCTTACTATCGTAAGCTGAAGGTCAGCCGTATCATGCTGCGCGAGCTGGGTTCTGCAGGTCAGATCCCCGGCATGGTGAAATCGAGCTGGTAAGGGAGACATAGATATGAACGATCCTATCGGCGATATGCTCACCCGTATCCGCAACGCGCAAATGCGCGGCAAGTCCACTGTAAACACTCCGGCGTCGAAACTGCGCGCCTGGGTTCTGGACGTGCTGGCGGACGAAGGTTACATCCGTGGCTACGAAAAGATGACCGGTGAAAACGGTCATCCGGCCATCGAAATCAGCCTGAAATACTACGAAGGCACCCCTGTCATTCGCGAGTTGAAGCGGGTCTCCAAGCCCGGTCGTCGCGTATACATGGGCGTCAATGACATCCCGCAGGTCCGTCAGGGTCTGGGTGTGTCGATTGTCAGCACTCCGAAAGGTGTGATGTCGGACCAGAATGCACGCTCCAACAATGTTGGCGGCGAAGTGCTCTGCACCGTCTTCTAAGGAGGTCTGTCAATGTCTCGTATTGGTAAACGTCCGGTCGAACTGCCCAGCGGTGTAACCGCCTCGGTTTCCGGCCAGACCATCGAAGTCAAAGGCCCGAAAGGTGCCCGTAGCTTCACTGCGACTGATGACGTTACGCTGTCGGTCGAAGACAATGTGGTTCAAATCAACCCGCGTGGCATGTCCAAACGTGCCCGCCAGCAATGGGGCATGAGCCGCACCATGGTTGCCAATCTGGTAACCGGTGTGACCGAAGGCTTCAAAAAAGAGCTGGAGATCCAGGGTGTTGGTTACCGGGCTCAGATGCAGGGGAACACCCTGAAGCTGAACCTGGGCTACAGCCACGACGTTGATTTCGTTGCTCCGGAAGGTGTCACCATCACCGCACCGAAGCAGACCGTGATCATTGTGGAAGGTAACGACCAGCAGCAGGTGGGCGAAGTCGCGGCGAAAATCCGCGAATGGCGCCGTCCCGAGCCGTATAAAGGCAAGGGTATCCGCTATAAGGGCGAATTCATCTTCCGCAAAGAAGGCAAGAAGAAGTAAGGACGCAAACAATGGCAAACAGCAAAAGAACCCTGTTTCTGAAGCGCCGCCTGCGCGTTCGGAACAAACTTCGCAAGGTCAATGCAGGTCGTGTACGCCTGTCGGTTCACCGTTCGAACAAGAACATCAGCGCTCAGCTGATCGACGACGTTCGTGGTGTGACCCTGGCCTCGGCCTCGACCCTGGAAAAAGATCTGGGTGTAGTTGGCACAAACAACGTCGAAGCGGCTACGAAAGTGGGCGCAGCCATCGCCGAGCGTGCCAAGAAGGCAGGCGTCGAAGAGGCTTATTTCGATCGTGGCGGCTTCCTGTTCCACGGCAAAGTGAAGGCTGTCGCCGACGCTGCGCGTGAAGGTGGTCTGAAGATCTAAGACTTGCGGGCAGCGCCTCAGCTGCCCCGATGATCCGGGGGCCTCGGCAATAGTCGAGGCTCACTTGGATTGAAACAACGGCGCCGCAATGCGCCACATGAGAAAAGGGATGCCAAATGGCAGAACGTGAAAACCGTCGGGGCCGTGGCCGCGACCGCGACGAAACTCCGGAATTCGCAGACCGTCTGGTCGCGATCAACCGCGTGTCGAAAACCGTAAAAGGTGGTAAGCGCTTTGGCTTCGCCGCTCTGGTGGTTGTCGGCGATCAGAAGGGCCGCGTCGGCTTTGGCAAGGGTAAAGCTAAAGAAGTACCCGAGGCCATCCGTAAGGCAACTGAACAAGCCAAGCGTCAGATGATCCGCGTGCAGCTGCGCGAAGGTCGGACCCTGCACCACGATATCGAAGGCCGTCACGGCGCCGGTAAAGTGGTTATGCGCTCGGCACCTGAAGGTACTGGTATCATCGCCGGTGGTCCGATGCGTGCTGTGTTCGAAATGCTGGGCGTCAAGGACGTTGTGTCCAAGTCGTTGGGCTCGCAGAACCCGTACAACATGATCCGCGCCACCATCAACGGCCTGCAAAAAGAGCAGAGCCCGCGTTCGGTTGCACAGCGTCGCGGCAAGAAAGTTGCTGACATCCTGCCCAAGCGGGACGAAGCGCCTGTTGCTGCTGAAGCAGAAGCATAAGGAGAGCGACCCATGGCAAAAACCATCGTCGTCAAGCAGATCGGTTCCCCGATCCGCCGCCCCGCCGAACAGCGCGCGACCCTGATCGGTCTGGGCTTGAACAAGATGCACAAAACCCGTGAGCTGGAGGATACTCCTTCGGTCCGCGGCATGGTCAACAAGATCCCGCATCTGGTAGAGATCATCGAAGAACGCGGCTAATCGCGAGTTCTTTGAAGACTTAAAAACGCCTCCGATCTGATCGGGGGCGTTTTCTTGTTTGGCCGGTCGTTTTTTTTCCGGCTCGTCTTATGGTGCTGTTCAGTGCCTCGGCGCAAACTCGGCTATGACCCGAGCGCCTTTTTTTCTGCAAACTCAATGTCGACTTCATGGCGCAACGAAGGTTCTCTGCCTGGTTTTTCGTACAGCCTAGGGCATCCATCGCAAAAACTGGCTGCTGCTTCGCGTTTGGAATGAGCACGCGGGTTCCAGACCTGCCGGCGCAGAGCTTTGTATTTTTCGTTGTTCCAGATGGTTTCAAGTGGTTCGTCGAAAACATTTCCCAACACATGCGGATCACGGTTCTTGTCGGAAACATATTGGCGGCCGGATCGCCAGAGACAGCAGGGAATCACATCGCCATCAAAGCGAATGACCGTGCTGCTGTGGGGCCAATGGCACCTTGGGGTGAGGGATGATGACAGGGGCGGGCCATTTTCAATCCGATCGGGATCGTCGTCTACGACGTTGTACAGATCTCCATTTGCATCGAACCGTAGCCCTTCAAACGTGGTAAAGGCGTCGATACCAATCTCGTCTACGATGGCCTTCACCTGATCCAGTTCATCCTCGGCGTGATGGGGGAAAGAGATATGCTGTATTTCTATGAACGGAGATTTCAGACCCTTCCTCTTTTTATAGCCAGCCAGTAGTCGCAGGTTGTTCAGAACGAAATCCAGGCGTCCGCGAACACGGGTAACCTGAAAGCTTTCCTGCGTCGCGCCATCAACTGAGATTGTGATATGGCTAAGCCCGGCATCGACCAGGTCATGAATCCTCTCGGCTTTTAGCCGATAGCTGAAATGGGTGGTGATATGGCTTTCCAAACCGGCTGCGGTCGTGGCCCGGATCATGTCGTTGAGGTCAGGGTGTGCCAGAGGATCGCCATAGTAGAACAGGCTTACACCAAGCGCGCGATCTTTGATCTGGCCAATGATATGCCGGTACTGCTGCAGGCTGAGTTTGTCCTGCTTTCCGAAATTCTGATCGCTGAGTAATGGCCGGTTGCGTCGGGACGGGTTCGCATGGACGCAATGTGGACAGGCTAGTGAGCACAGCGGCGAAATATCAATTTTCACCAGAGACGGCAGCGGGGCGGCTTGTTGAGAGTGAAGAAGATAGCCCCGAACGTTGCGCAACAGGTTTGCCGATTGCTTCAAGGAAGGACGGCGCTGAATCCAGCGCAACCTTCTAATAACGCTTGAAACCAAAGGCATGGAGTATCCTCATTCATGAAGTCGAGGACGCCCTAAACGTGCGAGGCGAAAATGGTAAAACAGGCCGAAATAGCCCGATAGTTCACGGATATGTGATAGAATAGTGAAAATATGGGTCCGTAAAAGAAAAAAGATATTAAAATATATAAATTTGATAGATCTTATCTTTAGCCGAGAAATCCACAGGTCTATTTCAACGAAAGCCTGTAGTGGGATGTCTAAACAGTGTTTTCGCTGCCATTCCCCCAATGCATACCGGCCAGACCGAATCTTCTGTTGTTAGCGTTATCTGGCGTTCTTATTTGAGCTTTGTCCCAAATAGGAACGCAAACGAAATCTGGAGAATACGCTCCGGTTTAGAAAGGAATATAGAAATGGCAAACACAGCAACTTTTTCCCGCGAAGGCTTTGGTCTGACCGCCCGCATCGCAACTCTGATCGCACGCGTGAAAGAGGCCTATGCCCTGCGCGCCGAATTCGGCCGCACCTATTCAGAGCTTCAGAACCTGACTGATCGTGAACTGAACGACATTGGTATCCGCCGGTGCGATATAAGTGATATTGCGCATAAGCACGTCTACTGCTGAAAACCTGGCAGGATGAACAACACCGAGGCGCCATTTGGCGCCTCTTTTGATTCTGCGTGCTTGAAAGGCACAGGCACGGTGAAATTGGTCGCTCTGCATTGTGGATCGTTTGGAAATTTTCCATGAGAATTATTAGAGGGGGCTATGTCCCAATAACGCGATGACGAGGCTGACACAGTGCGAGACTACCAGATCGGCATGTTGTGGGTGGATGGCCCGCTGAGCTTTCTCGAGCAGCTCTGCATCAAATCCTATCTGGATACCGGTCAATCCGTTCGCCTCTACACCTATGGGAATGTCTCCGGGATACCTGAAGGTGTGGATACCCGCGATGCGCGCGATGTGATGCCTGGCACAGAATTCATTGCGCATAGCCGTACTGGTAGCCCGGCGCCGCATTCGGACAAGTTCCGATACCGCATGTTGGCGCAGGAGCCCGATTTGATATGGGCGGATACGGACGCCTATTGCATGCGTCCTTTCACAACGGAGACCGGGCATTTTTACGGAATGCTCGAAGGAGAGATTGCGATCGGCGTATTGGGCATTCCGTCAGACAGCCCGGCGCTGGATCTGCTCATCGAATATACAACGGACCCGTATCGGATTCCGCCATGGCTGCCCAAACGATATCAGGAACCCCTTCGTGCGGCACAGGATGCAGGTGATCCGATCAATGTGCCCGCGCAATATTGGGGCGCATGGGGTCCGTCAGCCTTTGCCTGGGCTTTACGGCAAACCGGCGAACACCAATTTGTTCTGCCTGAGCATGTGTTCTATCCGGTGAACTTTACCAGACGGCGCGCTTTGGCACGCCCAAACGCCGATTTATCCAGGTTCTTCCACGAGGACACAGTTTCCATTCACTTTTATGGTCGCCGGATGCGTTCGATCCTTAGGAACAGGTATAATGGCCTGCCAGATCCAGATAGCCTGGTGGGTAAGCTTCTGGCCAAACACCGGATTAATCCACTGGACGCGCCAATCCAAAATGCTGAAGGCTAGACAGTTTGGGTGTTGTTCACTTCAAAACTTGCATCCTCAGCCACAAAGCTGTATCGGGCTCCGGTGGCGTACTGCGCCGCAAGAATCAAAACCAAGAAATGCCGTGTTTGACCCATCACGCTTCGGGGTCATTTCCGGCGAAGGAGAAGCGAAATGAAACTGAATGAATTGCGCGACAACCCAGGCGCCACACCGAAACGGACCCGCGTCGGCCGTGGTCCCGGTTCCGGTAAAGGTAAAATGGGTGGCCGTGGTATCAAAGGTCAGAAATCCCGTTCGGGTGTGGCCATCAATGGCTACGAAGGTGGCCAGATGCCGCTGTACCAACGCCTGCCCAAGCGTGGCTTTAACAAGCCGAACCGCAAGGCATTTGCCGTTATCAACTTGGGCCTGATCCAGAAATTCGTCGACGCCGGTAAGCTGGACGCCAAAGCCGCGATCACCGAGGACGCACTGGTTGCATCCGGTCTGGTTCGCCGTAAACTGGACGGTATCCGCGTTCTGGCCAAAGGCGAAATCAGCGCCAAGGTGACCCTGGAAGTAACTGGTGCTTCGAAAGCTGCCGTTGAGGCAGTCGAAAAAGCGGGCGGTTCACTGACGGTCACAAAAGCCGCTGCGGCAGAGTAAGCGCTTGTGAGCGGGCCAAGACCCGCTTACATAGACCTCAGAGTTTTCCAAGACGCCGCCCGAGCCGGAAAACGGTTCCGGGCGGTGTTTTCATAAGAGAGACCGATTTATGGTATCAGCAGCAGAACAAATGGCAGCCAACACTAGCTGGGCTGCTTTGGGCAAAGCCACCGATCTGCGCAACCGCATCCTGTTCACACTGGGTTTGTTGATCGTCTATCGCCTGGGCACTTTTATACCGGTGCCGGGGATCGACGGACAGGCCCTGCGTGAGTTCATGGAGCAAGCGGGGCAGGGCATCGGCGGTATGGTTTCGATGTTCACCGGCGGGGCGCTTGGGCGGATGGGTATCTTTGCCCTCGGCATCATGCCTTACATCTCGGCCTCGATCATCATTCAGCTGCTGACCTCGATGGTTCCCGCGCTCGAACAGCTCAAGAAAGAGGGCGAGCAGGGTCGTAAGAAGATCAACCAATATACCCGTTTCGGCACCGTGGCGCTGGCCACCGTTCAGGCCTATGGCTTGGCCGTTTCGCTGGAGTCGGGCGATCTGGCGACCGATCCGGGCCTCTATTTCCGTCTGTCGACTATGATTACACTGGTTGGCGGCACCATGTTCCTGATGTGGCTGGGTGAGCAGATCACCGCGCGCGGCATCGGCAACGGTATCTCTCTGATTATTTTCGTTGGCATCATCGCCGAGGTTCCGGCAGCGTTGGCTCAGTTCTTCGCAAGTGGCCGCAGCGGCGCAATCAGCCCCGCAGTGATCATCGGAGTGATTGTCATGGTCATCGCCGTGATCACCTTTGTGGTGTTCATGGAGCGCGCTTTGCGCAAGATCCACATTCAATACCCGCGCCGTCAGGCCGGTATGAAGATCTATGAAGGCGGCTCGAGCCACTTGCCGGTCAAAGTGAACCCGGCTGGCGTTATCCCGGCGATCTTCGCCAGCTCTTTGCTGTTGCTGCCGGTGACGATCTCGACCTTCTCATCGGGTGCGACCAACGGGCCAATCATGTCCTGGCTGCTGGCCAATTTTGGACCCGGTCAGCCTCTGTACCTGCTGTTCTTTGCGTCGATGATCGTATTCTTTGCCTATTTCTACACGTTCAACGTGTCGTTCAAGCCGGATGACGTGGCGGATAACCTGAAAAAGCAGAACGGTTTTGTGCCGGGTATCCGTCCGGGCAAGAAAACCGCCGAGTATCTGGAATACGTGGTCAACCGCGTTCTGGTTCTGGGTTCGGCTTATCTGGCGGCGGTTTGTCTGCTGCCTGAAATCCTGCGGGGCCAGTTTGCCATTCCGTTCTATTTCGGTGGTACTTCGGTTCTGATTATCGTCTCTGTGACCATGGATACGATCCAACAGGTTCAGAGCCACCTGCTGGCGCATCAATACGAAGGGCTTATCGAAAAGTCCCAACTGCGCGGGAAGGGTAAGAAACGCGGCAGGAAGGGACCCGCTCGTCGATGAACATCATTCTTCTGGGCCCCCCGGGGGCGGGTAAAGGAACGCAAGCGCGTCATCTTGTTGAAACACGCGGCATGGTGCAGCTGAGCACCGGAGACATGCTGCGCGAAGCCAAAACCTCTGGCACCGAGATGGGCCTGAAGGTCGCAGCCATCATGGATGCCGGCAAGCTGGTCACCGATGAGATTGTCATCGGCCTGATCGAAGAGAAGCTGACCACCGAAACCGGTGCCGGTTTCATCTTTGACGGTTTCCCCCGCACATTGGCACAAGCCGACGCATTGGCGGCTTTGCTGACCAAGTTGGGCCAGTCACTGCACACTGTGATCGAGATGCGGGTGGATGACGATGCCCTGGTGGATCGGATCACCGCACGTTCGACCTGTTCGGGTTGTGGCGAAGTTTATAATGACAAGACCAAGCCGATCCCGGCAGATGGTCGCTGCACCAACTGTGGTGAGCAAAAAGAGTTCACGCGTCGCGCCGACGACAACGAAGACAGCCTGCGCACGCGGTTGATGGAGTACTACAAAAAGACGTCGCCGCTGATTGGTTATTACTACGCCAAAGGCGATCTTCGCCCGGTCAATGGGTTGGCCGATATCAAGGAAGTGACTGCGTCGATCGAGGCCGTACTCGGCTAGCTCCAATATGGCCTTGACGCCAAGCGCAAAAGCCCATATCGACCCCCATCCCTAAAGGGAATCAAGATCGCAGGCGGGATTCGTCCTAACTGCCCCGACCACCTCGAATAATACTGGGCCCTCTGGCGTCACTGCCACGGTCAAGTGTTGTGAAAAAAGGTTCCGGAGCTACGGAACCGCAACAAAAAGGAAAGTGACACGTGGCACGTATTGCCGGCGTAAACATCCCGACTGCAAAGCGGGTACCTATCGCCCTCACATATATCACCGGTATCGGCAACACCTCGGCGCAGGCCATCTGCGAAGCCGTAGGCATTGAAGCGCACCGTCGCGTCAATGAGCTGTCGGATTCCGAAGTTCTGGCCATCCGCGAACATATCGACGCAAACTTCACCGTCGAAGGTGACCTGCGTCGCGAAGTTCAGATGAACGTCAAGCGCCTGATGGATTTGGGTTGCTACCGCGGTCTGCGTCATCGTCGTAACCTGCCCGTTCGCGGTCAGCGTACCCATACCAACGCTCGTACCCGCAAAGGCCCCGCAAAGGCCATTGCTGGCAAGAAGAAATAAGGAGGGTCTGACCGATGGCACGCGAAAAGACTCGTACCAAGAAAAAAGAGCGCAAGAATATCGCATCGGGCGTGGCCCATGTGAATTCGACCTTCAACAACACCAAGATCCTGATCTCAGACGTGCAAGGCAACGCCATTGCATGGTCGTCGGCCGGGACCATGGGGTTCAAAGGGTCGCGTAAATCTACACCGTATGCTGCTCAGATGGCTGCGGAAGACGCAGGTAAAAAGGCGCAGGATCACGGCGTCAAGACGCTGGAAGTCGAAGTTCAGGGTCCCGGTTCGGGTCGTGAATCGGCTCTGCGCGCGCTGGCTGCAGTGGGCTTCAACATCACGTCGATCCGCGACGTGACGCCGATCGCTCATAATGGTTGCCGCCCGCCGAAGCGCCGCCGCGTCTAAGCGAATTAGAATTGAGCTGGGGCCCGCGTTTTCGCACGGCCCCAGCACGTCATTTTGAACCTCGGGCGTCTGCACCTTGTTGGTCATGGGGCGCGGACAGGAATGGAGGGATTACATGATCCACAAGAATTGGGCAGAATTGATCAAGCCGACCCAGCTGGAAAGCAAGCCGGGCAACGACCCTGCGCGCCAGGCAACGCTGGTTGCAGAACCGCTGGAGCGTGGCTTTGGTCTGACACTGGGCAACGCCCTGCGCCGCGTTCTGATGAGCTCGCTGCAAGGTGCGGCCATCACCAGCGTTCAGATCGACAACGTCCTGCACGAATTCAGTTCGGTTGCAGGCGTGCGTGAAGACGTCACCGACATCATTTTGAACCTTAAGCAGGTTGCCCTGCGCATGGAGGTCGAAGGCCCCAAGCGTCTGTCGATCAATGCTAAAGGCCCGGCAATCGTCACCGCAGGCGACATCAGCGAAAGCGCTGGCATCGAGGTTCTGAACCGCGATCACGTCATCTGTCACCTGGATGATGGTGCCGACCTGTTCATGGAACTGACCGTCAACACCGGTAAGGGCTATGTCTCGGCTGAAAAGAACAAGCCAGAAGATGCACCTATCGGCCTGATCCCGATCGACGCGATCTATTCGCCGGTTAAAAAGGTCGCCTATGATGTTCAGCCGACGCGTGAAGGTCAGGTTCTAGACTATGACAAGCTGACCCTGAAGATTGAGACTGACGGTTCGATCACCCCCGAGGACGCGTTGGCCTATGCCGCACGCATCCTGCAGGATCAGCTGTCGATCTTCGTCAACTTCGATGAGCCGGAAGCGGCTGGTCGTCAGGACGAGGATGATGGTCTGGAGTTCAACCCGCTGCTGCTGAAGAAAGTAGATGAGTTGGAACTGTCGGTCCGTTCGGCAAACTGTCTGAAGAACGACAACATCGTCTACATTGGCGACCTGATCCAGAAGACCGAAGCCGAGATGCTGCGCACCCCGAACTTTGGCCGCAAGTCGCTGAACGAGATCAAAGAAGTGCTGTCCGGCATGGGTCTGCACCTTGGCATGGATGTCGAGGATTGGCCGCCCGACAACATCGAAGATCTGGCGAAGAAATTCGAAGACGCGTTTTAAGCGCGTCTTCCCCAATGCCCGGGCTGCCGGGGAATCAAGGGCGATCTTGCCCCAAGGAGAGTCGGTGACACGCATCGCCGGCCAGACAAAGCAAAACGCTAAAGAAGGAACTAGAAAATGCGTCACGCACGTGGTTACCGCCGCCTGAACCGTACTCATGAGCACCGCAAGGCTCTGTTTGCGAACATGGCTGGCTCGCTCATCGAACATGAGCAGATCAAAACAACTCTGCCCAAGGCAAAAGAACTGCGCCCGATCGTTGAAAAACTGATCACTCTGGGCAAGCGCGGCGACCTGCACGCCCGTCGTCAGGCCGCATCGCAGCTGAAAGAAGACAAAGACGTCGCAAAGCTGTTCGAAATCCTGGGCCCCCGTTACGCCGAGCGTCAGGGCGGTTATGTACGGATCCTGAAAGCAGGCTTCCGCTATGGCGACATGGCCCCGATGGCGATCATCGAATTCGTTGACCGCGATCTGGACGCCAAAGGCGCTGCAGACAAAGCGCGTACCGCCGCCGAAGAGGCCGCAGACGAAGAATAAGAAAGCCTGGCTTTCATGTGAAAACCCCCGTGTCTCGGACGCGGGGGTTTTTCTTATGGAGCCAGTCGCAAGTCCGCTCTGCTCTTGGTATGTGTCAGCTTTAGTCAGGGCCCGAGAAGCGTTTGCAAATGTCTGGTTGCTGCTTCAGCGCGCCTTGCCAATGTTCCCGGATCGGGCTTTTGTGTGCGCCCGATCGCGCGCTGGATCTGTAGATCACCAATCAACAATCCCAAATACAAATCAACCACGTCCGATATATCGTTGCTGACTAGCTCTCCATTGGTTCTGGCAGCTTCAAACAGCTGTGCCAGGAGAGGAAAAATTGTTTCCCGGCCTGCCTCTGACAAGGCTTTACCTAGTTGGCCGGTTGGGTCAGCTGCGGCCGCGCGATTCAGAGAAACCGCCTTCTCGCCCAATATGATATCCAACAATACCGGCCCAAAGGCGTCGAGTGTTTCGATCGAGGCTTCACGCTGTGCAAGCGCGTTTTCAAGCAACGTTTTTGCTTCTGCAGCGTTTCGTGACACCAAGGTGCGGAACAAGCCAAGCTTATCGCCATACCAGTTGTAGAGTGTTTCGTTTGAGCAGCGGGCACGTTTGGCGATGCTCAGCATCGAAGTTCCCGCGAAACCTTTTTCTGCGAGCAGTTCATAAGCCGCTGTTTCGATCTGTTCCTGCCGGGCAGTGCGTAGGTGATCTTTCAATCTGGCCTCCTGAATGGTGTTGACACTAAGCCGTACATTGGGTTACGGCTTAACGCAACCGTACACTTTGTTACGGAAAAAGGAGGCGAACTTGATTTATGAGAAAGATCGGGCGGCCAATGCTGCTTTGTTGACACTTATCGTTTTGCAGATCGTTATGCTGAGCGCTCTCTATGCCGGAGTACCGCCACATCCGCCCACAGCTACACCACTGTTTGGGATCGCGCCTTTTATTGGAGCCGCACTCAGCGCAGCCTGCGCTGCGATCCTCCTTGGCGCCACGGAAACAAAGGCCGGTATATGCCTGACACTTTTAGCAGCACTTCTTGCTTCGGTTTCCTTCGGACCGCAAAAGTACACAGACGCGCAGTTTCCCCTGATCTGGCCCGCAGTACTCGTAGGGCAGGGGGCCATACTTACGCTTGTCGTTTTGGCATACCGATCGGTTCGCTTGAAACCGAGACAGCTCAGCTAATACCTAACCGTCTGACTATGAACGTCGTAGTCAGGCGGTCGGACATGTCAAATGTGGCGGGACTGGCTTAATCTTGTCAGGGTGGTGATGACTGAAGTCTGGCAGAAACTCCAATACCGCGCTTGCAAACACAGACATCGCGCCGCATATCCAAAACAGTCCAAAAATTTTCGGGAACTATGATGCTTCGCGCCACGGCCTTCGCTTTATCGCTTTTGTCTGCCTCTGCCGCGGCGGAAACCAGGGTGCCACGTTCTCAGGCCGAAATCAGCCTAGGGTTTGCGCCGGTGGTGAAACAGGCCGCGCCAGCTGTGGTGAATATCTACGCCAAGATCGTGCGCGAAGGGCGCTCGAATTCACTGTTCTCTGACCCGTTCTTTCAGGATTTCTTTGGCGGCGGCTTTGGCGAACCGCGACCACGCGTTCAGAATTCACTGGGGTCCGGCGTGATCCTGACGGATGACGGCTATGTGGTCTCAAACTACCATGTCGTGGGTTCGGCCACCGAAATACGGGTCGTCACGACGGACCGGCGCGAGTTTTCGGCCGAGGTGGTTCTGGGCGATCAGGAAAGCGACATCGCCATTCTACGTCTGAAAGATGCCGAGGCGTTGCCTTCGATCGACATGCGGGATTCCGATCTGGTTGAGGTGGGTGAATTGGCTCTGGCCATCGGCAACCCGTTCGGCGTCGGGCAGACGGTATCATCGGGAATTATCTCGGGGCTGGCGCGGACCGGTACGGCCACGGGCAATGCGCGGGGCTATTTCATTCAGACGGATGCGGCGATCAATCCCGGCAATTCGGGCGGGGCGCTGATCGATGTGAACGGTGATCTGATTGGCATCAACACCTCGATCCTGACACGTTCTGGCGGATCGAACGGGATCGGCTTTGCCATCCCTGCCAATCTGGTTGCCGAATTCCTGCGGCAAGCGCAGGCCGGCAATGACAGTTTTGTCAGCCCCTGGGCCGGAATGGCCGGGCAGCACATGAGTGCGGATATCGCTGAGTCTCTGGGCTTGGTTATCCCGCAGGGTGTGGTGATTTCGGATCTCCATGCGCTCAGCCCGTTGGCCAAGGCAGGGTTGCAGGTTGGGGACGTCGTGACCCATGTCGACGGGGATGAGGTGAACTCGCCGGCAGAGATGAAATTCCGCATGTCAGTGGCCGGTGTGGGCGGCACGTCGGTGGTGACGCGACTGCGCGGCGAGGACCGAGCTGAACTTGAGGTCGCTTTGGTCAAAGCGCCCGAGGTTCCGGCAGCGGAAGTGACGACGCTTAACGATGAAACCGTGATGCCAGGCCTGACCGTGTCGCGGATCAACCCTGCTGTTATCGCGCGGCTGGGGCTTTTGCTGTCGCAGACGGGGGTGGTTGTGGTCGACGCGGGCCGCTATGGCGGTCGGTCCGGGTTGCGTCCGGGCGATGTGGTCGATGGGATAAACGGCGCGCGGGTCGAGCGACCTGCTGATGTCGTGAAGGCGCTGACCGATCCGGGGCGTCGGATCAATCTGGATATCCTCAGGGGCGGCCGGCCGGTTTCCCTGCGGTTCAGGCTGTGACCGGATGAGTGACCTTTTCGATACCGGGTCACCTGATCCTGCGCCGCCTGTACATCGCCCGCTGGCCGACAGATTGCGCCCGCAAACGCTGGCCGAGGTGATCGGACAGGAACAGGTGTTGGGTCCGGATGCGCCTTTGGGCGTGATGCTGGCCTCGGGCAGTCTGTCGAGCCTGATATTCTGGGGGCCGCCCGGTGTCGGCAAGACCACGATCGCGCGGCTTTTGGCGCAAGAGACGGACCTGAATTTTGTGCAGATCAGTGCCATCTTTACTGGTGTTCCCGACCTGAAGAAAGTGTTCGAAGCTGCGAAGATCCGGCGTCAGAACGGGCAGGGGACGTTGCTGTTCGTTGACGAAATCCATCGCTTCAACAAGGCGCAGCAGGACGGGTTTCTGCCGCATATGGAGGATGGTACGATCCTCCTGGTCGGGGCGACCACGGAAAATCCATCGTTCGAGCTGAACGCCGCTGTGCTCAGCCGAGCACAGGTGTTGGTGTTGGAAAGGCTCAGCCCTGCCGATCTAGAACGCCTGACGCAACGCGCTGAGCAGGAACTGGACCGTGGGTTGCCACTGGACTCTGCGGCCCGTGGTGCGCTGCAAGAAATGGCCGATGGCGACGGGCGCGCGCTGTTGAACCTGATCGAACAGGTGGCCGCGTGGAAAGTTGAGGGCACGCTGGACCTTGAAGCCCTGTCGACCCGGCTCATGCGCCGTGCCGCGAAATACGACAAATCTGGAGATGAGCATTACAACCTGATCTCGGCTCTGCATAAATCGGTGCGGGGGTCCGACCCCGATGCCGCCCTGTACTGGTTCGCGCGAATGCTGACGGGAGGCGAGGACCCAAGGTATTTGGCGCGCCGGATCACGCGAATGGCGGTCGAGGACATTGGTCTGGCTGATCCGCAGGCTCAGGCGATCTGTCTGCAGTCCTGGGAAACCTACGAACGCTTGGGCAGCCCCGAGGGCGAGCTGGCGTTGGCGCAGGCGCTGGTCTATCTGGCGCTGGCGCCGAAATCGAACGGGGCCTATGTGGGCTATAAGGCGGCGATGCGTCTGGCCAAGCAATCGGGCAGCGAGCCGCCGCCCAAGCATATCCTGAACGCGCCGACCTCTTTGATGAAGGATCAGGGCTATGGCGCGGGCTATGCCTATGATCACGATGCCGAGGATGGGTTCTCCGGCCAGAACTACTTTCCCGAAACCATACCGCGCCCGGTTCTGTATCAACCGGTCGAACGCGGGTTCGAGCGAGAGCTGAAGAAACGGCTGGACTACTTTGCCAAGCTGCGTTCGCAACGGAAACCAGACTAGCCCGGCTTGACTCTTTGGCCGATGCGCGCGACAGACGCGCATGTTTTCTGGGACAATGTTTACAGCGTCGTCCGGGCGGGTCTGCCGCGCGGCGCAAGGGGCAATGGCATGAGTGGCGTGCAGATGATTACAGTTGCGGTTGGGGATGGCGACCAGCGGGTGGACCGCTGGCTGCGGCGCCTGTTTCCGCATGTCAGCCAAGGGCGCATCGAAAAAATGTGCCGCAAGGGCGAACTGCGTGTGGATGGCGGACGGGCCAAGGCCTCGACCCGGCTTGAGGTCGGTCAGGTCGTGCGCGTGCCGCCCCTGCCCGATGCGGATCACAAGCCGGTCGAGGTCAAGCCGCGGATCACCGATGCGGATGTGAAGATGATGCAGTCTTGCGTGATCTATCGCGATGACCTCGTGATCGCGCTGAACAAACCGCAAGGATTGCCGGTGCAAGGCGGCAGCGGCCAGACCCGGCATGTGGACGGGCTGTCCGAGGCGCTGCGCTTTGGATATGACGAAAACCCCCGATTGGTGCACCGACTGGACAAGGATACCTCGGGCGTGCTGTTGCTGGCCCGCACACGCGAGGCCGCCAAAGCACTGACCGCCGCTTTCCGTCACCGGGACACGCGCAAGATATATTGGGCTCTAGTCGCTGGGGTGCCGACCCCTTATCTGGGCGAGATCAAGACCGGTTTGGTCAAGGCCCCGGGCCATGGCAGCCAGGGCGAGGGCGAAAAGATGATCCCCGTTCATCTTAACGAAATCAACGATACGCCAGGCGCGAAGCGGGCCCATACACTTTACGCTACGCTATACCGCGTGGCCGGACGCGCCGCCTGGGTCGCGATGGAGCCGATCACCGGCCGCACTCATCAGTTGCGTGCGCATATGGCAGCGATTGGGCATCCAATCATCGGGGATGGAAAATACGGCGGTTCGGGTCAAGAGAACCTTGGCGATGGCTGGGGTGCGCAGTTGGGAGGTGTGATCAGCAAAAAGCTGCACCTGCATGCGCGGCAGGCTTCGTTTCAGCACCCGGTGACGCGTAAGAAGATCACGGTCACCGCACCCTTGCCCGATCATATGAAACACAGCTGGGACACATTCGGATGGGCCGAAGACCTGGCTGCGGATGATCCGTTCGAGTCTCTGCAATGAGCAGACCCTTGCGTCTGGTACTATTTGATGTGGACGGTACCCTGGTCGATAGCCAAAGCAGCATTGTTGCGGCCATGACCGCCAGCTTTGATGCCTTGTCTCTGCCTGTTCCGGATAGGGCGGGGATCTTGTCCATAGTCGGATTATCTCTGCCACAAGCCATGGCGCAGTTGGTGCCCGAGTGTTCTGCTGCGGATCAGGCACGGTTGGTAGAGGGCTATAAACAGGCCTATCACGCGCATCGACTGGAACAGGGAATGGCCAGCTCGCCGCTTTATCCCGGCGCGCGCGAGGTCGTCGAGGCGCTACATGCGATCCCCGAGGTTCTGCTGGGCGTGGCGACGGGCAAATCGCAACGCGGTCTGGATGCCCTGATCGAGGGGCACGGCCTGCAAGGCTATTTCGTGACCCGGCAGGTCGCGGATCACCATCCCTCCAAACCGCACCCTTCGATGATCGACACGGCACGGGCCGAAACCGGCGTCAACGCTGCTGATACGGTCATGATCGGGGATACCCGGTTTGACATGGATATGGCCGCCGCCGCCGGTGTCACCGGAATTGGCGTAACCTGGGGGTATCACGAACAGCCTGCCCTGGCCGCTGCCTCTCGTATTATCGAAACGTTTGACCAGTTGCCGGGCGCACTGGACGATATCTGGACCTGAAGACATGAGTGACTGGAAACCGAAACGATTTTGGGCTGCATGTCAGGTGGTCGAGGCCGATGGCGGATTTACGGTCGAATTGGACGGTCGTAGGGTCAAAACACCTGCGCGGGCCGGACTTATCCTGCCGACCTTGCCGATGGCTCAGGCCATTGCGGCCGAATGGGACGCGCAGGAAGAACAGGTTGACCCAGGGACGATGCCCTACACGCGTTCGGCCAATGCAGCCATCGACAAGGTGCAGATTCAGCACGCCGAAGTTGCAGACATGCTTGCCGATTATGGCGATTCGGATTTGCTGTGCTATCGCGCCGCCCACCCGCAAGAGTTGCAGCAGCGGCAAGCTGAACAGTGGGACCCGGTGTTGGACTGGGCCGCGGAAGCCATGTCGGTTCGCCTGCAGCCCGTCACAGGTATCCTGCATCAGCCGCAAGACGTGGCGGCGCTGGATCAGTTGCGCCGGCGAGTGCATGATTTCAACAACTTCCAACTGGCTGCCTTCCACGACCTGGTCAGCCTTTCGGGCTCGTTGATCCTTGGGTTTGCGGCCACTTCCGATTGGTGTGATGCGCAAGAGATCTGGCGGATTTCGCGGTTGGACGAGCTGTGGCAAATCGAACAATGGGGCCATGACGACGAGGCGCATGAAGCAGCCGAAGTCAAACGTTCTGCCTTTTTACACGCTAAACGCTTCTACGACGTCTCTGATTGATCTTAGATTTCTGAATTTTTACCGCTCTGATGGACATCTGTGAGTTGATCCATCGTTTTCCCTGATCCGACCCTTGACGTTTGTTTATGAATGCGACCAAACTCGTGCGCACTAAAGGGGAGACACCTTTGGGGAAACCTTTCTGGTACCTGAGGTGCCGGATAGAACCGTCCCTGAACGGGATGGACAATCAGGAAGAGGTAAAAATGAAAAAATCCGTAATCTTGGGCGCGGCCACAGTTGCCGGTCTGGCCGCAGGCGCAGCCATGGCGGGAACCGTGGACGACGTCAAGGCGCGCGGTAAGCTGAACTGCGGTGTGACCACCGGTCTGGTCGGCTTTGCCGCGCCCGACGCAAATGGTGAATGGCAGGGCTTTGACGTTTCGTTGTGCCGCGCCGTTGCCGCTGCGGTTCTGGGTGACGCAAGCGCCGTTGAATTCGTTCCGACCACAGGTAAGACACGCTTTACCGCGCTGGCTTCGGGCGAAATCGACATGCTGGCCCGGAACACCACATGGACCTTCAGCCGCGACGTAGACCTGAAGTTCGAATTCGTCGGTGTAAACTATTACGACGGTCAGGGCTTTATGGTTCCCAAAGCGCTGGGCGTAAGCTCGGCCAAGGAACTGGACGGCGCGACTGTCTGCATCCAGACCGGCACCACCACCGAGCTGAACCTGGCGGATTTCTTCCGCTCGAACAACATCAGCTACGAGCCGGTTCCGATCGAAACCAACGCAGAAGCGCAGCAGCAGTATCTGGCTGGCGCATGTGACGTCTACACCACCGACGCATCGGGCCTGGCCGCAACACGCGCCACGTTCGAAAACCCCGGTGATCACATCCTGCTGCCCGAAATCATCTCGAAAGAGCCGCTGGGCCCTCTGGTCCGTCATGGCGACCACGAGTGGGGCGACGTTGTTCGCTGGACACTGAACGCACTGGTTTCGGCTGAAGAGCTGGGTGTGACCTCGGCGAACATCGACGAGATGTCTGCTGGCACCGACAACCCCGAAGTGAACCGTCTGCTGGGCAGCGAAGGCACTCTGGGTGAGATGCTGGGTCTGGACGCACAGTGGGCAATGCGCGCTATCAAGGCGGGTGGTAACTATGGTGAGGTCTTTGCCAAGAACATCGGTGAAGAAACCCCAATCGGTCTGGCACGCGGCCTGAACGGTCAGTGGACCGATGGCGGCCTGCTGTACTCGCCGCCGTTCCGCTAATATCCATTGAAGAGGGCGCAGTTCATCCTGCGCCCTTTTTCAATCCATAAGAAACAGTCCCGGTTAGATTGAACAGAGATCAACTCTGTCTGCGAATAACGGGATGACACGGGGATATACATAGGTCATGTCGACTCTCACTGACCCGCCAAAGGAGCAGTTCCGGCTGTCCATGCTCCTTTACGATACGCGGTACCGATCTGCGACCATCCAGGTCATTGCAATGATCGGTTTCATGCTTTTGGCAGCCTGGATCATTTCCAACACCATTCAGAACCTCGAAGCACTTGGTAAACCTGTAGAATTCGGGTTCTTCGGCGAACCTGCAAGTTACGATATCAACCAACGCCTGCTGGAATACGATTCTCGAGACAGCCACTTGCGTGCTGGGCTTATCGGATTGCTAAACACACTTGTTGTTGCAGTTCTCGGCTGTATCACGGCGACGATTATCGGTGTTTTCGTTGGTGTATTACGGCTTTCAAACAACTGGTTGATAGCGCGGATCATGACTGTTTATGTCGAGATGTTCCGTAACGTGCCTGTGCTGCTTTGGATCGTTCTGGCTATGGCCATTCTGATCGAAGGTTTACCGGCACCCAATGCATTCCGAGGCGAAACCCCGACGGCCACGATGGATTTTTTCAACTCTGTCGCCGTCACCAATCGCGGTGTCTATATCCCAGAGCTCCTGTTTTCACGCAGTCTTGGCGATATCCACTTGTTTGGTGCGTCCAGCTTACGCTTCGACATTTCATTGGATCTGGTTGCCTTTCTGGTCGTTTTGGCGGGCAGCATTTTTGTAATGCGCAAAGTATCCGCTAATGCCGCTGCAAAACAGGAAGCAACTGGTGATCGCCCAACCATCTGGCATATTCAGTTGGGCATACTGTTTGTGCCGATGTTGATCCTGCTGACTGCGTTGGGATTCCATTTGGGATACCCGGAACTGAAAGGGTTCAACTTTAAAGGCGGCACTCATTTGCGGAACTCGCTTATCGCATTGTGGTTGGCCCTGTCCCTTTACACTGCAGCTTTCATCGCTGAGATCGTGCGGGCCGGAATTCTCGCCATTTCCAAGGGGCAGACCGAGGCCGCCGCCGCGCTGGGTATACGCCCGAGCCGGATTATGCGTCTGGTGATCCTGCCGCAAGCGTTGCGCGTGATCATCCCGCCAATGATCTCGAACTACCTGAACCTGACCAAGAACTCGTCTCTGGCGATTGCGGTGGGATATATGGATATCACAGGTACCTTGGGTGGCATCACCATGAACCAAACCGGCCGCGAGCTGGAATGCGTTCTACTGCTGATGCTGGTCTATCTGTGCATCTCGCTGAGCATCTCGGCAGTGATGAACTGGTACAACAATAGTGTCAAATTGGTGGAGCGGTAATATGAGTGATGTTTCATTTGTCCGCGCGGAAATGTTGCCGGAGAAAGCGCCACCAGCGTCCGAAGTGGGAATAGTAGGTTGGGTTAAGCACAATCTGTTTTCTGGTTGGTTCAATTCGATCCTGACTTTGGTTTCGCTCTATGCGATCTACTATGTGTTGTCGGGCGTTCTGCCATGGACGTTCCAATCCGTCTGGAATGCCAATTCACTGACTGAGTGCCGTGAGATCATGATGGCAACCTGGGGAGACACCCATGGTCATGCTTGCTGGGCTGTCATCAATGATCGCTGGCTGCAGCTGTTGTTCGGATTCTACCCGAGCCATCTGTACTGGCGGCCGATTCTGGCGCTTGTTCTGTTGCTGGTTGCTCTGGCGCCAGTGCTGTATTCGGACCGTGTTCCGAGCAAGTTGCTGATCTTTAGCGCGATCTACCCCTTCCTGATGCCTTGGTTGATGTGGGGTGGTACCATCTGGGGGCCATTGTCGGCGGCACTTGGATTTGTTGCCGGCTGGGCCGTCTACACCGTCGTCAGCAAGCAACAAAGCGAATTGCTCGGGATGATCGGTGGTGCAGTGGCTGCGTTGATCTGGTGGCTGTTTCTATCGAGCTACTTCGTTGGTGCCATGGATTCGATCCTGCCGATCGGTATCGAAGCCGTGCAAAGTCGTCAGTTCGGTGGTTTCATGCTGGCGATCCTGCTGGGTGTTGTGGCCATCGGTGTCTCGCTGCCGATTGGTATCGTGTTGGCGCTGGGCCGTCAGTCGGACCTTCTTATCGTCAAATACATGTGTGTGGGCTTTATCGAGTTCATTCGCGGCGTACCGCTGATCACGCTACTGTTCGTGGCCTCGCTGCTGTTGAACCTGTTCCTGCCACCAGGCACCAATTTTGACATCATCCTGCGGGTGATGATCATGATGACCCTGTTCTCAGCCGCCTATATGGCCGAAGTGATCCGGGGTGGCCTGGCTGCATTGCCACGAGGTCAGTACGAGGGCGCCGACAGTTTGGGCCTGAACTACTGGCAGGCACAGCGTTTGATCATCATGCCGCAAGCCCTGAAAATCTCAATTCCGGGCATCGTGAGCACATTCATCGGGATCTTCAAGGATACGGTTCTGGTGTCGATCATCGGACTGTTCGACGTGCTTGGCCTTGCCAACGCGATCCGCGCTGATACCGCTTGGAACGGCATCTACTGGGAACTTTTCGCTTTTATCGGCGCGCTGTTCTTCGTCGTCTGCTTCTCCATGTCCCGTTATTCCATGTATCTGGAGCGCAAGCTTCAGACTGGCCATCGTTAAGGAGTTCAACACATGTCTGAACTTGCAATAGACCGCGAAATTGACCGATCCAAGATGCAGGTGAGCGACGAGGTCGCCATCGAAATCAACAACATGAACAAGTGGTATGGGTCTTTCCATGTGCTGCGCGACATCAATTTGACCGTCAATCAGGGCGAGAGGATTGTTATCGCGGGGCCGTCAGGGTCGGGTAAGTCCACCCTGATCCGCTGTCTGAACGCGCTGGAGGAACACCAGCAAGGCACGATCATGGTGGATGGGACGGAACTGTCGAATGACCTGAAAAACATCGATAAGATCCGGTCCGAGGTCGGGATGGTGTTCCAGCACTTCAACCTGTTCCCGCATCTGACCATTCTGGAAAACTGTACGCTGGCCCCGATCTGGGTGCGCAAGACGCCCAGGAAAGAGGCTGAAGAGCGTGCTATGCACTTCCTAGAGAAGGTGAAAATCCCAGAACAGGCCGACAAGTATCCTGGCCAGCTTTCGGGTGGTCAGCAACAGCGTGTGGCGATTGCCCGTTCGCTCTGCATGATGCCGCGGATCATGTTGTTCGATGAACCTACATCGGCGCTGGACCCTGAGATGATCAAAGAGGTGCTCGACACTATGATCGAGCTGGCCGAAGAAGGCATGACCATGCTTTGTGTGACCCACGAGATGGGTTTTGCCCGTCAGGTCGCCAACCGCGTGATCTTTATGGATGCCGGTCAGATTGTGGAACAGAACGAACCAGAAGAGTTTTTCAACAATCCGCAAAGCGAGCGGACCAAGCTGTTCCTGAGCCAGATTCTGGGCCATTGATCCCGATCGGAAGAACCGTGAAAGGCGGGGTTTTTGCCCCGCCTTTTTTATTCGGGCAACTCGCGTGGAATGACGAACCCCAAGACATCCCCACTGTGCCACCGAAGCGCGGCCCAGGAGTTGATCTCGAACTGTATGACTGTTGTTGCGCAGGTCGGGTAGTCATCGAAACGGCCGTGATCTGGCGCCTGCCGCACAAGCTGTCTGGTGAATTCAGCGATCCCGGGGTTGTGGCCCAGCATCAGCACGGTTTGGCCAGAAGCCTGTGATAGGGCCCGCATCATGAGATCGGGACCGGCCAGATACAGCGAGCGTTCGAACTGGATCAGATCAGCCTGCAGCCCCATTCGATCCCACGTCTCGCGGGTTCTGAGGGCGGTAGAGCTGAGCACCTCATTCGGTAGCCAGCCATTCCTGAGTAGCCAGCCGGACACAGCAGGTGCGGAGCAGCGTCCACGTTTGTTCAGTGGCCGATCATGATCGCTGAGCGTCGGCTCATCCCAACTGGATTTGGCATGGCGGGTCAGGATCAGGGTGCGAGTCATGACGGGTGAAAAGACCTCATGTGGTGGGCGGATTGTTCTGGGTCCCGCCCGGCCCCGGGGCTGAGAGGGCAGGCCAGGCGCGCAAGGCAGCCACCGGTCATGCAGGTTTGGCCCTGCTCTGTGTTCAGATGCCCGTGGCAGGCCTCAACGTCATAGAAGCTGTGGGTGTTCAGGGCCCCGACTGGGCAGGTCTGAGCGCAAGGGGCATCGCATGTAACACAGGGCGATGAGTTATGGGCACCGGGAATCTCGAATTCCTGATCAAAATGCAGCGCGCCGCGATACGAGATCATCATACCGACCGTGTCATGCACCAAGGCGCCAACAGGGCTGCTGAATGTACGCCCCGATTTCAGCGCCCAGTCGATAAACGGCACATAGGGTGGGCCACCGAATGGGAAATAGGCTTGCGCCCCCAAATCCTGCGCCATCTGATTGACGACGCGGTACGACCACCGGTCAACAGGGTCGGGACCTTGCCATTCAGGGGCTGATTTCAAAACAGGCCAGAACGTGGGCCCTGCACCTAGCAGGATCAGGGTGCCGCTGTCCAATTGCTTGGCATTAGCGCGCCCAGGATGCAATGCACCCATCACGATAAGCCCAACCTCAGCTGCCGCGCTGTCGACACGTTGATAAATGTTCGGAGAAGGTGCGGTTTGTCCTGTCATGTCACCTCCGTCGCAGTCGATCAATCGGGTCGGATCAGCGACCCAGCTCCGTGTTCGGTGAACAGTTCCAGTAGCACCGCATTGGGCGCGCGCCCATCCAGTATGACTACGGCCCGTACCCCACTATGTAGTGCGTCCAGCGCCGTTTCGGTCTTGGGGATCATTCCGCCTGCGATGGTCCCGTCCAGGGTCATCTCGCGGATCTGACCGGCTTTTAGCTCGGTCACGACCTCTCCGGCAGCGTTCTTGACGCCTGATACGTCGGTCAGCAACAGCAGACGGTCTGCCTTCAAGGCCGAGGCGATGGCACCGGCGGCGGTGTCACCGTTGACGTTGAACGTCTCACCTTCGCGCCCGGCGCCCAGAGGCGCAATTACCGGGATCACGTCATGCGTAAACAGATCGTGCAGGATTTCGGGTTTCATCTCGGAAGGAGAGCCAACAAACCCCAGCGAGGCATCGGTTTGATCACAGATCATCAGGCTGGCGTCCTTGCCCGACAGGCCAACCGCAGTCCCTCCCTGTCCGTTGATGGCCTGAACAATGCGTTTGTTCACGAGGCCGGACAGGACCATCTCGACCACTTCGACAGTCGCCTTGTCCGTCACACGCTTACCGTTCACGAAATCGGATTGGATATCGAGCTTGTCCAGCATCGCGTTGATCATGGGACCGCCGCCATGTACCACAACCGGGTTGATGCCCACCTGGCGCATCAGAACCACGTCACGGGCAAAGCTTTCCATCGCTTCATCGCTGCCCATGGCGTGCCCGCCCAGCTTGATAACGACAATGGCCCCATCATAGCGCTGCAGATAGGGCAGTGCGCTGTTCAATGTGGCGGCGGTGGCAATCCAATCCCGGTTCATGTCTCTTGTCTTCATGGCTAAGGTCCCTCTGGCCCACCGTGTTAGGGCCTTTGAAAGGTGCTGCCAAGGGCCAAGCTATTCCAGATGCGTGATGATCGAGCGCAACGTTGGGATACCATCCCCTTTTTCGGACGACGTCAGCACGATTTCGGGGAAAGCGGCGGGGTGTTTTGACAGGGCCGAGCGGACCTGGTTCAGAACCTTTTCGCGTTCATTGGCCTTGACCTTGTCTGCCTTGGTCAGCACGCATTGAAAGGTTACGGCACTGGTGTCCAGCAGCTTCATGATCTCGGCATCAACAGGCTTTACCCCATGGCGCGCGTCAACCAGGACAAAGGCCCGGCGCAGGGTCTGTCGGCCACTGAGATATTGTTTCAGCAACCGCTGCCACTTTTCCACCACCTTAACCGGCGCATTGGCATAGCCATAGCCGGGAAGGTCGACCAGATATAGCTCTGGGCCCTGGGTGAAAAAGTTGATTTCCTGCGTCCGACCCGGCGTGTTCGACGCGCGCGCCAACCCCTTGGTTCCGGTCAGCGCATTGATCAAACTGGACTTGCCAACATTTGAACGGCCTGCGAAACAGACCTCAAGCCGGTCGGGGTCGGGCAGCCCGCTCATGGCGACAACGCCTTTGACGAACTCGGACGGGCCTGCAAACAGCTTGCGCCCGCGCTCCAACGAGAATTCATCGGGATCTTGGGCCAGAGGGAAGGGTAGGGTGCTCATAACGGTATCACCTTGTCACCGACCGAGATTAGCCCGCCGCGGACCACTTCGGTATAGATGCCGAAATCCTGATGGCCCCAGCTGTTCAGCGCGCCCAAAGTGTCGGCATCGCGGTCGCCGGTATCCGGGTTCGCAGTGGTCGCCAAACAGCGCACAATCCGCTCGCGGACGCGGAACACGGCCTCACCGATTTGCAACTCGCGGTCGAGCCAGTCGAATTCTTCCCATAGGGGCAGGCCATCGAACCAGATGTTACCGCGCCAGCGTTTGATTGACAGGTCTTGCCCCAGTTTTTGTTCAACCGCCCGGTGAGAGGCCATGTTGCACAGGCTGATTGACGGGAAATCGCTGTCTGTCATCCCACGCCCTGGTATCCGAACGATCCGGGCAGATGCCGCCCTGTCCGCGGGCATCAGCGGGCGCACCCAATCCAGAAACACTTCCTGTTCCCGATCTGGGTCAAAGGTTAGATCGGGGCGATTGGGGTGGGTCAGGGTCAGCAGATTCGCGTCCAGATTGGCGGAAATGGCCATCAGGTTTGGGGCTTTTGACCCTCGGCTGAAATTGACGCAGGGTACCCATTTCGTGCCATCGGCTTTTGACGCTTCGTGCGCAACTGCCCAAACGCGATCCCCGGGCATTGTCTGCCCGGGGGTCACTGTCACGGTCTGCACGGCTTCGTGGCCGTGGCTTTTCATAGGATGCCGCCAAATTTGGGTGACTTTGGCCGTCATTTGTCATCCGTCTTAGCGGCGCGCTTGAAACCGGATTTGATGTTGCCAAATACATCCGGTTTATAACCCTGGCTGCGCATGATCAGATACTGTTGGGTAAAGGTGATCGTGTTATTCGCGATCCAGTACACCACAAGGCCGCTGGCAAACCCACCGAGCATGAACATGAAGACCCAGGGCATCCAGGCAAAGATCATTGCCTGTGTCGCGTCTGTTGGTGCCGGGTTCAGCTTTTGCTGCAGCCACATCGAAATCCCCAGCAACAGTGGCAGGATGCCGATGAAGATCAACGCCATAAGGGTGTCAGGTTGCGGCCCGGCCCAAGGCAGCCAGCCGAAGAAGTTCATGATTGACGTTGGATCCGGTGCGCTGAGATCCTGAAACGGGCCAAACCACGGTGCTTGACGCAGTTCGATGGTGACAAAGATCACCTTATACAGCGAGAAGAAGATAGGGATCTGCATCAGGATCGGCAAACAGCCCGCGGCGGGGTTAACCTTTTCCTTCTTGTACAGTTCCATCATACCTTGCTGCATTTTCTGACGATCGTCACCAGCGGCCTCTTTCAGGGCCTCCATCTGCGGCTGCAGTTCCTTCATCTTCGCCATCGAGACATAGGACTTGAACGCCAGCGGGAACAAGATCGCCTTGATGATCAGGGTCAGGCCGATGATCGACCAGCCCATGTTGCCGATCTGGGCGTTAATGTTGTGCAACAGCCAGAAGATCGGCTTGGTCAGGAAATAGAACCAGCCCCAGTCGATGCTGTCGATGAACTTTTGAACGCCTTCGGCCTGATATTCACGAATGGTTTCCCATTCCTTGGCACCGGCAAACAGCTGGGTTGTGACCTCTTCAGTAGCCCCAGGTGCGACAAGCAATGTCGGCAGTACAGTTTCCGTCTGATAGATCTTGCGACGGGCATCGTATTTGGCTGCTGCCTTGAAGGTCGTGCCCTCAGCCGGGATCAGGGTGGTCATCCAATAGTGATCAGTAAAGCCGACCCAGCCACCGTCTTTGACCTGAAAGACCTCGGCTTGCGCCCGTTCGTTCGGATCAATATCAAAGTCGCGCACATCGCCATAGTCGATTTCATCCAGAACACCGTCGGCCATGACCATCACGCCTTCATGCAGGATGAAGAAATTCTTCAGTCCGGGCAGGTCGCCATCTTCGCCGATGCCATGGCGGGCGAGGATGCCATATGGCGCCATGCCGACCTCGGCTTGTGTGTTGTTTTCCACCGCTTGTGTGACTTCGAACATATAGTTCTCGTCTACCGAGATGGTACGGCGGAAGGTCAGGCCATTGCCATTCTCCCACTTCAACGTAACTGGAGCGTTCACCCCAAGTGTTTCACCATTTTCGACCATCCAGACCGTGTTCGGCCCGGGTACGTCCGTGCCGGTGACACCAGCGCCAGGCGCCCATCCGTAGAGCGCATAATATGCAGATTCAGATCCGACCGGAGAGAACAGTTCGACAATCGGTGCGTCGTCCTGGATCGAGACTTTATAATCCTTCAGGTACAATTCATCGATGCGGCCACCGGACAACGACAGGCTGCCCTCAAGGCGGGGCGTGTCGATCTTGATCCGCGCGGCCTCGGACCCGGGCAGCGTTTCTTCTGCGCTCGCCGTGGCTTCGCCTACGGTACCCGCGCTCGAGGCGCTGGGGGTCTGAACCTCATCGCTTTCGATGGCGCTGATTTCAGCCTGATCAGTAATGGTGGTTTGCTCGGGCGGTGGAAACAGCACGAACCAAACCAGGATCACGACAAAGCTGAGCGCGGTTGCGAGGATGAGATTCTTGTTCTGATCGTCCATCTGGGACAGCCACCTTAAGCAGTGAAACACACCCGGTGGGTTCAACAGAGTGCAGCCCCAAAGGTCAAGCGGATTCGCCCGCCTTATGGTTCCAGATTGGGCTTTTGTGGTGAAAACCTGCGATCAGGAACCCGCTTGCCGTCCAATCTTGGGAATGCCTTTGACTTTGTTCTGGTGGGCCGAGATCCAATCCATGGTCTTTTCGAACGGCATGGGCTTGCCAATGCCAAAGCCTTGAACGTGGTCACAACCTAGCTGTGCCATCAACGCGTGCTCACCGGTGGTTTCAACACCCTCGGCGAGTGTTTCCACATTCAACCTTTCGGCCATAGTCAGAATTGCACTGACCAATTGTTGTTGCGATGCATCACTGTCCGCCTTGGCCACAAAAGTTCGGTCTATCTTGATCCGCGTCACATCAAACCGTTTGATCGAGGCGATCGAGGCATGTCCAGTGCCGAAATCATCCAGATCGATACAACAGCCAAGTGCTGCAAGGCTGGTCACGTTGCGGGTAATCACATCGTCCGGACGTCGCGAAAACACGGTTTCCAGAATTTCGACAGCCAGTCGGTCGGGCGTCAGGTCGTTTTGGTCCATTTCCCATTTCAATCGGTCCAGCAGAGCGGGGTCTCGTAGCTCGTCCGAAGAAAAGTTGATTCCGATTCGTGGGACGTGAATCCCGTTCCGGCCCCAGTCGCACATCGCGGAGAATGCATGATGCCGCATCGTCTGGCCAAGCCTCTCCATCAGCTCGGCCTGTTCGGCAAAAGGCAGAAATATCTGTGGGTTCAAGATGCCTTTTTGCGGGTGCTCCCAGCGGGCCAGGGCTTCAAACCCCGTAACCCGCCCTGTATCTGTGGAAACCTGAGGCTGAAACCAGGGGCGGATTTGTCCGTTGTCCAGCGCAGCCTCGAACTCTTTGCGAAGGTTGGCCCTGATATTGGATCTACGGCGGGTTTCGTTTGAAAAGGCGCGGATCGTTGAGGGCCCATTACGCTGAGCTTCGCATAGCGCAGCAGATGCGGCATCAATCCAATTTTCAAACCCGGATCCGCGAATTGCGGATTGCAGGCAAAAACCGATTGAACACGAGACATAGGCAGTGGTGCCGTTTAGGGTGATCGGCTCTTCAACGGCGGATTGGATGCGGCCCGACATCTGAATACAGGCTTCGAGATCGAGATGCTGTGACGGGCGCAGGCCGATGGCGATTCTGCACTCGTCTAATCGTGTCGCAATATCGCCGGTTCGAATGACCGAGAAGATGCGGTCACAAAATTGGCTGGACAGATGGGTCGCGGCCGCATTTCCGTGCAGGTCAACAAATTCTGTGAACCCGTCTAAGGCCATAATCATACAAGCCGATCCCATGTTATCGTGATCGGTACGGTCAAAGAAATTTTCAAGTTCGGCGGCAAACTTATCCGTTGGCGCGAGTCTTCCGTGATGGTGCAGTGGAGAGATGCGTGCAGTTTGCGTGCGTCTGACTGAGGCGAAGGCGACGATCAGCAACGGAAGGCTTAGTGCCACAACGACAAGCGCACGTTCTCCACCGATCCAGAAAGCCGCAAGCGAAATGGCGGGAGCAAAGGCCAGCACCGGCGGGCCACTCAGATATGTGGTGAGAGTATCGAGAAATTGATCAACGGAAACAGATTTCCTCATCGGTTCGTCTTCGCCTTTACCTTGAGCATCTTGCGCTCAGGTCAAACCGTAGAAAATCAGTCTGAGTCACTCGTTAACGCAGCTGTGGAATATCATCCGTTTTTTCAGTTTTTTCGCTCGAATTGATGGAAAGATTAACAAAATCAAACAATTTCGGGTCCAAAAGGTGCGAAGGGCGCGCATTGGTTAAGGCGCGGAACATCACTTGCCGCCGTCCGGGACTGTTTTTTTCCCACTGATCGAGAATCTGTTTGACCTGCTGGCGTTGTAACCCGTCCTGGCTGCCGCACAGGTCACAAGGGATGATCGGGTAGTTCATCGCATTGGCGAATTTCTCGCAATCCGCCTCGGCGACATGGGCAAGGGGGCGAAAGACGAACAGGTCGCCTTCTTCGTTCACCAGCTTTGGCGGCATCGTTGCTAGACGGCCGCCGTGGAACAGGTTCATGAAAAACGTCTCAAGGATGTCGTCACGGTGATGACCCAGCACCACGGCCGAGCAGCCCTCTTCCCGCGCGATGCGGTACAGGTTGCCCCGGCGCAGGCGCGAACATAGCGCGCAAAAGGTGCGGCCTTGGGGAACCTTGTCCATGACGACCGAGTAAGTGTCCTGATATTCGATGCGGTGCGGTACACCCATGCGTTCCAGAAACTCGGGTAGGACGGTAGCGGGAAAACCCGGCTGGCCCTGATCCAGATTGCAAGCCAGCAGATCGACCGGTAGTAGGCCGCGCCATCTCAGCTCGTACAGAACCGCTAGCAAGGTATAGCTGTCCTTACCGCCTGACAGGCAGACCAACCAGCGGGGTGGTTTGCCGTCTTTCTCATGCGCGGACGGGTCCACCATGCCATAGTGTTCGATGGCTTCGCGGGTGTGGCGCACGATGCGTTTGCGCAGCTTCTTGAACTCGGTGGTCGAAGGCGCGCCGGCAAACAGCGGATGGATATCGTCAGCTTCGTCAAACATGCGCTGGCCCTACAGCAGATGGCGTATCCGGGCAAGTGTGCGGGTCAGCCCAACCGCGCAAGCAGGGCACCAGTGTCCAGCCCGGACACCGAACCGGGGATGCGGCCATTGTTACCTGTCAGCCGAGACGCCACAAATCCATCAGCGACCGGCTCGGGCGCTTGGCGTATCAGTTGAGAGGCCGTCAGCAGCAAGGCAGTGCGCTCCGCAAACCAGCGCGCCTCGGCTTCGGGTGGGATATTGGTCCAGCGGGCGCGGTGGTCCCTCAGCGCCGCATCATAGTGGCGGTTCACTCCGGTTGCCGCCTCAAGCTCGGCCTGCAGGACCTGGGCGGCCAAGGGGTCGCGCGCCAGGGTGCGCAGGATATCCAGACAGATCACATTGCCCGAACCTTCCCAGATGCCGTTCAAAGGGGCTTCACGGTAGAGCAGGGGCAGGGGGGTGTCCTCGACATAGCCCATGCCGCCCAACACCTCCATGGCTTCGACCACGACGGCTGGACAGCGTTTGTTGTTGAGGAATTTGGCGAGTGCAACAGCGATGCGGGAAAGGGCTTTATCCTCGGGTGTATGACCGTCAAAAGCCTGCGCCACACGCATTCCCAGTGTCAGCGCCCCCTCCCAGTCCAGCACGAGATCGGCCAGAACGATGCGCATCAGGGGTTGGTCAATCAACCGGCGCTGAAAGGCGCTGCGATGGCTGACCCAGTAATGCGCTTCGCTGAGGGCCGCCCGCATCAGACCTGCCGGGGCCATTGCAGTGTCGAGCCGTGTGTGATGCACCATCTCCAGGATTGTGCGCACACCCGCGCCCTCATCTCCAAGCTGATAGGCCAGCGCATCATGGTATTCAATCTCGGCCGAGGCGTTGGACCGATTGCCCAGCTTGTTCTTCAGCCGCATCAGGTGGATTGCATTGCGTTCGCCGTCCAGCCAGCGGGGCACAAGGAAACAGGTCAGACCGCCGGGGGTCTGGGCAAGTGTCAGGAAACCGTCGGACATCGGGGCCGAGCAGAACCATTTATGCCCGCGCAACCGCCAGTGATCTCCGTCGCGTGTGGCCGTCGTGGTATTGGCGCGAATGTCCGAGCCGCCCTGTTTCTCAGTCATCGCCATACCCAGCGTGGCGCTTTTTTTGGAGGCGATAGGAGCGATAGAGGAATCGTGGTTCCATTCCGTCAATCTGGGAACCCAGATCGAGGCAATCTCTTCATTCGCCGCAAGTGCTGGAACGGCTGCGTAAGTCATCGTCAGCGGGCAGCAATGTCCGGGTTCGACCTGACTGGCAAGGTAGACCATGGCGGCGTGGGTTGCGTGACCATTCGGTAGATCAGACCAGGCAACGGCTGCGTATCCGGATGATTGACTGAGTTGCATCAGGTGATGGTATGAATGAGTGAAACGCACTTCATCCAGGCGGCGTCCACCTTGGTCAAACAGAACAAGTTCTGGGGAGTGGAAATTGGCCTCGCGCGCCATGTCTCTCACTGCAGCACGCCCAAGGTCTGCACCATAGTTGCGAAGAATAGAGCTTCGCGCGCCTGCCACATTTTGCAGTACTGGGTCAGAGGCCCAAAGGTCTAAATCTGCTCGCACAGGCGGCTGATTCAGAACGTCATGCGTGGGTAGGGAATGGCGCGCGTCAGATGTCATCTGGCCCTCGAATTGAACAGCACAACTGTTCAGCGAAGGTGCGCTCCGGTCAAGTCCGACGACGGGTCAGGAGGGATCTTCACGGTCCGGAACCGGATCATACCCGTCACCACCCAAAGGGTGGCAGCGCCCAATCCGTCGCGCGGCCAGCCATGTGCCTTTGATGGCACCGTGTTTTTCCAGTGCCTCCAACGCATAGGCCGAGCATGTAGGCTGATAGCGGCAGTTGAACCCGACCCAAGGGCTGAACAGCAACCGGTACGCCCGAATGGGTAAGGCAAGGATATGCGAGAGCAATGTCATTTCCGCGCAGCATGGACTTTACGCAGAGCATAGCGCAAATCATCCAGCAGCGCCGCATAGGGGCGTCCGTCTGTGACATCGGCGCGACCGATCAGCACGTAATCCCAGCCGTCCTGCCCCTTCTCAGGCAGTACCGCGCGCGCAGCTTCGCGCAGGCGTCGCTTGGCCCGGTTGCGAGCCACGGCATTGCCGACCTTTTTGGAACAGGTGAAACCGACGCGAATCCCGTCCGCCTCGCCCTCGGCGCGTTTGCGCGCCTGCACCATCATTGATGATGTGCCCTGCCGACGCGCACGCGCGGCGTTCAGGAAATCGGATCGTTTCCTGAGGATGATCAATGTTTTGGATGCGCAAACGGACGCCGCCGGGGGCGTATCCCCGGGTTGGCAGTTACCATCCTCAGGGGCCTCCGGCGGCGTCATGTTCATAACCTGATCGGTGAGCGGTTTATGCGCTCAGCGACTTGCGGCCACGTGCGCGGCGCGAGTTCAGGATCTTGCGGCCGGCCTTGGTGGCCATGCGCGCGCGGAAACCGTGGCGGCGTTTGCGAACCAGGTTCGAAGGCTGATAGGTGCGTTTCATCGCTCCGTCTCCAATCTATTCGGTCGGGTGCAGCGCGGATTCGCCTGCCCGTGGTGTTCGAAGCCCGTCCTCTACTGCCAAGCGGGGGGTAAGTCAAACCCCTTGGTGGGGGTTTTGCCGCCTTTTGCAACAATTCTGTAATCCGGCGGGTCGAAAGATTTCAAAAACACGGATTTGCGGTCCGAAACCCTCACATTCGCTGTCGAAAAGATCAAGGCAACGTGAGGCCCCTGTTGCACAGAGGCGCGACATCGCATGTTGGGGCCAGAATGAAACGCATAAAACCGGACAACCCCATGAGCGATACAACTCAGGCCCCGCGCAGCGGGCTTGCGCGACATATTCCTTTGCTGGTGATTCTTTCCGTTGCCACCGTGGGGTTCTTTACCTTGGGTGATTACCTGACTTTCGAGACCCTGCGCGACAACCGAGAGGCCCTGTTGGGCTGGCGTGACGCCAATTACTGGGCAATGGCAGGCGCGTTCATTGCGATCTACATTGCCATCGTTGCGTTTTCGCTGCCTGGCGCTGCGGTGGCCTCGATGACCGGAGGGTTCCTGTTTGGCCTTTTCGCAGGCACGGTCTTCAACATTTTTGCAGCAACCATCGGCGCCTCGGTGATCTTTCTGGCGGCGCGCTGGGGGTTGGGGGCGTCCTTGACGGCGCGTCTTGAGGCCTCGGAAGGCACGATCAAAAAGCTGAAGGACGGCCTGCGCGAGAATGAGATCTCGGTCCTGTTCCTGCTGCGCCTTGTCCCGGTGGTTCCGTTCTTTGTGGCCAATCTGGTGCCGGCGCTGGTGGGGGTGAAGTTCCGCAACTTTCTGTTCACCACGGCGCTGGGCATCATTCCCGGCGGTATCGTCTATACTTGGATTGGCGTCGGGCTGGGCGGAGTGTTCGACCGGGGTGAGACGCCGGACGTCTCTCTGCTGTGGGAGCCCTTCGTTATCGGCCCGATTGTTGGCTTGTGCGTGCTGGCGGCTCTGCCCATTCTGATCAAAACGCTGCGCGGCCAAAAGGACAGCTGATCATGCAAGAACTGAAATCCGATATCCTGGTGATCGGGGCCGGGTCAGGTGGGCTGTCGGTCGCCGCGGGGGCGAGCCAGATGGGTGCGGATGTGATCCTGCTGGAAGGTCACAAGATGGGCGGGGATTGTCTGAATTTCGGCTGCGTCCCGTCCAAGGCACTGATTGCCAGCGGCAAGGCCGCCTATTGGCAGGCGCATGCCTCGGCGCTGGGTGTGGCGGATGTGGTGCCACAGGTGGATTACGCCGCCGCCAAAGATCACGTGCATGATGTGATTGCGCAGATCGAGCCGATGGACAGCCAAGAGCGGTTCGAAAGCTTTGGTGTCAAGGTGATCCGGGAATATGGCAGCTTTGTCTCTCCGACACAGGTTCAGGCGGGGGATCACCTGATCACCGCGCGGCGGGTTGTGATTGCAACAGGTTCATCCCCCTTGGTCCCGCCGATACCCGGTTTGGACAAGGTGCCGTATTATACCAACGAGACCGTCTTCGACTTGCGCGACAAGCCCGATCATCTGCTGATCATCGGCGGCGGCCCCATCGGTATGGAGATGGCGCAGGCGCATATTCGGCTCGGTTGCAAGGTCACAGTCATCGAAGGGCAAAAGGCGCTGGGCAAGGATGACCCCGAGGCGGCAGAGGTCGTGCTGGACAGTTTGCGCGCCGAGGGCGTTGCGATCCATGAACAGGCGATGGTGGCACAGATTCGCGGCTCCGATGGCGCGGTTGAAGTGGTGACCGAGAACGGCGAGATCTTCTCGGGCACGCATCTGCTGCTGGCTGCGGGGCGAAAGGCCAATACCGACCGCCTCAACCTTACCGCTGCCGGGATCGAGCCCATCCGAACCGGCATCAAGGTCGACGACACCCTGCGCACCACGAACCGCAGGGTCTATGCGATCGGAGATGTCGCGGGTGGGCTGCAATTCACTCATGTGGCGGGCTATCACGCGGGGATTATCATTCGTTCGGCGCTGTTTGGGCTGCCCTCCAAGGCGAAAACCGCACATATCCCCTGGGCGACCTACACCGACCCCGAGCTGGCGCAGGTTGGCCTGACCGAGGTGCAGGCGCGCGCCGAGCATGGCGATAAGATGGAAATTGCGCGGTTTGACTATCACCACAACGACCGCGCCATTTCCGAGCGTAAAACGAATGGTTTCATCAAGGTCATGGTCGTCAAAGGCCGTCCGGTGGGGGCCACAATCGTTGGTCATCAGGCGGGCGAACTGATCAACTTGTGGTCGCTGGCCTTGGCCAATAATCTGAAGATGGGGCAGGTCGCCGCGATGGTTTCGCCCTATCCGACGATTGGAGAGCTTAACAAACGGGTGGCGGGCGCTTATTTCTCTCCAAGGCTGTTTGAGAATCAAACGGTTAAACGCGTAGTCAGGTTCGTCCAGCGCTGGATGCCCTGACCTGGAAGGGAGAGCAATGTGAACTCGCTGTCAGGCCGATTTCTGATCCTGACGACGGTCTTCGTGATGTTGGCCGAGGTTCTGATTTTTGTCCCTTCGATTGCGCGATTCCGCGAAGATTTCCTGCTGAACCGGCTGGAGCGCGCTCAGATCGCCTCGCTCGCTTTGTTGGCCGATGATATGCTGGCCGAGGACCTTGAGGCTGAACTGCTGGCCAATGCGGGCGTCTATAACGTGGTTCTGCGGCGAGACGAGATGCGCCAGTTGATGCTGTCCTCTCCTATTCCAGGGCAGATCAGTAAGACCTATGACCTGCGTGACGCGCGACCATGGGTTTTGATCCGGGATGCTGTCGTGCGGTTGTTCACGCCGGAAAATGAAGTCATCCGTGTTATTGGCGAGCCTGTGAAAGGCGCAGGTCTGCTGATTGAGGTGACGACTGACAGCATGCCTTTGCGTATGGCGATGACGGATTATGGGTTACGCATTCTGGGCCTGTCATTCGTGATTTCGATCATCACGGCTTTTTTCCTGTTTCTTGCGGTTCGGGTGGTTCTGGTAAAGCCCATCAAAAGCGTTGTCGGATATATGCAGCGCTATGCCAGCGCCCCCGAAGATGCCCGTGGAATCATCTCACCGGATTCCAAAGTGACCGAGCTGCGCGAGGCCGAAGAGGCGCTGAAGCAGTTGCAAACCGAACTGACCCAGGCCCTGAAACAGCGCGAGCGTCTGGCGCAGCTGGGCGGGGCTGTGGCCAAGGTGAGCCACGATCTGCGCAACATCCTGACCTCGGCCCAGCTGTTTACCGACCGGATCGAATCCAGCGAAGACCCGTTGGTGCGTCGCATGGCCCCTAAGCTGGTGAACTCGATCACCCGAGCGGTAACCCTGTGCGAAAGCACATTGGCATTTGGCCGCGCTGAAGAACCTGCACCGTCGCTTACACGGGTTCCGCTCCGCACTGTGGCCGAGGATGTGGTTGCTAGCGAGAAACTTGCCGTTGCCGATGCCTGTGTCGAGATCATCAATGATGTGCCGGAAGAGTTGGTCGTACGAGCTGATCCTGAACAGATTTTCCGTGTCATGATGAATCTCGTTCGAAATGCCCGTCAGGCGCTGGTTGCATCAGGAAAGCCCGGTCGGATCACCCTGTCCGGGCAAGAGCAGGACGCCAACTGGTGTATTCAGATCAGCGACACAGGGCCGGGCCTGCCGGCCAAAGCGCGTGAAAATCTGTTCACACCCTTTCAGGGTGGCGTCCGCAAAGGCGGGTCGGGTCTGGGCTTGGCGATCTCACAGGAACTGTTGCGGGGCCATGGGGGTGACCTTGTTCTGACCGAGACAGGGTCAACAGGTACCACCTTTGAAATTCGCCTCCCGCGGGGCGATGGGGCTTTTTGAATTATTTTTACAGAATCGACTTGCACGTCCCGAATGCCGGGTCTACATAGCGCCTCACCAACGCGGACCGATAGCTCAGCTGGATAGAGTACTTGACTACGAATCAAGGGGTCGGGGGTTCGAATCCTCCTCGGTCCGCCACTGGTTTCCTGTTGAACGTCACACGAACCTGACCCAACTGTCATAGTTGGACCAGAAAAGCAGTGAATGTTCGACATCAGAAGGCGCCCCAAAGTTGGACATCAGTTGAATTTGATCTTTGCGTCATCAACTAACACGCCGCCTCCATCTCAGACTCCCGCAGACAGTTTGGTTTGATCTGACTTCCTTTTGGGAAAATCAGGGCTGATTTGCAGATCAGACGCCGAAGCCGCCTGTTCCTGCTGATCTGCCACGTGGCGAACGCGGATGGAGGCGAGGCAATGCTATTCAACAGGGGTGGTGCGGCCCGCAGGCGCAGCCGAGGACACGGTTTTGTCTAATAGGGTTGCCCGAGGGGGAATGCAGCGTCTTACCCCTGACGGCCAGAGGCGTTTGGCTAGTCCAAATCCCACTGGCCCCAAGACAAGTGCGACGGTGTGGGCTGCGCCGTAACTCTTTGCGCCAGAACACGTTGTTTTTCTAAAAAATGGGCGGGAAGCAGACGTTCGCCGCGTATTCGAATTTCAAAAACCACAACAGTCAAAGTGGCCACTCGCTTGTATCGCTTCTTTGGCAGCTGGGCACGTTCGAGAGACGACTGCTGCCAGGATCAGGTGCTTAGGATGTAGCAGTTTTTTGCGATAACGAAGCGTTTTGCGTGTGGGCTTTGTTTTTTTCGGTCTGGCGAAGGGTGTGTAAGGGAAAATCAAGCCCTTCTGATTAGGGGCGGCTTGCCATTTGGGATAGAGGGTGCTGCGGGAAAACTAGAAACTGAAAATGTCTTCAAGTTGTTTCCATATTTGCTCTGCATGATCTGGCTGAGATTCTGCCAAGCGGACTACCCTGATTGCCAGAAGCTGTGTGGGCAGCACATCGTCAATGCACACAAGCGCGCCCTCAGAAAGGTGGGTCGCCACTAGAGAGTGGGGCAACCACGCGATGCCGATTTCATTCAAGGCGTATTGTAGTATGGCCAACGTAAGTGCGGTTTCAGCTCTGGGTACTGCGGTTTTACCTTCAGGTAATCGCGGCGCAATCATCCTGGAATAGACCTGCCCGAGAAAGACTTCGGGCGGGTAGCTGATTGTAGGAATTACGTCTTCCGTCACTTGCGTGCGCACAGTGGGCGCACAGACCGGAATCAAAGTATCCATCCCGAGCGTTTTGGTTTCAAACGCGTTAGCGGGTTCTTGAATACTGTCATCGGGCACCGCATACATGATGGCAAAATCAACTTCTTTTGAAATCAGATGCATCAGGCACTCGTCTTGATTTCCTGAACGCACGCGAACCGAGATTTCGCCACCTTCAGTTAAAACACGAACAATTTCGGGCGAAATTGTCGTGGTGAGCGCGTGTTGGCAAACAAAAGACAGCGATTTGCCTGTCTGATCACTCGCTGTCTTTAAGGTGTGTCGAAGCCTATGCAGCCGGGTGCTGAGCTCACGTAATTCAAATTCCAGTTCCCGCACGCCTGGCATCAAAGAGACTGGCTTGCGGCGGCGATCAAACAGGGTTGCGCCGATGTTGTCTTCGATAAGCCGCACCCGCCGAGTAAACGCGGATTGCGTCAGCAATCGCTTTTCAGCGGCGCGGGCGAGAGAGCCGCTATCAAGCACGGCTAATATGTCATCGATCCACTCAAGACGCATGGCGGATCGATAGTGCAGTTCGTAACAACATGCAATTCCTGCAATTTATGTACCGAAGTTCGAATTAGGAATGCGCCTCAGCGCGTAGTAAGTTGACAAAAGCAAATATTAGGAACCACTACATGCACCTTGCCCGTTTTCCCCGCCTGCATCTTGCCCATCTTCCAACACCGCTTGAACCCATGACTCGATTGTCAAAGGAGCTGGGGGTCGAAATATGGATCAAACGCGATGATTGCACCGGTATGTCGACCGGTGGCAACAAGACGCGCAAGCTTGAATTCCTAATGGCTGAGGCCGAGGCGCAGGGCGCCGACATGGTGATGACCCAAGGGGCCACGCAAACCAACCACGGTCGGCAGACGGCTGCATTTGCCGCCAAGCTGGGGCTTGATTGTCACATCCTTTTGGAGGATCGCACCGGTTACCAAAATGGAAACTACAATACGAACGGCAACGTCCTGCTAGATCATTTGCATGGCGCAACCACCGAGAAGTTTCCCGGCGGCCACGACATGCCGGGTGAGATGGAAAAGGCAGCGGAAAAGAAGCGCGCTGAAGGGCACAATGTCTATGTCATCCCTGGCGGCGGATCGAACCCGACCGGCGCACTTGGCTATGTTAACGCGGCCTTTGAACTGTTGGCACAAGCAAATAACAGTGGTTTGCAAATTGACAGATTGGTGCATGCAACCGGTTCTTCAGGAACGCAGGCCGGGTTGGTGACTGGCATGTGTGCCATGAATGCGCAGGTGCCCGTGCTGGGCATCGGCACAAGGGCGCCTCAGCCCAAGCAAGAACAGATGGTTTTTGACCTCGCCTGCAAAACCGCTGAAAAACTGGGCTGCGCAGGTGTGGTCAAGCGCGAAGACGTGAAGGCCAATACTGACTATGTCGGCGAGGGCTATGGCCTGCCAACGACAAGTGGCATAGAGGCGATCCAGATGTTTGCAGAGCTCGAAGGCATCCTTCTCGATCCGTGCTATTCAGCCAAGGGCGCAGCCGGTCTGATTGATCTTGCCCGCAAGGGTGAGTTCAACGGCCAACGGATTGTGTTCCTGCACACTGGGGGTGCCGCAGCCCTTGGGGGGTATGATTTTGCCTTTGATCATCAAAACCGCTGGGTGACTGTCTGAACCATGACACTGTGCCCGGTTGGAATTCTTGGCGGTATGGGCCCCGAAGCGACTATCCTCCTCCAGCGCAAGCTGGTGGCGGCAGTACCCGCAACTGATGACCAAGACCACATACCTTTGTTGATCGACATGAACCCGCAGGTGCCATCGCGGGTTCGTCATCTGCTCGAGTGCGTCGGCGAGGATCCGGGGCCGACGCTTGCCGCTATGGCGCGACGGCTTGAAGATGCTGGAGCCTTAGCGCTGGCGATGCCGTGCAACACCGCCCATCACTATGCCAAGGCGATTACGGATTCCGTGGACATCCCCATGCTGAACTTGATCGAACTGGCAGCTGAATATGCAGCTCGGGCGCTTGGGTCAGGGGGATGTATCGGAATGCTTGCCTCGCCAGCCGTACAACGTACTTATCTATTCGAGACTGCGTTGCACAGGCGCGGGCTGTCGGTGGTTTGGCCCGCAGGTGATGAAAAGATGCTTGCAGCGATCCGGAAAATTAAGACGGACGGTCCGTGCGAAGAGGCGCGCGAAACACTAAGAGTTGCCTCGAAAGAACTTGTTGCCGCAGGGGCCGACCTGCAGCTTGTGGCTTGCTCAGAATTCTCGCTCATCGCTGATAGTGTTGCGGCCGAGGTCAATGCCATTGATACGATTGACCTGCTTGTCCAGGCGATTGTCGAATTTTCCCACGCAGGGCAAGTTTAGGCGATTGAATAAGTGCGCCACAGCGTTCGGAGGCAATCTGTAAGTCAACAGATACCTTTGTTCATAATTGGTCCCAAAGCTGTTGCGCTGTCTGATCAAAGGTCGCCGGATTGGCAAATGCGGAAATCGTCAAGGTGGCACACCACGCGTCATCGCCGATTGGCACCAGCAATCCCGCGTCCAGCTCTGGCGAAATCGCAGTTTCGGGCATCCAGGCAAAGCCGCTTCCGGTAATCAGGCGTCTCTTGATTGTCTCAACCAGACTATCAACATAAATCGTCTCGGCGTTCAGGGGTTTGCGGTCTATGGTATTTTCTACAACCATGCCTAAAAACGAAGAACGATCATATGCTAGATAGGGGATGGGTGGGCCATCCTGCTCTGCGAGACTCCAACACATGGCACGCGCTGAATCAGCTGTAGCCACTGGTACCAGACGATCCTTTAAAAGGTCTTTTCGCTCAAATGCGGTTTCATCAATCATCGGTGAAACCGAGTGGTGATTGTAACACAAGAGAATGTCCACTGCGCCCTCGACCAACAGGTCACAGCAGGTGCTTAGGGAATCGGACAATACTCGAGTGCGCAGATCGGGAATTTGCATCTGCAACTCTTCGATGCGACTTGCCAAAAAATTAACCGCGATCGTGTGGAGGACCGAAAACCGGATGAAACGGCTATCCCCACGATCGGCATCCCGCAGCGATTGACGGGATTCTGACAGTTGTGAGATCGCCGCTAAAGCGACCGGCAAGAATTGTTGACCTGCTTCTGTCAATTGAACAGGATAGGTGGCGCGATTGACCAGAGGCAGCCCGACCCAGCTCTCCAACGCTTTGATTCTACGACTGAATGCGGATTGTGTGATGTTGCGTTCATCGGAGGCTCGGGTGAAGTTCAGTGTCCGGGCGAGGCATTCAAAGTCGCGCAGCCAGTTCAAATCCAATGTGTGTACCTGCATTTCCAAGGAAGCATTGGTCGAGCATACTCAAAACTATGCATTGCGGGAATAGTTTGATGAAATGTTCGAATTGGCCCTCAGAAAACCTCATGCTCTAGACTTTAAGCTAGGGCCTGGCGGTTTGTCCCCCTTTTCCCCTTCCGTCCGAAGTCGCAGCCCGAGACGACTTTGTACGACACCGCCGAGCGATGGGAATGAGATTGACTAAAAAAACGACGCCAAAATACGGCGCAATTCAACAGAGGAGACTATCATGAGAAACAAGCTAAAGGCATTTGGTATGGCAGCGGCGGTAGGTATCTATGCGATGCCCGCATTCGCGGCGGAAGAGGTTAAAATCGGTGTGCCGTCTTGGACCGGGGCGCAGGCAATCGCTCATCTTCTGGGTGCCGTTGTTGAAACGCGCATCGGCGGGGCGGTTGAATATGTGCCCGGTAACAATGCAACCATCTTTCAAGCCATGGATCAGGGCAAAGGTGACATCGACGTGCATCCAGATGTGTGGCTGCCCAATCAGGAGAGCTTTACCAAGAAGTATGTCGACGAGGCCGGTACGGTAACATTGTCCTCGAACCCCTACGAAGGCAATCAGGGTTTTTGCGTCAGCAAGGACTTTGGTGAGGCCAACAATATCACCGACATAGCTGATCTGGGCCGCCCTGATGTCGCCGCCCTGATGGACAGCGATGGCAACGGCAAGGGTGAGATGTGGATTGGCGCCCCCGGCTGGGCTTCGGCCAATGTGAATGAGGTTAAAACGCGCGACTACGGTCTGCTTGATTTCATCGAGCCCGTGCGTGCAGAAGAAAGCGTGAAGACCGCGCGCATCAAAGACAGCATCGCCAAAGGCGAGGGCTATGCCTTCTATTGCTACAAGCCACACGCGGTCTGGTACATGTTCGACGTTCAAATGCTGAGCGAGCCGACGTTCGACCCGGCAAAATACGTGATGGTGCAGCCATCGGACGATCCGGATTGGTATAGCAAATCCAGTGTTGCCACCAAAGACGCCCTGAAGAACGTCCAGATCGCATGGTCCAATACGTTGCCAGACCGCTCACCTGCGATTGCTGATTTCTTCGCGAATTTCGCATTGACTGCAGATGATGTCAGCGGTTTCGCCTATGAGATCAGCGGCAAAGGTCGCGATCCGGCAGAGGTTGCCCGCGAATGGGTCGATGCGAACCCGGATCGCGTCGACGCTTGGCTGGGTCTCTGATCCCACTTCCAGAAACAGGGTGGCGGCATCTGCTGGCGCCACCCAAAAGCAGATCTCTGGAGGACCTATGAGCGACGACACCGTTATCGAAATTTCGAATGTCTGGAAAATTTTCGGAGGCAGACCCGAGGTGGCGCTGCAGGCGATCCGCGACCGCGGGTTGGACAAGTCCCAAGTGCTGGCCGAATACAACTGTGTTGTCGGCGTCGCTGATGTCAGCCTGTCGGTAAACCGGGGTGAGATTTTTTGCATCATGGGTCTGTCAGGCAGCGGTAAATCCACCCTGGTTCGCCATTTCAACCGACTGCTGGAGCCGACAGCTGGTAAGATCGAAATCGAAGGCACTGATGTCATGGCCTTGGGGCCAAAAGAGCTTCAGCAGTTTCGCAACAACAAAATCGGTATGGTGTTTCAGAACTTTGCGCTGATGCCGCATCGGTCGGTGTTGGATAACGTGGCAATGCCACTGGAAATCCGACAGGTCAGTAAGAATGAACGCATGCGTCAGGCTGCTGCTATTCTCGATATTGTCGAACTGGGCGCCTGGGGGTCAAAGTTCGCACACGAGCTGTCCGGTGGCATGCAACAACGTGTGGGCCTAGCCCGCGCTTTGGCCGCCAACCCCGACGTGCTTTTGATGGATGAACCGTTTTCGGCCCTTGATCCGCTGATCCGGCGACAATTGCAGGATGAATTCATCCGGCTGAGCAAGATTCTCAAGAAGACTACAATCTTCATTACCCATGACCTTGATGAAGCCGTCCGCATCGGCAATCGGATCGCCATCATGCGGGACGGCAAGGTGGTGCAGATCGGGACAGCCGAAGACATCGTCATGAACCCCGCTGATGATTATGTGGCTGATTTCGTTGCAGGTATTTCGCGCCTCAAAGTGGTGCGCGCCCATGCGGTCATGCGGCCAATTCCAGAACATATTGCGGCCCATGGACCGCTACCGTCGGATGCCCCGCGCGTGAATGAAGACGAAAATCTGAGCACGCTGATCAATCTGGCGATCGACAACAGTAGCGCAATCCTTGTGGAGGACGGCGGCGTGGATGTTGGCGTCATAACCCGTGCCGATCTGTTGCGCACCGTGATCGAAGGGACCGAAGTGTCATGAGCATTTCTGATGTGAACCCGCTGGAAGATACCGAAAGCGAAGCGGCCCTTGCCTATGCCGAAGAGCGGCGTGAAAACATTCGCACATTTGTGCGCACCAGCCCTGACTACTACATCCGTAATTTCGACAAGATTGGTGCATCGTCCCGCTTTACACCAACTTTCAATCTGATGGCCGGATTGTTTGGTCCGGTCTGGTTCGGTGCGCGAGGTCTGTGGTCATGGGCGTTACCATTTCTGATCCTCGAAACAATAGCCTTTGTGCAGATTGCGCGAGGGTTGTTCGGCGATCTGGCAGCCGAGGCAATGGAGCGTATTGCATCGATTGAAGGGACGCTTGAACTGCGCCGTCAGCAATTGGCGGCGGCTATCGAAAACAATTCGGACAAGATCGATGTCTATCAGCGAACGGTGGACTCGCTTGAAGAAAACATAGGGGGTATCCGTGCCGAGGCCGAGGCGATGGCAGCTGAAGGTCCTTACATCATTCTAACCGGCCTGATCATATTGATCATCATCAAATTCATACAGTCACAGGTGGCGAACTGGGCGCTTGAGGCGCGTTTCTCGGAGTGGCTATCGGATCGTTCGATCCGTTCGGCCATGCCGGTGTCGCAGATCGTGTTCAGCGCAATCTTCATGGCGTTAATCGTCGCCGCGGCAATGTTGCATTACAGCTTCCCAGGGCGCTTTTCACTGCTTAGCCATTTTCCGACAGACCCAAACATCCGCCTGACCAGTATCACTTGGGTAGAAGATTTCATCGCCTGGTGCGTACGCAACAGCGAGACCTTCTTTGATGGGCTGACATTCGGCATCCGCACTCTGTTGGATGCGCTAGAGGTCATACTGGTTCAGACGCCATGGATCGTGATTGCGAGCTTGATTATTCTGCTGACCTGGCTGACAGCGGGCATCAGAACGGCGATCTATTCGGGCGCATTTCTGGCCTATATGGGCCTGCTGGGTTTCTGGGAAGGTGCCATGACGACGCTGGCCTTGTTGGGGACAGCGGCGTGTCTGTCGATTGTTATCGGAATTCCGCTCGGCATGTTTGCTGCCCGTCGCCCACGGTTCTATGCGTTTATCCAGCCGATCATGGATTTCATGCAAACCATGCCAGCCTTCGTGTTCATGGTGCCTGTGATTGCGTTCTTCGGCGTTGGAAAGCCAGCGGCGGTTGTGGTCACGATGATTTTTGGCGGCACACCGGTGGTACGATTGACCGTTCTTGGTCTGCGTGGTGTACCAGAAAGCGTGCGCGAAGCAGCTATTAGTTTCGGTGCCAATAAGTGGTACTTGCTCACTAAGGTAGATCTTCCATTAGCAAGCCCATCGATCCGCGCGGGGATCAACCAGACGATTATGTTGTCGCTGGCGATGGTCGTCGTGGCCTCGCTGATTGGCGCCAAGGGGCTGGGTGAGGACGTGCTGGAAGCGTTGCAATATGCCAATGTGGGCCAAGGCATCCTCGCCGGGTTTGCGATCCTTTTCTGCGCCATGATCCTTGATCGCATTGTACAGGGTGGGCGCAAATGACACCTGTCGTATTCGTCCATGGATTTTTGGGCGGCAGTCGACAATGGTTAGGGCAAGTCGAAGCCCTGGCCGGTTTCAACGTCGTAGCCCTGGACTTACCGGGATTTGGTGAGAACGCACATCTCGAGGCCCCCACCAGTATTGCTGGATTTGCAGAGTGGGCGCTGTGCGAATTAACCGGGCGGGGAATTGAGCGATTTATCCTGATCGGCCATTCAATGGGTGGGATGATCGTCCAGGAAATGGTTACCCGTGCACCCGAACGTATCGACCGGTTGGTGCTTTACGGCACCGGAACGATTGGCATTTTACCCGGCCGGTTTGAGACGATCGACACTTCAAAGCGCCGCGCCAATACAGAAGGACCAAGAGCCACGGCCAGACGTATTGCGGCAACCTGGTTTCTTGATCGGGGAAAAGCTGCGGCCTATGAGGACTGTGCTATGATTGCAGAACAATGCAGCCTGCAAACTATGCTTATCGGGCTCGACGCGATGGAAGGTTGGAGCGGCGCCAAACATTTGGCGGATATCATGACCCGTACGTTGGTGATTTGGGGTGACCGGGATCGGACCTATCCATGGAGCCAAACCGAACAATTGTGGCAATCAATTCCCGACGCCAACCTCGCGGTGATACCTGGATGTGCTCACGCGACGCATTTAGAGAAGCCGGGGCTCTTTAATTCGATACTGCGAGATTTTTGTACCGCCTGACAGCTTGTCTGCAGCCAAAATGTTAGAACGACCGCTGTCGTGACCAATACCGGTCAATCCCGGATAGTGTAGATTTTGCTGCGAATGGGTATGCACGGGCAGCAAACGCCGGTATGCAACGCTGTATTTCAGTAATCCGCTCGGGTGTAGAATGTCTCTTATGGGCCGTTCTGCCACGATGCTAGTTCTGCGAAACTGGCAGATGCCGCGCCGCATCTGAGGTCGGCTCTGAGCCCTTACTGACTGATGCTGCGAGACGTTCGAACGTCCGGCGTTGCTTTTTTTGTTTGTGTGGAGCGGAGGTCAGTTCAGATCAGATTCAGAAGAGGCCCACATTCGAAGACCACCTAAAAGTTAGCCTGATATTTTGGCATCCTGCGCCGCGTCCCAACCCAAATTTGCAGACATTTCACGCGCAATAAGGGAGATCTGGGGACCAAGTTTTTCGCGGAACGCTGGCGTAAAGACCCGTACCGATCCGGTTGCACCGATGGACATCGTGGAACCTGGCCCGCTTGGCGCAAGGGGAGCTGCCACCGAACACATGCCGCGCTCAATCTCTTCCACGCATTCTGCGAAGCCGCGATTGCGAATGGTGTCAAACTCGGCTTCCAAGTCCTGCACGTTTGTCAGGGTGAATTCGGTGTAGGCGCGCAGCCGGCCTTCCATTTCGCTGGTCAAAAACAAGTCGGGTGAGAATGCAGCAACGGCCTTAGAGCAGGAACAGGCATGCAAGGGTCGTTTCCCCAAACCGGGATGGAGATAGGAGACCCCAGTGTCAGGTGTTTCAACGTGAATAATTTCCACGGATTTTCCGCGCAGACGGGACAGGAAAAATGCGGTGCCATATTGTTTAGCGGCTTGCTTTAGCGCAGGCGCAATCACCTCTAGCAGTGCACGGTCAGAGTGGTCACTTTTCGTGATCCGCTTCAGGCGGGAGCCGATTGTGAATGTACCACGGGCAACAGGTTCCAGTAGACCAACACCGACGAGGTCCTGCACCAACCGGTAGGCAGACGGCTTAGGCAGGTCAGAATGAGCGCAAATCTCGGCCACTGTAGTCTCGCCCTTTTGTCCAACAACTTCGAGGATGAATGTCAGGCGTTCCAGATGCATATTTTTACCTTGCGAGAATCTTTTTATCGATTTACGAGAATCTTCAAATGATCGCAAGGGAGGAATGTGAAGATGGACGGAGCATGTTGTGGCCCGGGGTATGCAAGCCCTGCCGAGGCGATCAAAGCGCCGCGTGAAAAACTCTTGTACACAATTGCCATCTACACCGGCACCGGCATTCAAAGGCCGGACTACCTAGCCACCGTGGACGCCGACCCGGAAAGCCCGACCTATTCACAAGTCATCCATCGCTTAGAGATGCCCGGCATCGGGGATGAATTGCATCACATGGGCTGGAATGCCTGTTCTTCCTGCCACGACGACGCTGGCATGAGCCGTAAATACCTGCTGGTGCCAGGCGTGCGGTCCAACAATATCCATGTGATCGACACCGGGACGGACCCGTTTGCTCCACGCCTTCATAAGGTGATTGACGGGGCCGAGATCAAGTCAAAAACCAATCTGAGCGGCCCACACACCGTGCATTGTTTGGGCTCTGAGATCATCATTTCCTTCTTAGGTGACGCACAGGGCGAAGCGCCCGGTGGTTATCTGCACCTCAACAAAGAATTCGAGATCGTTGGTCGTTGGGAAAACTCAATGGGCGATATCCCGTTTGGTTATGACTTCTGGTACCAGCCGCGCCATAACGTGATGGTCAGTTCCGAATGGGCCGCACCCAACACATTCATGCCAGGGTTTGATTTGGAAGAAGTGGGCCACCTGAAATACGGTCGCCGCCTGCACATCTGGGATTTTGAGAAAAAGGTGCCGGTCGAGACGATGTATCTCGGCGAAGACGGCCTGATCCCGCTGGAGGTAAAGTTTCTGCATGATCCTGACAGTACACATGGGTTCTGCGGTGCCGCGCTTAGCGCCAATGTCATCCATTTCTGGAAGTCCGAAGCTGGGAAATGGGAATGGGAAAAGATCATTGATGTGGAGAATGAACCGCATCCCGAATGGCCTATTCCCGTGCCCGGTGTGATGTCGGCCATCCTTGTATCGATGGACGACAAATACCTTTACCTCAATAACTGGTTGCACGGCGATATGCGCCAGTACGACATCTCTGACCCGCATAATCCTGTTTTGACCGGGCAGGTTTGGATGGGCGGGCTTTTGGGCAAAGCGCCCGAGGTCAATGGCGTCAAAGTGGCAGGCGGGCCGCAAATGTATCAGCTCTCGCTTGATGGCAAACGGCTTTATGTCACGACCTCGCTGTTCTCGACCTGGGACAACCAGTTCTATCCGGAAATTCGCACCCAGGGCGGTGTCATGCTGATGATCGACTGTGATGTCGAAAACGGCGGTATGAAAATCAACGAAGATTTCGTTGTTGATTTTGGCAAAGAGCCAAACGGACCAAGCCGCTGCCATGAAACCCGCTATCCCGGTGGCGATTGTACAAGCGACATCTGGCTGTGAGCGAAACCCGCACAATCACAATCGCCAACCGCGATGATGCGACCTATCAGGTCGACGCCCGCCGTCCGTTGCTGGACGCTTTACGCGAACAGGGAGTCGATCTGCCCTATGGCTGCAAATACGGCGGCTGCATCACCTGTGCGGCCAAACTGACAGCTGGCGAAGTGGATCAGCGCAGGCAAGTGGCGTTGAACAATCGCCAGATCAACAATGGCTATGTTCTGCTGTGTGTGGCCCGCGCGGTGAGCGATTGCATATTGGAAATCGGCGTCGAAAGCCACGACAAACTTTATCGCAACCCCTTCCTTGATCCGCTGGAGCCGCATGAGCTGAAGGCGGATATCGCGACCCCTAAGGAGGCTTAAATGCCCGAAGCTGACATCGATCACCTGTATGATTACGCGCCCGAATATCTGGCGGACATCCTGCGTTCGGTCAAAACCATTGCGATGGTGGGGGCCAGTGGCGACAAGACCAAGTTCAGCTATGGCGTGCTGCGTGTGCTGCACGAAACGGGCTATGACATGATCCCTGTCAATCCAAACCCAAAGCTGATCGAAATTCGCGGCATACCTGTCGTTCATTCGCTGGAAGAGATCGACCGGCCCGTGGATATGGTCGAGGTCTTCCGCCCGAAAGAGGAACTTTACGCGATCACCGAGAAAGCCATTGCAATCGGCGCCAAGGTGCTTTGGGGCCAAATCGGCGTTTATGATGACCGCGCGGCCGCGCTTGCCGAAGAAGCGGGGCTGAAGGTGGTGATGAACCGCTGCCCCAAGATCGAGCTGTTCCGCCCGTTCTGGAAGCCCCGTCTTGATCTCGCAATTTGACTGAGAGCGGCACAGAAACTCATGTGGCCTCTGCCTGCGCATACGGCTGTAGCGGTGCCATAAATTGGCCGCTCGACGCACTATTGGACTGGCTCAAAACCAATCGAAAAAGGAAACCAAACATGGCTCAGACGATCACCAAAAGCGCGAAAGACATCGTAAAGGTGGCCACGAAAGCGGTGCCTGCGATCAGTGCCGAAGAGGCATTGGCCTTGGTAGGCTCGCTCGATCACGTTTTTGTCGATCAGCGCGATGGTACGGAATAGGCCAAAACCGGCGTCATTGAGGGTGCTGTCGCATCGTCGCGCGGCATGATGGAATTCCACATCGACCCGGAAAGTCCTGCGCACAAGCCGGAGTTCAGTCAAGATAAGACTTACGTGTTCTATTGCGCATCGGGTGGGCGTTCTGCCATGGCGGCGGTGGTGGCCATGGATATGGGACTGTCGCCCGTTGTGAACCTGACCGGAGGCGTTGGCGCCTGGAAAAAGGCCGGGGGCGCGCTGGAATAAATCATGGAACCTTCAACAAATTTCCCAAATCTCAATATGGCAGCAAAGCCTAGTGTCGAAGGGTTCTTTGATCCTGCCTGCAACACGATTTCTTATGTCGTGAAAGACCCCGCATCTAACGCCTGTGCAATAATCGACAGCGTTCTGGATATGGATTACGCCGCCGGGCGGATCACTTACGACAGTGCCGATCGCTTTGATCGACGCCATCCAGTCACAAGGCTTGTCGGTGGAGTGGATCATTGAAACCCATGTCCATGCCGATCACCTGTCTGCTGCACCCTAAATTCAGGATAGGCTGGGTGGCAAAATTGGCGTTGGTGCAGGCATCATCGAAATTCAGGACACCTTCGGCAAAATCTTCAACGAAGGCACGGAATTTCAACGCGACGGGTCGCAGTTTGATGCTTTGTTCGAGGATGGTGACACCTACACCATTGGCGAAATGACGGCCTTTGTGATTGCCACGCCGGGCCACACACCAGCCTGCATGGTGCATGTGATTGGCGACGCCGCCTTTGCCGGTGACACGCTCTTTATGCCTGACGGCGGCTCAGCCCGCGCAGACTTTCCGGGTGGTGATGCAGGGCAGCTTTACGATTCTATCCAAACCGTGCTGAGCCTGCCGGGCGAGATGCGCCTGTTCATCTGCCACGACTATGGCCCCGGTGGGCGCGCCATCGCGTGGGAGACCACAATTGGCCAGCAACGTGCCGACAACATCCATGTGGGTGCTGGCAAATCGCGCGAAGATTTCATCAAGTTCCGGACGGAGCGTGACGCGCAGCTGGCGATGCCCAAACTGATCATACCGTCCCTGCAAGTGAATATGCGGGCCGGCGAAATCCCGTGCGACGAAAGCGGCGCACCTATGCTGAAAGTTCCACTCAATGGCCTATGAGGGCGAAATGCAAAACGATGATTTGATCCTGCGGGCTGACATCGATGGCGTTACCGTTCTGACTCTGAACGCGCCCAAGTCGATTAATGCGTTGTCAGAGGCGATGCTACGCGCTCTGTCTGACACATTTGACGAAATCGCAGAAGATCGCAGTGTCAAAGCAGTGATCTTGCGTACCGGCGGTAATCACTTTTGCGCGGGTCATAACCTCAAAGAAATGTCGGCGCGCCGGGCGGATGCCGACGGTGGATTTCAGTATTTCCAAGACCTGTTTGCGACGTGTTCGGCGATGATGCTTCGGGTGGTGCGCTTGCCGCAACCTGTAATCGCCGAGGTCAAAGGGATTGCCACAGCGGCGGGGTGTCAGCTTGTTGCGTCCTGTGATCTGGCGGTGGCCGCCGACAACGCAACTTTCGCAACATCGGGCGTGAATATCGGGCTATTCTGCTCAACCCCGATGGTCGCGCTTTCGCGCAATGTGCCGCGCAAGCTGGCGATGGAAATGTTGCTTTTGGGGGAATTCCTGCCCGCAGCCCGCGTCGCCGAAATGGGGTTGGTCAACCGCGTGGTGCCCTTGGCGGAACTGGAAGCGGCATCCACAGAAATGGCTAGGATCATTGCCTACAAATCGCCGTCCGCCGTCAAGATCGGCAAGCGTGCCTATTACGAACAGCTCGAAATGCCGCTGGAAGAGGCCTACGCCTTTGCCGGTCGCACGATGGCGGAAAACATGATGGCCAAAGATGCCGAGGCCGGTATCGGGGCCTTCACCCGCAAAGAACCGATGCCTGAATGGACCGGGGAATGATCTACGAGGGCCCGGAGCTTGCCCGTAATGCAGCGAACCACACCGCCCTGTCACCGGTTTCGATCCTCAAACGCGTCGAGCGCGTGCATCCAGAGCTTCCGGCGCAAATCCATGGCCACATCCGGCGCAACTGGGGCGAGGTCGCGGAACGTTGCAAACGGCTGGCCTCTGCCCTGGCCAAACGCGATATCGGCAAGGGCGATACCGTCGCCCTGATTGCGCCGAATATCCCCGAGGCGCTGGAATGCGCGCTGGCTGTGCCCATGCTGGGCGCGGTTCTGAACGCGAACAACACGCGGCTGGACGCGGGCACGATCGCTTATATTCTGGATCACGGCGACGCCAGGGTTTTGTTGGTCGATACCGAATTTTCCGATCTGGCCACTGAGGCCGTCGCCCAATCGGGCCGTGACCTGTTGGTCATCGATATCGAGGATAGTGAAGGCCCGGGCGGCGAGAAAATCGGCACGTTGACCTATGATGCGCTGCTGGCGGAAGGCGACCCGGATTTTGCCTATTCCTTGCCGGAGGATGAGTGGGACGCACTTGCTCTGAGCTATACGTCAGGCACCACAGGACGGCCCAAGGGTGTTGTCTATTCCCATCGTGGCGCCTGGACCAACGCGGTCAACAATGTCGTCACATGGGAAATGCGGCATCATCCGGTTTACCTGTGGACGCTGCCGCTGTTCCACTGCAATGGCTGGTGCTTTCCCTGAACAATCACCATGCTGGCCGGGACGCATGTGTTCCTACGTGCGCCAAGGGCCGACGCGATTTATAACGCCTTCGCCGATCATGGCGTCACCCATCTTTGCGGAGCGCCGATCATCATGTCGATGATCTCGGGCGCAGAGGAAAAACGCGACTTCCCGCAATACATCAATATGATGACCGCCGCCGCCCCACCTCCGGCCAGTGTGATTGCAGGAATGGAGGCGATGGGCATCTCGATCACCCATGTCTATGGCCTGACTGAGGTCTATGGCCCCGCGGTGGTTTGCGCGGAAAAACCCGATTGGGCAGCACTGCCAGCGGAAGAACAGGCAAGCCTGAAAGCCCGCCAAGGCGTCGCGTATGAATTGCAGGAAGACGTGCTGGTCCTGAACCCCGACACATGTGCGCCCGTGCCATGGGATGGTGAAACGCTGGGCGAAATTGTCTTTCGCGGCAACATCGTCATGAAGGGCTATCTGAAAGCGCCCGAGGAAACCGCCAAAGCCCGTCTTGCGGGATACCAGCGGCCAAAGAAGGTGATCTTTGGTGAGCTGCCCAAGACCAGTACCGGAAAAATCCGCAAAAACGAACTCCGAGATTTGGTCCGCGCAAATAGCTGACCTCCCACACAATTAACTGGATACACGTCATGTCCCATCAACTTAGCTTTGCCCAGTTCAGCTTCGGAACACAGGTCCGAAAATCCCCTTACTCCGACGCAGCCTTGCGGTGGGGGGCCAAAGGATTTTCCGTCTACAACCACATGTACATCCCCCGCGATTTTGGCGATCCGAGGCAGAATTTCTGGAATCTGGTCAATGAGGCGATCCTGTGTGACGTCTCTGTCGAGCGTCAGGTCGAGATCAAAGGACCGGACGCGGCAAAGTTCACCCAATTCCTCAGCTGCCGTGATCTTTCGAAATGTGAGGTCGGACAATGTAAATACGTACTGATTACCGACCAGAGCGGCGGGATCATCAACGATCCGATTCTTCTGAAACTGGCCGAGGATCATTTTTGGCTGTCTATTGCGGACAGTGACGTCCTTCTCTGGGCGCGCGGTATTGCGGTGAATTCCGGCATGGATGTGGAGATTTCCGAACCCGACGTGTCACCGTTGCAGCTGCAAGGCCCCAAATCCCGCGACGTTCTGCGCGCAGCCTTTGGCGATGCCCCGACCGAGCTCAAATACTACCGGTTCATGGAATTTGACTGGGACGGCGTGCCTTTGATTATTTCACGCACCGGATGGTCAAGCGAGCTTGGTTACGAGATTTTCCTGCGCGACGGATCACAAGGTGACCGGCTTTGGGAACATCTGATGGTCGTTGGCACTCCTTTGGGTCTCAAGCCCGGCCATACATCGAGCATTCGCCGGATCGAGGCGGGCATGTTGTCGTATCACGCGGATATGAACCTTGCGAACAACCCCTATGAGCTGGGTATGGGGCGTCTTGTCGATCTGGACACGGAGGCTGATTTTGTCAGCAAGGCGGCCTTAACCAAGATCAAGGAACAGGGCGTGTCGCAACAGCTAGTCGGTCTGGAAATTGACGGTGATCCTTTTATCGGATCCATTGATTTCTTTTGGCCCATTATCAAGGGTGGCGTGCAGGTCGGCGCGGTCACGTCTGCGATCTATTCCCCAAGACTGGAAAAGAACATCGCACTTGCGATGATCAGCATCGACTACGCAGCATCAGGCGGGGTCCTACAGGTAGATAAGTTGAGCGAAATGCGTATGTGCACTGTCGTGCCGATCCCGTTTTACGATCCCAAGAAATCACTTGCCTCAGCGAGCTGAATGGGCCGCTGCATAGGTTTGGTCGCCTGTGCAGCGAAGCGTTTCCCCTCGATGTAATCCGCGTTAAAGAATACGGAGCATAAGTGAATTCCCTGACTACGATCATAGAAAACGACGGTTTCGTATTGCCGAATTGGAAGCAGACATTGAACAGCCTCATCTGACTGGTCTAAGTTGATTGTTAGGGTCAGGACCCATTGAGTTCCGTTTTGCGGCGTGATTCACGGTTCAAAAACGAGCGGTGAACATGTCTGATCTCTTCTGACTTACGGATGCGCAAATGGCGCGTCTGGAGCCGTTTTTCCCGAAGCCCCACGGCAAGCCGCGCGTCGATGACAGGCGTGTGTTGGGCGGGATTATCTTCATCAATCGGAGGTTTGCGGTGGTGGGATGCCCCTGCCGCCTATGGACCGCACAAGACGCTGTACAATCGATGGAAACGGTGGAGCGACAAGGGCATCTTCGCGCGAATGATGGCCGGTCTGGCCGCCGAGCACGGCGAACAGAAGACTGTAATGATCGACGCGACCTATCTGAAGGCTCATCGGACAGCGACCAGCATGGGCGTCAAAAAGGGGGGCGTGGACGCCTGATTGGCCGAACCAAGGGCGGCTTGAACACCAAACTGCACGCCATCTGCGACAGTCAGGGACGCCCGCTGAACCTGTTCATAACCGCAGGACAGGTCAGCGACTACATCGGTGCTCGGGCTCTGTTCAGCGGCATACCGAATGTCGATTGGCTACTCGGAGATCGCGGGTACGATGCCGATTGGCACCGAAAAGCGTTGCAAGACAAAGGGATACGCGCTTGTATCCCCGGTCGGAAGCAGCGCAAGACAACGGTGAAGTACGACAAGCGCCGATACAAACGCCGCAACCGGATCGAGGTCATGTTTGGCAGGCTCAAGGATTGGCGCCGTGTGGCAACCCGTTACGACAGGTGCCCGAAGGTCTTCCTCTCAGCAATCGCCCTCGCAGCTCTCGTCATCTATTGGCTATGAGTCGTCAGCAGAGAGTCCAAAGCGGCCTTTATCTATCTACGTATATATCGGAGAATTGGGTTTTCTGGCCCGATCACTCGAAATCACCATTTTGGGTCATCAAAAGCCAACTTCGCGCATGTCAATTCCGGCTGGGTGTTGGAAAATGGGACCGAGAAATGTAATCTCTGCTCATCTCCATTGATTGGAGATGAAGTGGCCTGCACGCCGCTAGACCGTTCAGAAGGACGTCGAACGCGATCGTTCGAAATTTGACGGTTTTGAATAAGATGTTCATTTTCAAATGCTTGGGGGGGGGACGCATGAGCTATTTCGACCTTGGGACCTATTCACGGCCCGGCGCATCCGCATCAAATGAAGCGCAAACGTGGTTCGACCGCGGTCTGAACTGGACCTTTGGCTTCAACCACGAAGAGGCGGCGGATTGTTTTCGCAAGGCGATTGCAGCGGATCGCGCCTGTGCGTGGGCCTATTGGGGGTTGGCCTTTGCGATTGGTCCAAACTACAACAAAGAGTGGGATTTTTTCGAGCTTGAGGAGCGGATCTCGGTCCTGAAAGAAGCGCACGAAGCCCTGTCGACGGCCAAGGCGCAAGCAGGCATCAACACAGTCGCCGCGGCGATGATCGAGGCGCTCACGGCGCGGTATCCGACCGACCCGGAAGTCGAGGATTTCGGTCCGTGGAACGACGCATTCGCTGATGCGATGCGCCCGATCTACGCGGCCCACCCGAACGACCTTGAGGTGGCGACAGTGTTTGCTGAGGCGCTCATGAATCGCACCCCCTGGGGGCTTTGGGACATTGAGAAAAATCAACCTTCAGACGGCGCATCGACAGAAGAGGCGCGAAACGTTCTCGAAACCGCATTCTCAAACAACGCTGGCGCTTGGGACCATCCGGGGTTGTTGCACCTCTATATCCACCTAATGGAGATGTCGCCCTGGCCCGAGCTGGCCCTGTCGCATGGGGATCGCCTGCTGGATCTTGTGCCGGATTCCGGGCATCTGGTGCATATGGGGACGCACATCGACGTGCTGTGTGGTGACTACCAGAATGTCATTTGGCGAAATCACCGGGCCGCGGAAGTTGACGAAGCATATGAAGCCTACGCGGGAGCCCAGAATTTCTATACTGTCTACCGTTTGCATAACATCCACTTTGAGGCCTACGGCGCGATGTTCATGGGGCGAAAGTCGCAGGCGCTTGCCGCTGCAACGCGGCTGCAGGAAGTCCTGCCGCGCGAAACGGTCGCGTACCTTCCCGTATTGTTTGAGGCCTTCTGGGGTATGCGTATTCACGTGTTGGTGCGGTTCGGCATGTGGCAGGCGCTGTTGGATGAGACGCTTCCTGAAGATCAGGCGCTCTTTTGCTTCACTACCGCGCTGACCCTTTACGGGCGCACCGTCGCCCTAGCCAACCTGGGGCGCATCGACGAGGCCCGCGCGGCATTTGCGGAATTCCGTGCTGCACAGGATAAGGTCGGCGAGGATCGCTTCATGTTCAACAACGAAGCCCGCGACGTCTTGAAAATTGCGGCGGCTATGGCCGAAGGCGAGTTGCTATACAAATCAGGCGAGGTTAAGAACGGCCTTCTACGTCTGGAGGCGGCCATCGCTGCGTCTGACGGGCTGGTCTACGATGAACCCTGGGGCTGGATGCAACCACCGCGGCATGCGTTGGCTGCCCTGCTGATGGATCAGGGCCGGTTCGCCGAGGCCGAGCCGATCTACCGCGCAGATCTGGGTCTAGATGATACCCTGCCACGCCCGGTTCAACACCCGCGCAACGTCTGGTCGCTCCACGGGCTGCACGAGTGCCTCGAGGCCCGCGGAGAAGAGGTTGAGCGGCGCCACGTAGCGGAGTTGCTTGACCAAGCGCTGGCTAGGGCAGAGGTCCCCATCCGAGCATCGTGTTATTGCAGAAGCGCTGCTGCAGAATAGATGCGATGGAAGTTAATTTAGTCCGACACGCTGTACAATTCACGAAGCGAACCAAAAAATGGGGTTTTGATACCGCATCAATCGACTGCTTTGCACCCAATGCAACCTACCCGCAAATGACGGCGAATGCCCATTTCATTTGGCGAACTTGACAATTTGCCCCTTTCGGCGGTCCTCCGAAACGTGGCGACTGAGGAGATGTTGGATGCCTGACAATCAGGAACAGGACACATTTGCCGCCCTCGAAAGGCGCGAATGGGCCAAGTGCGATGTGGCACAGTCCTATGCCGAGGTGTTTGCCAAGGCGGCGGACATGGTTGTCCCACACCTGGTCGCTGCGGTTTGTGCTGGACCGGACACTCGTGTGCTCGATTTGTGCTGCGGACATGGCAATGTATCCGCAGGCCTTTTCAACACAGGTGCTCGCGTAACGGGCCTTGATTTCTCACCCGCCATGCTTGAGATGGCGCGGCTGGCGGTGCCACAGGCTCAGTTCGTTGAAGGCGATGCGATGGCCTTGAGCTTTGAAGACAATACGTTTGACGCTGTAACAATTGGCTTTGGGATGCCGCATATGCCGGACCCCCCGAAAGTGTTGGCAGAAGTTCGCCGTATTTTGCGCGACGGCGGTCGGCTGGCGTATTCGGTGTGGTGCGGGCCCGAAGTTGACACTGCACTGGGGTATGTTTTTGGCGCCATTGAGGAACACGGGTCGCCAGAGATTGCCTTGCCACCGGGTCCCGGGGCAAATGATTATGCCGATCCGACTATCGCCTTTCCCGTACTCGCCAAGGCCGGTTTTTCAGATTGCCATCAAACCTTCGTCGCGTCGAAATGGCAGGTTAGTGATCCGGGCGCACCGTTCGATTTCTTTCTTGAAGGAACGGCCCGAGGTGGCGCCCTTTTGCGCCCTCAACCTACAACGAATTCGGCCGCAATCCGAGCGGCGGTTGTGGCCAAAGTTCTGGCAAAGCACGGTACGGGTCCTGAATGGGACGTGCCAATTCCGTCTGTCGTGACCTCGGCGGTCGTTGCCTAGCCGATCGGAACGATGTGCTGAAATGCGCGTCGTCGCCATTCATCCAAGTGTCCGGATTGTCCCGCGTTTTGTCTGTTCACACGCGTGCCGCAAAAGTCGTTTCGTACCAGAGCGGCCCTCGGTGCAAGTCGCGGCATAGGTTTAAGGAGAGCCCGAAGTCTCAGTTGCCGCGCTTCGTACGAATGTCCGCTAGGTATTTCGACGAGGTGTAAGCCTTGTGATTTGGATAGCAGTTTTGTTGGCTCCATTTACGGCCGCACTTATGGAGCGGCTATTCCGAGACCTCGTGGGCGGCAAAGGCATCCGCATAGCCAGGATGCCAGCGCGACAGCGCGGGCCGGTTATGGATAATATCACCCAAGGCCCATTCGACGCGTTTCCTGTCGCGGGCTTCTGAGACATCGTTGTCGGGGCAGAGAATATAGAAATCTCCGTTCGACATGCGCTGCAGCAGATAGTCGATCGCCTCGTCGCTTGACCATGCCGCCGCGGGCTTTTCGGGCATGAGCTTCTGGATCATGCCCGTGTAGGTAAAGCCGGGCACAAACAAATGGGCGCTGATCTCGGCACCCGCCTCGCGCAGCTCGTGGGCCAGCATCTCGGTCATGACCTTCACAGCGGCCTTGCTGGTGTTATAGGCGGCGTTTCCGGGCGGCGTGGTGATCCCCTGTTTCGAGCCTGTGTTGATGACCACGGCAGGGCGCGCTGTGGCGATCATCCGCGGCAGGAAGGCGTGCACTCCGTTCATGACGCCAAACAGATTGACCTCTATCAGTTTCCGCCAGTTCTCGCTGTTTTCCCAACTGCCGGTCGGCAACGCAATCCCGGCATTATTCATCAAGACAGCCACTTCTCCGAGTTCAAAGACCTGATCGGCGAGATCCGTCATGGCTGCGGCGTTGGTCACGTCCGCGGGTATCGCCCGAACCGTCTGGGACGTATCCGCCAGTTCGATCAAATCCGGCTCGGCTTTGTCCAGCGCCTCTCCCGGAAGATCGACCAGCACAACACCCAGACCCGCCTGCAAGAACCGTTTGGCCGCAGCGAAGCCCACGCCGCTTGCCGCCCCGGTGACAACGGCCAGGCCGCCTTTATCGATTGCTTTTTGGTACATGTTGTTCCCTCTCTTGATGACGGGTCACGTCGTGTTTCAGGGCGCCATCTTTTGTTTAATGCCCCCGATAAACGCCGCATCGTCTTGTTGTTTGCGGGCATCCAGCAAAGCCTCGGCATCAGGTCCTGCGCGATACCGCAAACGGTCGCCGGTGTTGTTGGCCGCGTCCCAAATCACCTCGGCAACCGTCTCTGGCGCAGAAGGGTTCGATGCGAGTTTGCCGAACAGGCGCCCCATAGCTTCGGCCATCGGCACGTAGTCTGACAGATTTTCATCCATCGCAAAATCGAACGAGCTGCCGCCGAAATTCGTCTGGATCATGCCAGGCTGAACAATACGCACCCGTATGCCCAACGGTTCCAACTCGTAGTGCAGGGCTTCAGACAGACCTTCCACCGCAAACTTGGTGCCATGATAAAGCGCGCCCAGCGGGAAGGTGATCTGCCCACCGATGGACGAGATATTGATCACCGTGCCGGAACGGTTTTGACGAAAGTGGGGAAGCACCGCTTTGGTCACCTCCATCAAGCCGATCACGTTGGTGTCGAACTGGCGTCGGATGCGGTCCATCGTAAAGGCTTCGAGCGCGCCATAGGCCCCATAGCCTGCATTGTTCAGCAAAACCTCGATCTGTCCAAAGCGTTCGATGCCCCCTGCCACGGCCGTCGCGATTGAGTCGGCATCCGTCACGTCCAGCCGCACCAGGTGGACGTTCTCCAAATTGGCAAGATCCGAGCCGCGGGTAGGGGTCCGCATCGTGGCAACGACGTTCCATCCCCTGGCCTGAAAATACCGGGCCGTTGCCGCGCCGATACCGGACGACGCGCCGGTAATTAGAATGGTCTTCATATCTTTGATCCCCTGATGCCTTTGCGCATAATACTCAAGAATTCTGTGGGAATCTTTTTCTATTCTCCAAAAAATTAGCACATTTCTCCAGAAACGGAGTTTTTTTAAGAAATAAGGCTGCGCCCATGCTAAAGGAGGACAAACCAAGGGAGGCGGACATGGAACCCCAGGATTTGTTGGACTACGTTTCGACACTGCTTGACCAGAAAGGGATCGGCCAGGGCGTTCTTCAGCATGAAGAAAGCGGAACGGTGTTCCTGACCCATCCGACGCCAACCCAACAAGAGGCCAATGTCTACCGTCCTCTTTTGTGTGCGGTGCTGCAGGGCGCAAAGGAGGTTGGCACCAGCACGAGAATCCTGACAGTTGGGGCTGGGCAATCACTGATCGTCAGCAATGCCTTGCCCGTGGTCTCGCAGGTCACCAACGCAACGCCCGAGCATCCCTATGTCGCACTCGTATTCCCTTTGGATCTGGATGTGATGCGCGCCTTGGCGTCGTCGCTGCCACCGTCATCTGGTGCCCGTGTATCGGACCCGTTTTCGATTTGCCTCGCAGATACGGATGATGCGTTACAGGACGCGCTGTTGCGCTATTTCCAACAGTGCGAAACCGATGAGACACGGTGCATGCTCGCCCCCATAACAGCGCGGGAAATCCATGCCCGCCTGTTGATTGGCAAGCATGGCGGCACGCTTCAGAAACTGGTGTGGCATGAAAACGTGGCCAGCAGAATCTTTGCAGCGACACACGAAATCCGCTCTGATCTGGGTCGGTCACTGAGTGTTCCCGAGCTTGCCGGGCGTGTTGGTATGAGCAACTCGGCCTTTTTTGAGCAGTTCAAGGCGGTCACTGGAACGTCTCCCTTGCAATACCAAAAGGACCTGCGGTTGATGCAGGCCCGCAACGAGCTGCGCACAACCGGGTCGAAAGTGTCCGAGATTGCCTATGGCGTCGGATACGAAAGCTCGGCCCAGTTTTCGCGGGAATATGCACGCAAATTCGGATGCTCCCCAAGACACGATCGAGTTTCTATGGCCGTCCAATAAGGCAAAAAGTAACAAATTCAAACGTCACAGCTCTATTACGGATAAGAGCCTTTCAGCCCGGCCAATTTCCGAAAGCAGCCGTAGGCGCATTCGCAGCGAAAGCGGGCTTTGTCCTGCAATGTGTGAGTTCGAGTAGCGCCAAAATTTGCACTTGCAGCAACTGATCGGAATGCGGGCTGCGACCGCAGAATGCCAGCAGGGTGCCGAATGTCTCTTATGGGCCGCTCAGTGCTTTTGGCTGCGTGCGCGGTAAAATTGCCCAATAACCAGTTCTTCACATCAGAGCTGTGCGGCATATTGCACTTGGCACCGTGCGGAAGGAGTGCGGTGTCCATTGCTGTTAATGCCTCCGAGCGGCGATGCCCTAGGTGGCACCTGATTGACATTTTGGGTATTTTGGAGCAAAATAAAAGCATATTTAAGCAGCATTAACACTATTCCAAATTTGCAAATCACACTTGGTCGAGATTGGTGTAAAGCGTCCTATTTGGCGCAATTCCCAAGAGAAATTGACAGAAGTTCATTTTTAAAACGGAGGCTTACTTTAGCTATGTCCAGTCTTATTCAATCTGTTTTCGGTCGTGTCACCCAACAGGAAAACGGTCAGCCCGTACACGGTATATTGGTCAAGATTCAAGCGGTATTTGGGGATGGCTGGCGCAAGCGAGATGGCTGTAAAATCGATCTTGGATGCGTCCTGACGGCCGCCGATGGCCGATTTGTGCTCATAGTGGATTCGTCGAAAATACCCGAAGACTGTCGATGTGCAGGTCCGATGGAATTGCGGATAAAGCTGCGCGACCGCGATGGCGTGCGCATCCATAAAGCCCGGCTCAAGATTGAGGATTGTTCCTGCACCGACGATATTAAAATCGACGTCGCCATCCCAGCAAAGAAGCTGGCGTGTCACCTGAGGCGCCCGTTAAGCTGGGCTGCACCGGATAAGCCGTTTTTGCCAGAAAGCGTTCTCGATGACATTGAGGAAGCGCTTGAGCTTGCGGATGCTGATCGGTTGCTGCGCAAGCGCACTCACTTCTTTGAGTGCATCCGCCCGACGCTTGCGATTTTTGACAACTCGCTTAGTGATGCCTGGAGTGTTCTGAACGGAGACGTCGCTGCCAAGGGGCGCTATGTGGATGTACTCAATGCTCTTTGTGCCACGTCGCCAACAGGCTGTGGCTGTGGCGGCGCATCCGGGGATGATGCAGGCGGTATCTTGCAGGACATTTTTTCCGACGACTGTAATGATGACAGCTGTAAGCCCATCAAATCCAAACCCAACCCGGTGTGCTGTTCCGACCATGTCTGCCCGACCGGTAAGTCCCTGATCGCTGACAAAGACATGAGCTTGATGGTCTTTGCGGCCATGCATGTATCCTGTGGTCACAGACCAACAATGATCAAATACGTCGGCGCGCTGCTTGAACAACGTTGCCGGTTCCAGGTGTTGACCGCGCTTCATGAAGCAGCTGTCAACCTGATCTGCAAGAAGCCGCACGCAGGGCGTCATTTTAAGGATCTGCTCGAATATGTGATGTGCATCTGCACCGGTCAAACCCCTTGTGGACAAATGCCTTGCTGTCAAACTTGTGTCCGCCAGCCCATCCTGGATTGCATCACGGATGCCTATAGAAACTGGTGCAGTATCGAATGCTACACCGTGACCAAGATCAACCCAGAGCGTGCCTGCCCCGGTGACACGGTTGCGATCTGCGGGTGCGGGTTTGGCGATATTGCGGGGCAAGTGCAGTTCACCCAGCATGGCACGATGAACCCCGGTCCGATCGCTGTGCCGACCTCGTGGTCAGACGAACGCATCTGCGTGATCGTCCCGTCCAGTGCAGGATGTGGTTTGGCGATCATTCCTCCGACCCAAACGATCAGCGTCTGCGATCGTTTCCTGGACTATCGAAAAAGCGGCACGATGTTGGCTGAGTTCGAAGGCACAAGCGCTGACATTCTCAAGTTTATCGTCAAAGGGCATCAGAACGACGACTGCCTGTTACCCGGCGAGGTTCTGAAAATCCGCTGGAAGGTCTGCGCCGCTGACTCAGTGACTGTGCGCATCGTCAATACAGACACCGGCGCTGCCATTGCGCAGATTTCACCGGCCCCCGATCTGGGACGCTGGGACTTCGATCAGACTGACTTCGACCAAACGACCCGAGTGCGGGTCGAAATCGTCGTGACCGGTAAATGTAAACCTCCTACAGTAAGTCAGGGCTTAGACCTCGTTTTCCAGAACCCGCCGGATCTATCCATCGACGGGGTCGAGGTAACGCAGGCGATACAGTATTTCCGAGCCAACCAGCATCTGACTGATCCAGCTGACCGCGGCCCGGACAACTCCCTTCAACTTGTTGCCAATAAATCGGCCTGGGTGCGGACATATCTGCGCAGTGGGCAGGATCCGAATTTCGATAATGGGCAGCTCGGCAATGTCAGTGGCACACTTCAAGTGGAACGCCGGGTTGGTGGGATCTGGTCCACGGTGGCCAATATCGTTCCGACCAATGCCCCGGTGACAGCGCAGGACAGTTTCTCGAGCTACGACGCAGAGAGACGCGACATTGATGCGACGCTGAACTTCATTATCCCTGCCAACGTGATGACCGGGCTCTTGCGCCTTTCTATCACTGTCTCGTCGCCAGACGATTGCTATGGAGGCAGCGGCACGGCCCAACAGCTTGTTGATGTCGATCTTGAGCAAGAGTTGCGCGTTGCAGCCGTCACAATTGGCTATAACGGTCCACCGATGGGCGGCGGCGCCAATATTACCTTGCCTGCCCCTAACGCAGCGCAAGTTGCCGCTGATACCAGCTTTGCCCTTCGGGTTTTCCCGGTAGGCAGTACGCCCAACGTGCGGATCATCGACAGTCAGACAACAACACAAGGTCTGACAAACAACAATTTCCCAGCGGGGGGGTGCGATCCCAACTGGACGCCGATCCTGAATTTCGTGGCTAACGCGCGCACGAATGACGGTAATCAGGGCGATTGGCTTTACTATGGACTGGTCAATGCGGCGATCCCGCGCTCGCATGGCAACACAGGATGCGCCAGCGGCGGCAACGGCGCTGGCTTGTCCGGTAGCCCGGTCACGTTAGCGCATGAGTTGGGCCATCAGGCGGGTTTACCACATGCCCCATGTGGCACGGTCGGCACGCCGAACGCGAGCTACCCGCTTTACGAGCCTTACGATACCGGCATGACAACGACCGATAGCAATGGCAACACTGTCTATTCGGATGCGAGCATCGGCGAATACGGGCTCGACACAAATGACGGGACAATACACCGGCCGGCCAACAGTGAGGATCTGATGGGTTATTGCGGCCCCCGGTGGGTCTCGATCTTTACGCATAACTATATGCTGAACCGCGCCGAATTTGACCCGGTGGTGCTGGCAACGGGCGTGTCTGGCGGCAATTCGGTGGGGGCAGGCGCCATGGAAGTCGATCGGCAAGACCAGATGCGTCCTTTCGTGACGATCGTGGGTGAGGTCGGCAAAGACATGCAGGTCTCGGTCGCAAGCCTCGTACGGGTTCCAACCCGGCCCTTGCGGATGTCTGGCGCGCGTACCGATCTAGTTTTGCAGTTGATCGGGGACAAGGACGAGGTGATCTCATCTGCGCCGGTGTTCACAATGGATAATCACGACGCCAATGGCGATGGCTGCGGTTGCGGCGGAGGCGATAAAAAGGATCCGCCTAAACCGCCGTATAGTTTCATTGCGGCAATGGGCGATGTCGGCTCTGGAATTGCAATCCGCATCTGCCAGGGGGACGCAGTCGTATGGGAGCGCAAGCGACCGACACGGCCGGTTAAATTGGCTTCGGCTGAAGCCAGCATTGGCAAGTCTGGTCTAAAGGTTTCCTGGAAAACGACCGGGGCCAAGCGTAGTTACGATCCCGATATTTGGCTGCAATGGTCTTCTGATGGTGAACGCTGGAACGGGCTCAGGGTTGGTGCGAGAGGTAACAGCGTAGAGATCGACCCCAACACCATTCCGGTCGACAAGGTTTGGATTAGGGTCCTTGCTCATGACGGTTACTTCACCGCAACGGCAGACACCAAGCAAGTTAAACTGCCACCAGCGCCACCCGAACTCGCCATTATTCACCCCTCTGAGGGGCAAGTGGTGCGCCCGGACCGACCGCTGCATCTCTGGGGTACATTCACTGGCCGCACCGAAGCAAAATCTGTTGAATGGTATCTGGACGGCAAGAAGGTCGCCAAAGATCTGGATGCTTGGATCGATGTACCCAAGCTAGGTGAGCATGTGGCGGAGCTGCGCGTCAAAGGCGCAAACCCGGTAACTGTCAAGTTTTCTACAGGAGCGCGCTAGATGGCTGGCTTCTATGTGCTGAAAGGGAACTCGATCCAATGCTAGCATCCAGGGCTAACGCCTGAGATCTGGCAAGTGTTAGCCCACAACGCACCCTTCAGGTAGCAGCCGCCGCCGTTTAGAGATCAGATTAGATGTCGTTCGCCATTCCCTGGTGCGGTTTGTTTGCGCGACGGGTGAAAAACCAATGCTTTGCCCATTCGGCACAAAGGCCACGTTTATCAAGAAGCGCCCTTATATACTTGGATTAGTAGTTGGCGGTACTGGTTCTCAATAGACTTAATTATTCTGTCACTGGAGAAAACAATATTTTTGACCAGCCCAAAATTGACAGGAGCATCCGGTGACGATCTCATTCAAGGGCTCGCATTTCCCAAAAGATGTGATCTTGCACGAGGTGTTTTCCTATCTGCGCTACTCAGTGTCGTATCGGGATCTGGAAGAAATCCTGGCTGAGCGCAGAGTTAAGGTTGATCACGCGACGCTGAACCGTTGGATCGTCAAATATGCGCCATTGATTGCCGACAAGGCACGTCGCCAGAAGCGAAACTGCGTCCGCCTCTGCAACGCTCGATGGGATTGAAGTTGCGCAGATGATCAGAAAGGGTCAGTTCGGAGTCGGAATCTGCCCGTTCAAGCAGTTTGCGAACCAAACCGCTTGAACTTAGTAAATTCCAATCAGCCCTCACACTTCAGAGAATTTTGCGACAAAGCCGCTAAGATCATACCGAACTTGCGAATTCGGACCAACGGTGGCTCTTCCCGCAATATGCGGTCGGAAGGGCAGAGTAGATGAACGGCAGATTCCTTTCGCGAGCTGTTAGTTCGTAGACCTGCCGATTTTGTGGCTGCGGCGAATGTCTCCTTTGATGAGCTGCAGCGCAGTGGTGGGACAAATCTGCCAATGGCAGGTTCGGGCCGCCCGTTCATTTGCACACAGCGTCTGGAAAAATCGCAAAGGTCAGCTACAGTAGTCAATGTTCAAGCGCCCGCTTCAACACAATCCTTTGCTGCTACCTAACAGTTGCGTGAGATTTCGGGATAGGTCTAAAAAAGTTGTGCCCTCCTAGCAATCTCAATTCAATACTGAAGAATATGAGTAATTTGGCGGAGATTTAAGTGCGACTTAGCGTGGGCATCGCTGTGTCAATTCTGGTGGCTGTGTCTATCGGAGTGTCGACCTTTATTGTCCATTCCCTATGGTGGACGACTGCGCGCGACAATAGCCGCATGCTTGCAGCTGAAATCAACGGCCAGATCGCGAACACTGTCCGCATCGAGGTGGGGGTGACGCTTAGGTCGGCCGAAGCCGCCTGGGCAGCCGTTCGCACGATCTTTGTCCAGAACGTCATCGCGACGCGACAGGCCGACAAGCGCGAGTTTGTTTTTCTGTCGCAACTGCAGGCGCAGCCGAATATCTCATGGATGTTCTTTGGCTGGCCCGATGGCAATTTTTTCGCGTCGCACCGTTTAGGTGACGGCGGGCTTGAGATGATTGAAATCGACAAGGGAATCCGCGATCGAATGCTGCGGAGGGATCGCTACATCTTTATCCCGGGTGACATTCAGTTCGAGGAGCGGGCCTTTACTGAAACATCCTATGATCCGCGCGAACACGCCTGGTTTGAAAACTTCATGGGGCTCAGCTCTGCGGGGTGGATCGAAACGCGCGACCTTCCGGATAGTAAAAAAACCGTTTACGCCTTTGCTGGTCCGATAGACGTCAACCGAACGCGGCAAGGTGTTCTGGCTGTTGCAATCGAAACGGATCGTTTGTCACGTTTTCTCGCCACGCTTGCGCCCGGCGAATTCGGCGCGGCATTTATTCTGAACGCTGACGGCAAAGTTATTGCGGTACCTGATGCAGAAGCGGATGAGATTACCCCGGCGCGAATGGGCGAAGGGAAGCTTTATGAAGTTGCCATGATCTCAGGCGAAAGGTTGTTGGCAGACCCCCAGGCGAATGCCCAGGGCACGTTGACGAAACGTGTCGTCATCGACGGCGTGCCTTATGCGGTGGCGCTGACGCCACTGGGGTTTTACGGCTGGCGCGTTGCCACGGTCATACCCGAAGCGGCGTTTCTGTCGAGCATCGATGAAGCGCTGATAAACTTGATATACGTTTTGATCGGTGTGGTAGTCGTCGCAACCGGGCTGGCGATCTGGCTGATCCGAAGCATTGTCGCAAATCCGTTGGCACGCATCGCCGAAGATCTTGGCAAAATCGAACGCTTTGACGTCGAACGCATTGAGCGCAGACCCTCCAGACTGTCTGAGCTTGCCAATCTTTCTGCGGCAACCGCGAGCATGGCCGCTGGTTTGTCCGCTTTCCGAAAATACGTGCCCACCGATCTCGTGCGTATGCTGGTTGCTGAGGGCATCAAGATACAGCCGGGCGGAGAAATGAAACAGATCTCTGTGTTGTTTTGCGATGTAGCGGGTTTCACAGGGCTGTCCGAAAAACTTGGCCCAAATATTGTCCAGCTGATGGAGCCCTTCTTCAGCGCAGCTTCAGCGGCCATTACTCAAAACGGTGGGACGATCGACAAGTTCATAGGCGATGCCGTGATGGCGTTTTGGGGGGCGCCGCGTAAAGATGCTGATCACGCTGAAAATGCTTGCCGCGCAGCGCTGGACCTTGTCGCTGCCGTGGGCGCGTCCGGAATTGAAGATGAGGCCGGCAACCCCCTACGCGTCAGGATCGGGGTGAACAGCGGCGAGGCTCTGGTCGGAAATATCGGATCAGAGCAGCGGTTGAACTACACCGCGATTGGTGATGTCGTGAACGTTGCCAGTCGGTTGGAAGGGGCCAACAAAGACTATGGAACGCTGATCCTGGTCGGGCCGGAAACGAGGCGACAGGCCGCTGACGCAATCGTGGTCCGTGAGTTGGACACGCTTACCGTGTTTGGACGTGTTGAAGAGCTGGTGGTCTACGAACTGATCGCAATGGCGGATGGGCGTGTTGGATCATTTGCCTGGATAGAGGCTTATGAACAGGGCCTTGCACATTATCGGACAGGGCGGTTTGAAGAGGCCGTTGCCGCATTCGCGGCCGCAGACCAGGCGCGAAACGGAGACCCCGCCTCAGTCGCCATGATGGCCCGCGCCCAAGACCTGTTAGACAGGCCGCCAAAGGAAGGCTGGCGTGCGGTTACTAGCACCACCAAGAACCAGTAGGTAACTTCCGTTTAAGTTAAGGGGGCTTCGGGAAAGTCCGACAAGTCTCGCGTTGTGTGAGCTCAGCGCGCCAAGGACTTCGCTCTCGCAGCGAATGACTGCAAAGCGGGCTGCGACCGCAGCATCACCACCCAGTAGCCAATGTCCGGTTTGGGCCGTCTAGGAAAAAGACCCTGTGGCTCTAAATTTCAAAAGCTTCCGCGATGGCCAATGTGTTCTCCAACTCTAGGCCAGGATACCGTACCGTCCTATCCATTTTTGTATGTCCAGGCAGAAGTCGCTTATTGCGCAGATTGTCAATGTTTCTGCAGATCTGAGTAACCTTGGTTCACCTCTTAGAATGCGTTCCCTTGGTGCTCGCCTCAAGGTCTATGGGCTTCACCCATTCCCGGACAATCCGCAAATACTGGCGGGTCGAGACGAGCGGGCGCTCATGAATAGCGGAAATTAACATGCCCGTCGTTTGCTAATGTCACTAATACTCTTAAGGTGAATGGAGCCTTAGGAGGCCTTAATGAAAAACCTAATTTTGATCTCGGTCTTGGCCGCTACTAGTACTGCGACCAGTGCCGAGGAGCAACGCATCGAGCTTAATAATTTCTATCCGCTTTCTCAGGAAGACTTTGACCTTGGTGATCATATTTTTCACATCGCCGACAACAAAGGAGGATTTGAAGTTATCGAAGGTCCTGTTGACGGCGGGCTTGCTCGATGCCTTGGATCGGGGTTCGGTTACCAAGATGGGACCAACTCAATCTCCGGAATATGCATTTTTGGTGAGGGCGAAGACACTTTCACGATGCGTTGGAAAGCAGGTGAAAAAGGCGCGGCAAACTCTTGGGAAATTATCGTCGGAACTGGGCGCTATGATGGGATGACTGGCGAGGGCATAGCCACGACGGACATTGTGTCGATGTACCAAGCACTACCTTTGAGGCGAACCCACATAGTAGGAACCGTGGAAATCCCTGAGTGAAATGTTGTCCCTGAGTTTATGACGGGTAGGGCCGTTGGATTGATCGTGGGAAGCAGGGCATGGGAAAACGTTACTGTTGCTCCAATGTTCGGTAGGTGATGGCGTCAGACATCATACACATCACAGAGAGCAGCATTTCGCGGTTGCCGACGCAATGTAAGCCGTCCCAACAAAGCGCTCTTACTTCGAGGCCTTGAGTTGTTCGTCCAGATCAGAGAACGATGCGGCCCAGAATTCTGCCAGGAACGCTGAAACCTCCTGTTCTGAGATTTCCGACCTATTGCCTTCGGCATCCGTCGCTTGACCCATTGTGTATCGCAAGTCGGTGCCAGAGTTCGTTTGCGTCAGCTGATATGTCTCGGGCAAGCTCACCCCGGTGCGCGCCGGATCCTGGATGCAGGTCGAGAAATAGTCGAACGGTTCCCAATCAGTGATGCGATAGAAAAAGTCCGCCAATTCGTGAGAGCAATGATATTCCGACCCGTTGCTGAGGCGCCCTTGCGGGCTGTCGACGGTGATATCCTGAACACGGTTCATCCATTTCAGCTTTAGTTCAGGCGCGACCAACGCCTCCCAGACGACTGCAATTGGAGCATCGAAATGATGGCTGAAGGTCCAAACTCCGTCTTCCTTGGTCAAAAAATGGCGCTCGCGGTTGGCACGCAAACGTTCCCAAGATTTAGCCAAATCGTAGACCTTCATCGAAACCTCGCCAAAATGTTCGATGTCCTGTGAAAACGGTTCCACTATGCCTTTGATATCCATGGCGTTTGCAGCGGCCTCGCTGAACAGCGCGTAACTGCGCACACCGGTGGCTTCTACAACGTTCGTCTTGGCCATTCGGTGGACCAGAATAACGTCGGTGCCGGAAAAGTCCGTTACCGGGCCAAGTTGCATTTCTTCGAACTGGCCATGGTGGGCGATAACCTTCAAATCCAGACCTCCGACATTGGCACACGCGTTGCAGGTACAGGTTGTGTTGGCAATCATGTCCTGCCGACGAAGAGCAAATGCGTTGTAGAGATTTTCGCAGATGGTCAGGAAGGTCTCGCCGGAGGGGAAATCCTGCCGCGTCGAATATGCCAGAACGGCATCGCCTTCGGTTTTCCAGAAATGGAGCGGATCACCCACCTGTTCGATCAGTACGCCCAGCAAGGATTGCAAAATCGGATTAGCGTGATCCATTTCCGAAGTGGTCAGAAACTGTGTGTATCCGGAAATGTCGGCAATCAACAGATATCCAGTTTGTGTTGACATGGCACGCTCCTCAAAAGAGTGTTTGGCGCGACTATTTTAGTTCACAAAGGGTTCAAAACCACTTTGGGTCCAAATGCGCCATAAACGGTCATCATGGTGTGTAGGCCGGAGCTCAGACGCAAAGTTGCCGGTGAGAGCCCGAAGTGGTTACCAAGTTCCGCAAAACAGCCCCTAAATGGCACCGCCGCTATAGCGACGTCACTACGCCCATCCGAGTTGTTTTAGAGAGTGCCCATCATTCCAGATTTTGGTCATTCGGGCGATCTTATCACCTTCAAATTCCATAACGTAGGCATAGTTGGTTGCGATTTCTTTGCCGGTGGCAGGAACTGGTCCACCTTCACCGGTTTGTTTGCCGCTGAATACTGCTGTGGCCGTTACGATGTTGCGTTCGTGATCAGTCGAGAATGAGGTGATGTCGTAACTGCCATCTGGGATTGGGGTCAAAATTCCGGCGGTCCAAGCTGTATAGCCTTCGATTGTCGAGATATCGGCCAATGCGTCGGCTTCACATGTAAAAGCGGCACCGTCCTGACAGTATGACTTGCAGACGTTCCAGCCTTTGCCTGTTTCGCATGCATCAAAGAAGGCCATAGCCGTTTCGGAAATACTCATCGTGTTTCTCCTATCCCTGTTTTACTAACGTCCAGCGCGTAGTCGCCTTCAACTCCATCTGGATGGGATAGTTTTAGAACATTTATTTTAAAAAATCAATTTTAAAATAAATAGGGGATGAAATTCACTCGCGAATTTCCCTCATGATCAAGTCGTAAAAGTTTGGTATCACGCGCTTTTTTTCGTCGTGCCGCCCATACAAGACGGTCCCGTGAACGCAAAAAACCACAAAGCTCGCAAGCTGCGCCGTGTCCTTCTCCGCCCCGATATCTCCATCCGCCTGGGCATTACGAAGAGCGGTTTCAACCAATGACTCGACTTCTGCGCAGAACGCGCCCACTTGCTTTGCGGCCTCAGGACTTATCACATGCTTTTGTGCAAGGTGGTTCATCATCAGGCAGCCCTTGTATTCCGACTTGGCGGCCCCCACAAAAACGTTTCGGAGAAACATTTCGACGCCCTCTAAGTTAGGGTTGTCGATCAAAATACGATAGCGCGGCCCGATAACATGATCGCGGTAATGATCCAAAGCTGCTGAGAACAATCCTTCCTTGTCTCCAAACTCCTTGTACATGCTGGCCGTGTTCAGCCCGGTTTCGCGGACAACGTCACTTATCGATGCAGCTTTGTAGCCGTTTTGCCAAAAAACACCCATGGCTTTTTCAACTACAGCTTCGCGTGAATATGATCGTGGTCTACCCATCGGAGCATATTAAAATGATCATTTAAAAATCGCAACAGGTACCGTCTGAGCAAGATCAGGAAAAACCGTTACGCAGGGTAGAATCTTCGTGAACTACCACGTTTTGCATGGTGTGCTCTTAAATTCCAACTCGCAGGCAAGTAGTTGATTTGTCATTGCTCCGTGTAGCGGGAATGCTCCCGCGTTTTCTAAAATTGACGTCAGGATTGACAGCCATTCTTATTGTTCAAACCAACCGCAGTAAATGGGCTGCTCAATTTTCGCATTCCAGCGCGGCCTTCAATGACCAGTTCGATGAAATTCGCTGAGAGGCAAAGTTCCGATGGTCGAACGAGCCTGCCTTGACCTAGACCATTTGCACGAGCAATGCTGCATGATTTACAGCCTGGTCGCGTATCCCCGAAAATGTGAATCTTGACGCGTTTAGGTTTCTCTGTAACGAGCGTCGGCTCACTCCCATTTCATCTGTCATGCATTGGACCGTTGCCCTACCGTCTCGTGCCAAATCGAGCTTTGGTTCGGGACTGAATGGACCACTCGTGGCGCGCAGATGTTCGCGTAATCTCCAACGTGGAAATTCGACCTATTTGAGTGCAAGGTAATTTAGGGCTGCATTTGGAGGAATACGTTTTGATGGAATCGAATTCTGACTCTGGGACTTCCCCAGAATACTCCAAAGCGGTGGAGAAATTTGATCTGGACGTCGCGAAGTCTGTCTTTTTCGGTAATTTCAGCGACGGGATCAATGCATGCGTAGAATGTTGTGATGTCCATTTGCAGGGCAATCCCCTGGCTTTGAACTGGATTGCATTGGACGGGCACTATGAGACCCGCGACTTTAGACAGTTGCGCGATGAAGCTGCACGCTTCGCCAACTTGCTGAAAGAACAAGGTATCCAACCCGGTGACATCGTGGCGGGTCTGTTTCCGCGCACCCCGGATCTTGTGACGGTTGTTCTTGGCGCCCTCCGAGCTGGCGCTGCCTATCAACCTTTGTTTACAGCCTTTGGGCCCAAGGCCATTCAGGACCGTTTGACCATGAGCGGCGCGAAGATGGTTGTGACTGACGCCGCGAACCGCAAAAAGCTCAACGAAGTGGAAGGTTGCCCGCCTGTCGCGATGATTGCTGACACGCGACAAGAGGTTGTTGGGGGAGACATTGATTTCCGCCGGGCAATGGCCTCGCAATCGCCTGAGTTCGTCCCGGTATTGCGGAACGGCGATGACCTGATGTTCATGATGGCGACATCTGGAACTACAGGTCCCGCAAAAGGAGTTCCCGTGCCCCTAAAAGCTCTGCCTGCCTTTAGATCTTACATGATCGAAGGGATCGGTCTGCGGCATGAGGATGTTTTCTGGAACATTGCCGATCCGGGCTGGGCCTATGGTCTATACTATGCGTTGATCGGCCCGCTACTATTGGGTCATGCAACCACTCTGGTCGAGGGGCCATTCACAGTGGACAGTACATATGACGTGATTTCGAGATTGAATGTGACTAACTTTGCAGGCGCGCCCACTGCGTTTCGACTAATCATCGCCGCCGGAACCGAGCGCGCGTCACAGCTGCGCGATCAGATCCGGTGCATCAGCAGCGCAGGCGAGCCGCTAAACCCCGAAGTCATCCGCTGGTTCGAGACCGAACTGAATGCGCCGATCAAAGATCACTATGGGCAGACCGAAACGGGTATGCTGGTGAATAATCATCACGGGCTCGAACATCCGGTCCGTCCGGGATCGGCCGGCTATGTTATGCCGGGATACAGGGTCGAGGTTCTGGCCGAGGATGGCAGCATCGCTGATTTCAATGAGCCTGGTCAATTGGCCGTCAACACCGAGGATTCACCTCTCTTGTTCTTTAGCGGCTACCTGAACAAGGGCAACAAATCGATCGAGAACGGATACTATCTTACCGGGGACACGGTGGAGCGGGACGAACACGGATGTATTACTTTCGTAGGGCGGAACGACGACGTTATCACCTCTTCGAGTTACCGCATCGGACCGTTTGACGTTGAAAGCGCTCTGATTGAACACCCTTCTGTGACGGAGGCGGCAGTCGTAGGCGTGCCGGACAAGGAACGGACCGAAATAGTGAAAGCGGTGGTCGTACTGGCGGAAGGCACAGAAGGTAATGAGGAGTTAGCTGCAGAGCTGAAGGATTATGTAAAACAGCGCCTTTCTGCACACGCCTATCCTCGGCTTATCGAATTCGTTGAAGAACTGCCAAAGACACCCAGCGGCAAAATTCAAAGGTTCCTGCTTCGAGAAGCGAGTGTCGGCGCCACTTGATCTAGCCTCTCGAAGGCAAGCTTCGTCGTTCAACTACATGGCAATTCTGCTGGACAGCAACCGGCAGCTTCGTCCCGCGTTCTGTGAGTTCGCTTGTGTTGAGATATTGCTGTCGTAGCGAATGACCGCAAAGTGGGCTGCAACCGCAGCATCGTGAAGACATGTCGAGTGACCGGTAAGGGCCGACCGTGTAGGCGGCCCAGAGATGTTTGATTTCAATAGCTTCATCAATGGCCAAGGCACCCTCAAGTTCAACGCCAAGATACCTGACTGTACTGTTCATCTTTGTGTGCCCGAACAGAAGCTGAACGGCGCGAAAGTTGCCAGTCTTCTTGTAGATCTGAGTGACATTCGTTCGCCGCATCGAATGCGTGCCCTATGCACTGACTTCCAGTCCGATCGACGTGACCCAGTCCCGAACAATCCACGCATATTGACGTGGCGATATGTGAAGGCGCTCATGAGAACGGCCTAGCCAAAGATACTCTGATCCGACCATCAATTCGTATTCCATCCATTTCTCGATGGATGTGCGGGCGCCTTCCGATATCTCAAACCGAACTGACTTCTGTGTCTTGTTCTGCAGCACTGAGGCGCGTTCCCTGATCTGGCCTGACGCCAGCACATCCACAACTTTCCTCTTCACAAGGTCGCAGCGGCGAAGCTTGCTGTCGACTGCCATATTGAACAGAGCAAGATCACGATGGTTCTCTGCCAATTCAAGCCGCACCCGGATTGCCCAGACATGCTTAGGTTTCAGTGGCCGCTTCTAACCGACAATGCGGCCCTTGTTCCAGGCTAGCCGAAGTGCGCGAATGGCAGGTAAGATTGGTATTTTCATGACTAATCCTCCGATCCGCCATGCCCTCCCAAAACGACAACCCGACGTTGACACAAACGTCGTACCACAGGATGCCGCGCCGCCTCCGATGTCAGGAACCGAGTCCGACCTGCCCATTCGACAGAACGCAGTGAAAGTCAGTTTTTTATGGCTTGGCCATAAATGCGGCTCGGATCGCCTCCTTCATAGCGTCTTGAGGCCCTTGTTCTTTCGGCTTGCTGGATGCCATCACCAGCTTGGAGGCAGGTGTGTTTCCGAAGCCCAATGCGTCGTTCACCACCGATAGACCTGCGTGAAGCGACGAGCGACCAAGTAGACCTACTGCAATCCCAGCCTCAACCGCTGCGATCACGCCAGAGACGCTCTGGCTGGAATATACAAGGCGATATGGCTCTCCGCGGGCTTGCAATGAACTGACTGCCGCGTCGCGCCACCAGCACGCATGATCGAATAGGGCCACCGGAAGGCTTTCATCGATCTGAAAATTCCGACGCGCCGACGACACCCAACAAGTTGGGTCTTCATAAAGAACTTCCTCTTGGCTGGACGGGTTTTCGACCTCATAGACCGCAAGGTCCAGCGAACCTTTGTCGAGGGCCTCGGGAAAACTTGTGCTCAGGGCGCAGGTGACATCCAGTTCGACTTTTGGGTGATGACGGGTGAAGGACGCAATGATCTCGGCGAGTTTGGTTCGCCCGTGATCGTCGGGTATCCCCAAACGTAGTTTCCCGCTTACAGTGTTCTGGGAAATCTCCCGTAGTGCCGCGTCGAGACGTGCCGTCACCTCCTGCGCGACTGGAAATAGCTTTCGTCCCGTGTCGCTCAGGACCACCCCGCGGCCATGTCGGTCAAAGACCGGCTGACCAAGAATCCCTTCAAGGCGCTTGATTTGAAGGCTTGTTGCGGACTGCGACCGGTGGATACGAGCGGCGCCTTCTGTGACGCTTCCGGCATCAGCCACGGCGACGAAGGTTCGCAAAAGATCGCTATCCAGGTTTTCCATTTGTTTTTCCAATATCGGAAATTGAAACTATGCGTTTCACAGATGCCTCGCGCCGCACTATTTTTCAAGGTCAGAGGAGTATCCCATGTCCGATCAAACCGACTCCGACCGACCATCCAACTGGAAACCCCTGATATGGGGCCTGTCTCTGCTGATGTTGGCGGGCGTCGGTCTTGTCTGGCCGGAACACGCCGCAAACGCAGCAAGGTTCGTCTTATGGGGTCTAATTGTCGTTGCCCCCATTGTCATTCCGGGCATAGTTCTAGCAGCTTGGATCATCGCCAGCGGCGCGGATACCCATATCGCTGGCGCGTTCGAGGGCAGGACGTTGCGAACGGTTTTGGCTGCATCGCTCATCGGAGCCATCACGCCGGTCTGCGGTGTGACGGTGCTGCCCTTAATGGCCGGATTGCTGGCAGCGGGCGTGCCACTCGCTCCGATCATGGCATTCTGGCTGTCCTCCCCAATAACTGATCCGGCGATGCTCGCGACAACAGCCGCGACACTGGGTTTGAGCTTTGCGATCGGCAAAACACTTGCAGCTTTCGGATTAGGCGTATTCGGGGGCGTGATCACAGGGCTATTCGCCAAGACACCTTGGGCAATGAGCGCGCTTCGAGACAATGGTCTTGCGCGCCAACTGAGTGCCGCACGATGCGGCAGGGATCAACCCTTTGATCCATGGGTATGGCGGTCTGAGGCACGAAGGCATTCTTTCAGCAGACAGTTCTGGGCGACCACGCGGCTGATCCTGACCTGCCTGATCCCGGCATTTGCCGCCGAGTATGCCTTAAACGCCGCACTGACGCCGGGCGCACTGGCAGCATATGTTGGCGAAGACAAATGGTGGGCCATACCCGCCGCTGTCTTTGTCGGTGCCCCGGCCTATATCGACGGTTACGCTGCGCTCCCGCTGACACGCGGGTTGATCGACAACGGCATGTCCGAAGGCGCGGCGATGGCTTTCCTTGTCTCGGGCGGTGTTGTCAGCATCTGGGGTGCGATGGCCATTGCACCAGTGCTCAGATTTAAACCGTTCATGCTCTATCTGTTGCTTGCAATTCTGGGGTCGCTCGGGGCGGGGTATGTCTTTGGGTGGATTGTCTGAGATTCAGCGTTAACGGGAAGCAGACGTTCAGCAACCGGCAGCTTCGTCCGCACTGTGTGAATTGATCGTTCCAGCCTCGCTGCGCGCTGCACCAATGGCCGGTTTCATCGCCGCGTCACAGCGCCAGATTTCGAGCGCAATGTTGTGGGTTTTGCGCCTGAAGCGAACGGCAGAAATGCGGGCTGCGACCGCAGTATCGTTATCGTATACTGTATGTCCGGAAAGGGCCGTGATCCGCGCGCATAGTCCTCGCCGCCAATATGCTGCGGCGACACCGGGGGCTGCAAGAAGCCTAGACTGTCCAGTCATCATCGAAAAGCGGGCGCCCGCCTTGTGGATTATGGGCGATAAACGCTTAAGAAGATCCGCTGTATCAAGTTTCTAAGGCTGCTCAAAATTGGACCAGTCATGCCCGCCACTTCGGCTCACGCTTCCTCACCGTAGAGATAGAGCCTGTCACCTGACAGGATCGCAGAGTGCAGATCCTCAAAATCCTTTGGCGACATATCCTCCCAATTAGGGGTTTCAACGACCTGCAGCTGGCCAATACGTCGGCCAATTTGACTGAGGGTTTTTGCTTGCTCGCATCGTTGGGCGTCGTAGCTTTTGAGCTGGTCAGGTAAATCTTTGGCTGCGACCGCAAGCATTTCCAGCGCCAGCGCGTCTTCTAATGCCTTTGTAGCCCCGCTTGCGGTGTGCGGGCGGGTCATTGTTCCTGCATCGCCAATCAGCAGCGTTCTTTTGCTGACATAGGTATCGACGATGCTGTCATAGATCGGCTGTATCGACACGTCTTTGTGGCGGGTTTGGGCGAGGAGGCTGCGAATGGCGGGTGGAAAGTGATCGTTCAACAGCATCTGAAGCTCGGCGAACGCCGCCATCGTGACACTGCCTGGGGGAATAGATTCGACGCCGTTCAACGGTTGCGCTTCAGGACAGGATGCGTACACCGCCCAATTCACACGGCGTTGCCCCGTCGCGGCGCTGCCGTCAAAATTCGGGATCATGTAAAGGACTCCGTGTCCGCCCGAAAAAGGGACAGTCAACCAGGCCGTCTCTTTGTCGATCGCCTCAATCAAATGGGTGTCGGCACACTCTGCCTCAGGATAGTTCCCGCGCCACAGCACATAGCCTGCGTAGTCCGTTTCGATGTGGGGATGCATCTTTTGGCGCACCGCAGAGTTGTATCCATCCGCGCCTCTGAGAAGATCAAAGTCTCGCGTCTCACCGTCCTGGAAGGTCACTGTGACTCCATTTGCAGTCTCTGCGAAATCCAAGAGCATCTTGCCCTCGTGATAGATGTCATCGGAGACTGTTTCCCGCAGCGCACGCCACAGGTTCCCCCAGTTATTGGCGAAGGCGGGGGTCGCTTGGGTCCACAAGCGCTTTCCGTCACGACTTCCATCGGGAAACTGCCACCAACGCGATTTCATCTCGCAACTTGGGAAATTCTTAGGAAGATATCCCTTGTCCATAAGCGTGGCGCGTAGAGGGCCCGGAATGCCGATGCCGGACCCGCGGTCCATCAGCCCTTTTGAGGATCGTTCGAACACGTCCACATTGCAGCCAGCTCGGGTCAACGCTGTTGCTGCGGCGCAGCCTGCGATGCTGCCACCGATCACTCCAACTTGCAAACCTTCCAGACTCATGCATTCCTCCCAAGTTGAAACCACATAACTTTACCTTGTATATTTAATTATACAATGTAAAATAAAGAAATGCACAAACCCACTAAACGATCAAAAAAAACAAACCAACGCCGTGACTTAACGGTGGAAAAAATTGTTGAAGCGTCCCTAGTCGTTTTGAAATCAAGCGACCCATCCGCACTTACAATGCGGCGCGTGGCAGAAGAATGCGGTGTTTCAGCCATGGCGATCTATCATCATATCGACGACAAGAACCAACTCGCCACCCTCGCAGTTGATAGCCTCTTTCTTGCAGCCGCGCAGTGTCTGCTAATAGGGGAAGATTGGAGGGACCGCTTACTCGATTTTTTGGAGGAGGTTCGAAAGCGGCTTTTGGAAACACCTGGTGCGGGCATGATCTTTGTCCGCCAGGCTATCATCGGCCCCGGAACCGCCACCACGACAGAGCTGTTGTTTGAATGTCTCAGGGCGGGTGGGCTCAGCGGTAGGGCCATCGCCGAAGCGAGTGACGCAATTACCATGCTACTCATCGGATCGATCGCCAACGATCTCTCTCGGCCACCGCAGATACGTGAGGAGTTGGGCAAGCAACTCGCGCCCGAGGATACCCCGATATTACAAAAGAACATGCAAACCTATGCAACCAGAGACGGCGGCGAACGGTTCATGCTTGCTATAGGCTGGATTCTTGATGGGGTCACTCAAGCGGATGCAACAGGATCCAGAACCAAAACCTCATAAGCCGATCTTGATCTTGATCTTGATCTTTGGTTTTTGGTCGGCAACTCCGTTCTTCACACCTTAGACCGACCTGTGCTCTCAGCGTGTCCCGTGAATGTCCGGAATGCGGGCTGCGACCGCAGCATGTCGGTTGGCTGCTGGATGTCAGCTCTGGGCCGAGTCTGCTTGCGCAATGCACATAGTTGTTTCGGCGGGTTCGTTCATTGCTTCGCGTTCTCAAATTACTCAGTCATTCTTGTTTGGCCAGAACATCCAAATATCGGATTAGAACTCTTGGGATGGACGGCTAATACCTACTGTGATCCTATGCTGTCGCAGTTCATGGGCATTCAATGCGATCAGCTTCGTATATTGTAGGTATTTTGGTAGCCAGTGCCGCCAGCATTGGCCTTTATTTGGTTTCTTACCAGTACTTCGTTTCGGAGGAGCTTTCGAAAGCTCAGGGCCGGCTCTCTCTCTACCAAAGTTCGGTAAACAGCGAACTCGAACGATTTTCCCACCTCACATATGTGCTGTCACAGGATTCCTTTGTAATTGGAACAGCCGAAGGAGACGGCACCGGAGCTTTAAACCGACGCCTTGAGGATTTTGCGGAGCGGGCGGAGCTGGATGCTATCTACCTGATGGACGAAGACGGGATCACGATTTCCGCATCGAACTACCGCAACACAGAGAGCTTTGTTGGCCAGAACTACGCTTTCCGCCCGTATTTCCAAAGTGCCATTTCTGGCAAACAGGGCCGCTTCTATGCCATCGGGGCGACGACTGGTCTGCCAGGATACTTCATCGCCAACGCAGTGCTTGACGACCAGGGAGATTCAACTGGCGTCATAGCGATTAAGATCGATTTCTCTAATCTTCAGGATAGTTGGAAAAACTCGGGCGAACAGGTTCTTTTGGCCAATGAAGACGGTGTCGTTCTGCTTTCTTCGAACTCGGATTGGCAATATCGCGCGTTGACGCCATTGTCAGAACCACAGCGAGAGCGAATTCGAAACGCCCGGCAGTTTCCGGGGCAAGCCTTAGATGCGTTGGATTGGGTTGAGTTGCCGGGAGATCAGGCCAGAATTGCGGGGACGAAGCGCTTGCATCTTGCAGCAACGGATTTGCCTCATGGCTGGTCGCTTCACTATTTTGCAAGTGACGATCAGGCTGTAGCGCGCAGTTGGCTTGTAACTGCAGTTTTTGTCCTCTTGGCGGGGCTCACATTTATCTTCTTCCAGATACAACGTGCGAGACGTGTAAGCGCTGCCTTGGCGCGGTCCGAAGAGGAAGAAGCAATGCTGCGCGAAGCAAATGAAAGGCTTGCCATCGAAATCGACGACCGCAAAACCGCCGAGCGGAGCCTCAAACGCACCCAGGGCGAGTTGGAGCGCGCAAGCCGACTGGCCGCTCTTGGGCAACTATCCGCGTCGGTCACGCATGAGCTGGGCCAGCCCATCGCGGCGATGCGCAATCATCTGGTGGCTGCAGAGATTTCATCTTCCGGTGAAACCAAGCTGCCACAAAAAATCGGCAACCTGGTTGACAGAATGGAAGGGATCACACGCCAGTTACGGTTTTTTGCACGGTCGGAGAGTGAGGCGTTCGACGACGTAGACTTATGCACTTCGGTTAATGCCGCGTTGGCTCTGGTTGCCCCAAACATCGAACAGGGCAAGGTGAAAATCTCAATTGATGCGTCGACTGGTCCGGCGTTTATCCGGGGCAGTGCCCTGCGGATCGAACAGGTCATCACAAATCTTTTGCGCAATGCCATAGATGCTACGGATGAAGCGGATGCGCCTGAAATCCATATCGCTGTCATGGCTTCTGATGATGAGGTCGTGTTGGAAATTCAGGACAACGGTCACGGGTTGGGCGAGGCAACGCTGGCAGAGTTGCAAGAGCCATTTGTAACCACAAGAGAGAGCGGGAGAGGCATGGGCTTGGGACTGGCCATTTCCACCAGCATTGTCAAAGATCACGATGGCACAATGACGGCCCGAAATCGAAATGGCGGCGGAACAATTTTCCGTGTCACCTTCCCGATAGCCTCAAATACTGAAGAAACGGACGAATGAACCTGCAGCAACCCTTCAAAGTTCTGGTCGTTGATGATGACAAATCAATGCGACAGTCTCTTGTTGAGTTGCTCGAAGCCGCCGACTGGACTGTCAGCGCCTTGCCACGTGCGACTCAGGTGACGGAGCATCTGGCTAACGCCTCGCCCGATGTCATTCTGTCCGATGTGCGTATGCCCGGCATGTCGGGACTTGAATTGCTGGCCAGCCTGGACAGGCATGTGGCGCCTCCGGTCGTACTGATTTCGGCGCATGGTGACATCCCGATGGCCGTTCAGGCCATACAGGACGGGGCGTATGGGTTCATCGAAAAGCCATATGAACCACGGCGATTGCTTACGGTGCTGAGGCACGCGGCTGAACAAAACCGAATGCGAAAAAGCAATGCCCGCCTCAAAGACCGGCTGTTCAAACTGTCAGGCCTTGACCGCATCCTGCTGGGACAAACAGACGCCATTACAGACTTGCGACAAGATGTACTTGATCTTGCTGATACTTCGGTTGCGGTTTTGTTGCAGGGGGATACCGGCACCGGGAAAGAGCTGGTTGCCCATGCTTTACATGATTTGGGTCGCTCGCCGGAGGCACCGTTTCTGGCGTTGAATTGCGCCGCATTGTCTGCCGATACGTTTGAAGCGGAAATGTTCGGCGTCGCGGGTGAATCCGACGGAAGGCTTGTGGCGGCATCGGGTGGGACCTTGTTTCTGGATGAAATCTGCTCGTGCCCACCAGCGGCGCAGGCCAAGCTACTGAGGGTCATCGAAGATCAGCAGGTGCTGCCGGTGGGGGCTGTGTCGCCAGTGCCAGTAAGCTTCAGGGTCGTGTCAGCGACCAACGAGGACATTGTATTGGCAGCCGAGGAAGGCCGCCTGCGTAAGGACCTTTTGTTTCGACTGAATACTGTTGTCCTGTCTTTACCTCCGCTACGTCAAAGACGGGATGATCTGGTTCTGTTGGCAACGCATTTCTTGAACGAATACGCGCAGATTTATGAGATAGACGCACCAGAACTCGATCAGGACGATTTGGCTGCTCTGCTTGCACATGATTGGCCCGGCAATGTGCGTGAATTGCGCCATGTCTGCGAACGGCGCATTTTGGCGGCCCGGCGCGGAGGAGGGTCAGTGGCGCAGGCGATCCAAAGCGATCAGCATTTCGACGATGTGCCGGATACGCTACGCGAAGCGGTTGCTGCTTTTGAACGCGAGCTCATCGGCAAAGCCGTCAAGGCGCATAAAGGCCGCATGGATGCCGCCGCCGAAGCGCTTGGGATTGGCCGCCGGACGCTCAACGAAAAGATTGTTAAACTTGGTCTCGATAAAGAGGCGCTGTTGTAGGAGAAATCACTCTGCGGATATCCGCAGGGACTCCGAAACTTCACGCGCATTTTCCTTCATAGGCAGGCTGCCGTGCATCCTGAATACTCTGCCCAAACACATTGCGTGATCTGGGAGGAGCCATTATGCGCAAACATCTTAACCGGGCGGCCATTGCCGCCCTGTCGCTGACCGTTGCATCCGAGGCACTGGCTGTCGAATGGAACGTATCCCTGTGGGGCAAGCGTCGTGCTTTCACAGAGCATGTCGAAAAGCTGGCTGAACTGGTGAACGAAAAGACCAACGGGGAGTTTACCCTGAACATCAGTTATGGTGGCCTGTCGAAGAACAAAGAAAACCTCGATGGGATTTCGATTGGCGCGTTTGAAATGGCCCAGTTCTGCGCTGGCTATCACCGCGACAAGAACCCCTCAATCACGGTTCTGGAACTGCCGTTTCTGGGCGTGACATCGCTGGAACAGGAAATTGACCTGTCGATGGCCGTTTATCAACATCCAGCCGTTGTCGAGGATCTGGCCCGCTGGGACGCGACTCTGCTGATGCCGTCTCCGCTACCGCAGTACAACCTTGTCGGGGTAGGTGACGCGCCAAAATCTTTGACTGATTTTGAAGGTCTGAGCGTACGGGCGACTGGCGGCATCGGTAAAGCGATGGAGACGGTCGGCGCGGTTCCGACTTCGATGTCCGCATCCGAAGTACGTCAGGCAATGGACAGCGGCATCGTCAAAGCCGTCAGCTTTGCACCACACGCCCATATGTCCTTTGGCACTATTGAGAACGGTACGTGGTGGACGACGAACCTGAACCCCGGAACAGTCAACTGCCCGGTCGTCGTGAATACTCTGGCACTGGAAGATCTGTCCGATGAACATCGTAAAGCTCTGCTGGGGTCGATAGACGAAGCGCTGGATCACTACGTTTCCCAATACCAGACCAAAACGATGGAAGCTTGGGGCCCCGAGCTGGATCAACGCGGCATCGAACGGGTCACGTTCAGCGATGAAGAAATCGCGGCATTCAAAGAGGCCGCCGCCGCACCCGCAGCAGAAGCCTGGATTGCGGAAAACACCGAACGCGGTCTTCCGGCGCAAGAGCTCTATGACCTTGTGACCGGCAAGATCGCCAACGGTAGCTAATCCACTCACCACCCGACGTCGGCCAAGCTGGCGTCGGGTGCCTATTCCCCTGATAGCGGAGCACAACGATGGCCGGGTCATCCCTGGTGCTGTCCGACGACAGCCGTCTCAGCATTCTCGATCAACATCTCTACAAACTGGAGAGCTTTCTGGCTTTGATCAGCGGTCTTGCGGTTTTCTCTCTGATGGTCATGGCCGTTGTCTCCGTCGGTGGTCGGAACATCGCCAATGCGCCGCTTCCCGGGTATGTCGACTGGATTGAACAGGCCATGCCGTTGATTGCCTTCATGGGGATATCTTATGCGCAGCGCGATGGCGGCCACATCCGAATGGACATGTTCGTTGGTGCACTTAAAGGCCGAACGCTCTATATCGTTGAATTCGTGACAACCGCCGTCATTCTGGCGCTGATCGTCTTGCTGATCTGGGGGAGCTGGGCGCACTTCGCGCGCAGTTTCGACTATGGTGCCCCACTGTGGAGTCGCGACAGTTCCATTGACATCAGTATCCCGCTGTGGCCCGCCAAGCTGTTGGCACCCGTCGCCTTCAGCGTGCTTTGCATAAGGCTCTTTCTGCAGCTCTGTGCCTACGGTCGTGCGATTCGCCATCCTGACCAGCCGCCTATCGCCGTCCCGTTGATTCCCGATGCCGCCACCCAGGCTGCAATGGAAGCCGAGCATGTCTCGGGCCACGACAACTGAGGTAAATTCTGATGGAACCCATTGAAATTGGTCTGATCGTCTCGGGCGGAATGCTTGTTCTTGTGGTGCTGGGTATGCGCGTGGCATTTGCTGCCGCAACGGCCGGAATGGTTGGCCTGATCTGGATCTTCTGGGCCAAGTTTGGGTACGACCCGGCGCGGTTCGGCAAGGCTGTGACTGTGGCCGTCAAAACAGCGGGGCAGGTGCCGCACTCCAAGATTTCAAGCCAAGCGCTTAGCCTTATCCCGACCTTCATCCTTATTGGCTACCTCGCCTATTACGCGGGCCTGACTAAAGCGCTGTTCGAAGCCGCCAAGCGATGGCTCGCCTGGGTTCCAGGCGGGCTGGCGGTTTCGACCGTTTTCGCGACCGCCGGGTTCGCTGCGGTTTCAGGAGCCTCGGTTGCCACATCCGCCGTTTTCGCCCGCATCGCCATCCCCGAGATGCTGAAGATCGGCTACGACAAGCGCTTTGCTGCAGGTGTCGTCGCTGCAGGCGGCACATTGGCGTCGCTCATCCCTCCTTCGGCCATTTTGGTCATATACGCGATTATCGTGGAACAGGACGTGGGCAAACTGCTGTTAGCCGGTTTCATTCCGGGCATGTTCTCAGCTTTGATCTATGGCTTGCTGATCATTGGCATGGCTGTTGTGATCAAAGACTTTGGTCCCGCAGTCTCAGGCTTTACATGGAAAGAGCGTTTCATGTCTCTTCCGCCCGCACTGCCTATCTTGTTTGTCGTCGTTACCATCATCTTCTTTGTCTACAACCCATTCGGAGGCGATGCTTGGGGCACGCCAACCGAGGGTGGTGCAATCGGTGCTTTCGTTGTCTTTCTGATGGCTCTTTACCAAGGCATGCGCTGGTCTGAGCTGAAAGACGCGTTGCTGGAGACAGCCAAGCTGAGCGTCATGATCTTTACCATCATCTGGGGCGTGTTAGTTTACGTCCGGTTCTTGGGTTTTGCCGAACTACCCATCGCGTTCTCCGACTGGATCACCTCGCTTGAGATGTCGCCAATGCTGATCTTGGTCTGCATCCTTCTGGCTTATGCCGTTCTGGGCATGTTCATGGATGCGATCGGAATGTTGTTGCTGACGTTGCCGGTTGTTTATCCCGCAGTCATGGCGCTGAACGGTGGCGAGGCCGTAAGCGCAGCCGACAGTACCTTCGGTATGTCCGGACCGATGTGTGCCATCTGGTTCGGTATTCTGGTCGTAAAAATGGCCGAATTCTGCCTGATCACCCCACCTATCGGGCTGAATTGCTTTGTAGTGGCTGGCGTGCGTGATGACCTAAGCGTTCAGGATGTTTTTAAAGGTGTAACGCCTTTCTTTCTGGCGGATGCAGCGACGATCGCAATGCTCGTTGCGTTCCCTGCTATCGTCCTGTGGCTTCCTGGACAGGTTTGAATTGCAGGGGATGATTTTTGAGCGCGGTTTGCCGGTGCGGCTTAGACAAAGATGCAAGATGCGTGCCATTCATGAATAAGCAACGGCGACCAAAAGCATAGATAGCTGGCGTCATTATCTGTTCAGTCGTGTAAAGGCGTGTCGACTGATTTGGGCCGTCCGCATGATCAGCTATTGGTGGGGCAGGGGACCTTTCTGCAACGGCACCGGAGCCTGTTGTGAGTCCAAAGCAGAATCTTGAGAGATAGTGGAAAGAGCACTCCGCCGTCACCACGGCGAAGTGCTGAATAGTGTGTGTCTAGCTGCCGTTCGTCGAGCGTGCGAAATCCTGTAGAACGGTAACTCACGGTCTGCAGGGCTAAGCCGCCACTCGCCGCACCGTCCACTAAGAAGCGCTGCGCGAACTTTGCGGACCCTGGAACAGCCTTTGACACAACAATTTGGAACGTCGCAGTTAACCGCGTGCACACCAGCATTGATTTCGAAAAGGTCCCAATGCCATCATCTTCTAAAAGTGGGAGGGGATTAGATGTGGAAACCAATCATATTAGCTTTTTTGATTGTCGTGACTGGTGCCGCAGCGGCTATGTCGCACGATGTGCGGGATCCAGCGACTTTGCAAAAACCGCTTATTCAGGACTTGCTAACCGAGTCGCTCAAAAGCACTGAGGGCTTGGAGGTTGTCGTGAGCCATGTTGCCCTACCACCAAACCTCACTTTACCAATGCATTGGCATCCCGGTGAAGAATTTGCCTACATTCTGCAGGGCAGCGTCACCCTCATCCTAGACGGCGAAGGCGAACAAGAAGCTTTTTCAGGTGACGTAGGCGTCGTTCCGTTGAAAAAAGTGCACACCGCTCGCTCAGGGGACGAAGGGGCAACCATTTTGGTGTTCCGTGTCCATGAGGAGGGCCAGCCAGGCAGAGTTTTGGTCAGCGACTGATTTTCAAGACAAAGGCGAAATATCCTTTACCGAATGCATGGTTGTCGGAACCGGGGGGGGTGCCGTTTGCCTTCACACTTGCAACCCTGCTTTTTTCCACCCGCTGCGCCAGCGATCAGCGCAGGTTGGAATAGAGAATAATGGTAAACGTGTTGTCTCGGTTATCGAAGCCGCATTCGGAGCGATCTCGTTCAATTTGACAGCCGCTGTTTTTGCCGCATCTATGTCATCGAGCTCAGCGAGCGAGGCAATCAGCATCAGGTGGCTCATCAGGAAGGTTGCACGCACAGACAAGGCTTCGCGACAGGCCTGCGCGGCTTCCTCATAACGTCCCAAGTGAAACAAGGCGGCACCCTGTCCCATGAAAGCGGCGTGCCGCAATGGATCACCCGGGCTGAGTTCGACAGACCGGACTGCATGTTCCAGCGCCTTGTCAGGGCGATTCAGCAAATAAAGATTTGCAGCGGCGAGCATGTGGACCGTCGCCGCGTTGGGATTTTCCGACAATGCTTCCTTAAAGGCTGTCCGCGCGCGGGACAGGTCCTGTGCCAGCATAGAGATCGAATGTGCGGCATAAGCCTTTGCAATGCCGTCCGCGCGATCGCTCCGCAGCACCTGCTCTGCGGCCGCGACAGCTGACTTGGGTCCCTGATCTACAGGCTCCAAACCTTGCACAAGACGTTGGATATGAAGCCATGCTAGCAAGCCCGCTGCGGAGGCGTATTCCGGATCTCGATCCAAAGCCAGTTTTGTTAGTCGTATTGCCTCTATGTTGTCTTGGTCAGTCAGCAAGTGGAAATGTGATAATGCTCGGAGGTAGAGCTCGTATGCCTGTAAGTCCTTGGTGGGCTTTGCACGCGCACGATTTGTTTCAGCGTGCCGCACCGATGGTTCAATAGCTGTAACTACGTCTTCGGTGACTTGATCTTGAAGATCAAAGATGTCGTCGAGCACACCGTCAAAGCGGTCCGCCCACAAATGGCTCCCATTTTCGGTATCTATGAGCTGTCCCGTGATGCGGACGCGCTGCCCGGAACGCCGAACGGAGCCTTCCAGTACATACCGAACCCCTAGGTCGCGGCCCACGTCGCGGATGTCCGTGCTTTTCCCCTTATAAGCAAAAGAAGAGTTTCGTGCGACGACCATCAACCAACGAAACCGAGATAGCTCAGTTATGATGTCTTCCGTTATGCCATCGGCAAAGAACTCCTGCTCCGGATCACCCGACATATTGTCGAATGGGAGCACTGCGATTCCTGGCCTCACATCCGCTTTGATCGCGAGATTGGCTTTCGTACCCTTTGGCCAACACCAGATTCCAACATGCCGCGTGATGTTTTTCAGTTCGGTTTGCTCTCCGCCGTCGAATAATCCCGCATCGTTACGGTCAAGGCTGTTATGTGACGTATCCGAAAAGAGCACTTGTCCCGGCTTCGCGAGAGCCTCCAGACGCGCCGCAACATTGATGCCGTCGCCGAAAATGTCATCGCCATCGGTTACCACTTCCCCTGTGTGAACCCCGATGCGCAGTTTGATGTGGTCAGGTTTGAGGGCGGACTGAACTGCAATCGCGCAAGCTGCTGCTTCAGATGGTGATTGAAACTCGACGATCCAGCCGTCGCCCATGCTTTTGATCAGTGAACCATTGGTATCTTCCACGATCGGGAGAAACGTGTCCTCACGGAAGGTCTTTAATGCAGCGACTGTGCCAGTACGGTCCTGATCCATCAGCGCGGAATAGCCCACAATGTCGGCGGCCAATACCGTCGTGAGACGTCTTCCCATTCACCCCTCCTCTTTGCAATGAAGTTAGCTCGGTGGGTTGCTTCTGTCAGCCCATTCGTCAGATTTTGAAAAGCCTTAATGAATAGAAAGCATAGGTACAGGCATACACGCACAACTAAAAAGGTAATGCTCAAATACCTGTCGCGCATTCAGCAAACGGTCACCTTCATATCCGCGGAGTTAGTTACTTGCGTTTCTTTAGCTGCCAATGTTCGTGGCAAAGCAATTCCGCTTTGGGCTCAAGGCAGACGTTCCTCTAAACTCGTTGAACGTCTGCTGAGCGGGACGAAGCTGCCGTTTGCGCTTGAAAGATCAATGTCCGCTCAGCAAATGGCCACACCTGCTGACGACATCTTCTTTTCAGCGCTTTCCGTCGGTGCGGCTGCGAGCGCCCCCTCTTTCACGACGGTGACGTCATAGCCTCGTTTTCTGGCCGCCAGCGCCGTCTTTTGCACACAGTAATTCAAGTCCAAACCAACAAGGCGCAGCCTGCCGACGTCGTAACTCTCTAAAAGAGCATCCAGTTCGCCCATTTCGAATGCGTCCTGCACGCGCTTAACAAGCACATGGTCGGGTAGAGATGTAAAAACCTCGGCAATTTCGGTCCCGTCGCTGCCCTCTATCGCCTGCCCTTTCATCAAGAGTTTTGCCACTGCCTTGGTTGAAGGGATCGACCATTCCTGACGCACGGCGATGACGGGATGGCCTTGCGCTTTCGCAGCTTCTACTTCCGAAAGAATGACACCTGCGGCGGCTTCTTTTGCGGCGTTCGAGTACGGACCGCGCTCCCAGAATACCGACTGTAGATCAATCAGCAGTAGTGCTGATCCATTCCGGTCCGATATCGTTTCTCCTACACTGACCGCGCCAATGCGTCTTATACCGTTGGCGAGCCAGAGAATTAGGAGCAAGACCGCGGTGGCCAAGATAACACCGAAAGTCATTCGCTCTCTCCCGCTTGGGTTTTTAGTCTGTCCGTCACTGTGAGCACGACCTCAAGCGCCGTGGAAATGCTCTCACTGCGTAGGTTCGCACCAACCCTCTCCATAAGCTTCATTTCGTTCGAAATGATCTCTTCAATGAGGGTGCGACCGTGATCGGTCAACGTCAGGACAGGAGACCGCTTGTGGCGAGGATTTGGGCGGTGCTCGACCAGACCTGAGGCCAGCGTCTCATTGCACATGATCTGAACGTATTGCCGTTTGATTTCGAGTCTTGCCGCAATCTCTGGGACGGTCTGCTCTCCGTATTTGTCCAGCATCTCCAGAACGGCGCGCATCCGGACTGTTAGGTTGGTTCCGACCAAGCCCGTTTCAACGCAGGCTTCTGCGGCCTGCATCAAGGGGCGTGACATCCAAATCAGTTGGTGAAGTTGTTCTGCCTTCATAACGACATTATACATGTCATTTTGACAAGTGCAATGTCATCTCTAAAAAGCTGACATTAGTACATCGTGCAGCATCCGGTAAGTCTGGGCTCAAAACGGAAATCCCTTTTCGGGAGCACTGCAATCTTTCTTTAATTCTAGATTTATTCCTGAACCAACTGCCTCCACTACTACTACTGCAGTTGCAAAATATCCGGGACGCAGAGTTTTCTTTTGGCAGGCATTTTGTCTGCACCATCTGATCGTTTCAGTCGCTTCGGGCCGTCCTTGACCTTGATTTTCGGCTTAGCTAGCGGGCCTTTTAGAGTCACTGGCCAGGGGCTTTTCGAAAGAGGTTCGCCAATCTTGCGGGGCTGTAGATCTAAATCCAAGACCTTGCCAGCCACATCGACCCCGCCAAAAACGACAACTTGGACATGATCCGTTTCCAAGGTGGTTTGTTTCGTCGAAATACTTCCATTGGAGATACTAATCGGCGCGCGCAAGCACACGATCGGAGCAACCTTTTGTTTTTCTTTGGTAAACACCCAAGGCAGCACACCCAGCCCCGCCAAATCCAAAAGCTGGGTCTCGATCGAGCCATCACGCAATGAAACTGTGGCGTTGCCGTTCATGCTGTTGGCAAAGTGCTTGGGTGAATCGGTTCCTCCTGACACCGAAAAATCTGCATAGATCGTACCGCTTGCACCTTTTTTGAAGTTCAGACCGTGAAGAATATCATCCAGCTGCCAGCCGCCTGCCTTGCCGGTCAACGTGAGCAGGTGCGCGTCGTTCGATAGATCCATTTGCCCGCTGACGTCGAAATGAGCGCCACCGTATTCAAATTTCAAAGGTCCGGCCTTAAGCTCATTTTTGTTAAGCGTCAGTTCGCTCTGCAAACTGCTAATGCCTTTGGCGCCCTCTATGTGCCGAAGGTCAATGTCGACATCCATATCCATACCGGACAAGAGAACTGAACGCCCAATTGGTTTAAGCGTAACATTTCTCAAAGGGTCAGTGTCATCTGCTTCTTGATTGACGTCTTCCTCGTCGGGCCCCGTACCGCCTAGCTTCCGCAACTGTGCGGCGGCCTGAATGATAGTTCGAATATGATCTATCTTTATCAGGTCACTCTCTATGGAACCTTTCAGCACAGGATCACTTGTTGCATCATCAAGATCGGCGACAATTTCCAGGACAGATTCAGCAACCTCGACATTGGCACTCGCGTTCCAATCGGTGCCTTCGCTAGCGAGCTCAATCTCAAGGCGAGCCCGTCCGGTTTCCACGCGATCAAGCGATAGTGCCTCCAAAAGGTCTGCACCTGATGGGACTTCAACATCAATTGCCAAATCCAGGTCCTCGAATTTGAGTACATTCTTGACAGTGCCATGTACTTCGAGGTTCCAGACTTCCGTTTCGCTTGTCCTGCCATCCAAATTCGTCAGCGATAGCTGATTGATGTCGCCATTCAAATGAAAGTCGCCGGAAAATCTGCCGAGTTGGTCGTCCGGTCCTAACAGTTCTGGTGAGATCAAACTGCTTGCCGGAATATCCATTAGACCTTCTGCTGATATTCCTTGTAACTGCAGCGCGTCATCGACCGAACCGTCCAAAATGATAAACGGATCAGCCGGGTTCCCAATTCTCAAGTTGATGCTTCCGACCCTTAAGGCGCCCTCTGGTGTTCTGGAAAGTTCGGAGAACTTGATCGGAGGCGGACCCTCGCCAGACGTGTCCAATGTGAATCCGTTGGTCTTAATGACCATTTGCCGCTGCGGAATCTGCCCGGGGACGCTGTCGATAACCATGTCGACCGCGATAAGTTTAAGATCATACCGCGATGCGGCTGTGCCCGGTTCAGCATCTTCAGGGTACAACCGAATGCGGGTTGTCAGCGATACGTCTTCCGGGTTCCCCAATTCTCCGATTTGTCCTGTCAGCGAGAGGCTTTGCCCGCCATCCAACTCCGTCAAAACACTTAGATCATCAATCCGAGCAACGCCGTCGACCGATTTGAATGTTGCACCAATACTTCCTGAACCTTCCAGGACACGGTCAATCTTCAGGATATCGAGAAGCTGGCCAAGTTCTACAACCTCTAGGGTCGTCTTCACTTGCAGCCCGTCTTCTATGGGGGATTCCTCTGCGGTAATCGAAATCTGTTCGAAGTTCACCGCTACCTGAAACGGGTCTTCCGCAGGGAATGTCGCGTTCAGATCAAACCTCTCTCCATTTAGCGAACCGGCCCCAACTGCGGTCGCAACGTCGGTTTCCGTATCGCGTTTTAGAAGCAGCTCAGAAAGCTTCAGATCCAGCTCAAGCCCGTTTAGATCATTTCGGTAGAAAACGGTGATATCGGTCAGGTCAATTTTATGGTCCGTTAGAACTCCAGCCAAAGGCATTTTAGGAGACTTAGCAGCTTGCCCGGCTTCTACATCTGATTGGGAAAGGGACTGCCAGTTTCCGACGCCGTCTTTGCCTGTGATCAGGTTCAGGTGAACGCCCGAGAGAGAAAGGTTGCTCAGCGATAGATTACTGTTCCAGAGGTCGCGCGTGGAAATTTCGAACTCTATTTCGTCGATTGCTGCCAGATTCTCGTTCGCTCTCCGCGAACCGGGTAGTACCAGCCCCGCCGCTGACACCTGCAAGTGCCGGCCAAGGCCTAGACGCACTTCATCCTCTATGATGACGTCCTGACCAAGTTTCTTGGAGATCAGGTTTTCAACGAAGGTGGTCCTTACAGAAGAAAACAACGTAGAAGACAGGAAAAGCCAAGCTGCTAACACAGCCACAAACGCGACAGCGCAACAAACAAATACACCTTTTGCAACGTACCGCACGCTTTTCTCCTAATGTTCCGATTCATACCTTGGGCAACCTAAACCATTTATTTGTTAGGTTAATGGATTATATGGTCGGTAAATTTCCCGACCTCTGAATGATCTTGACCGTACAGCTGATAACTCTCGCTGATTTGGTCGGACAGGCAAATCACGGGTAGATGACAAAATAACTTTTGTACCGCTGACCCAGCTTCCAATCAGCTGGCTTGAAGCGAGTTTGACCGACCAGAACTGGACACGTTGCAGGGGTTGCGACTTCAGCGGCTCGACGCATTCCCAAGCTATTGGCAGCCAGATTTCTTCGATTTCCCACATTTATCTAATTACTGTTATATGTGAATTCTTCAAACGACGAGGACAGGATGAACTCACTAACTAGAATAACACGTGGGATAGGCGTCGCTTTCAAAGACGGTAGAGTGAAAGGCATTCTTGCCTTCACGGTTGGAATGATTTTATGGGCCTCGGTCTTTTACCACTTTGTCGAGGGTTGGAGTTGGCTCGACTCAATCTACTTTTCTGTAGTGACAATTTCGACCGTAGGGTTTGGTGACTTCTCACCTGAAACCGCGGCAGGGAAGATCTTCACAATGATTTACATCATCGTGGGCCTCGGTGTCTTCGTGACCGCGGCGACCACAGTGGCAGATACAATCTTGTCCCAAGACGACAAAAAAGCGGACTAATAGACTGCACTCAAATGAGCCAGACCGAGTTCCTGCACAGGCATTGGCCCGTCTGTGCATCTCAAACCGCGGCCTGGATTCATTTGCGCCTTCAAGCTGATAGATGATCACTAAAACTCAAAAAAATATACATATTATGTTTTTTGAGTATAACATTCAAAAAATATATGGAGGGATGGAATGGAAAAGACACAGGACGCAAAGATTGTCGATCTAGCGATACGATTGCTCTTTCTCGGACTATTTCTCTACAGCGCTCTGGTCATGGTGGCCCCGCTTGCAAGCGTGGTTATCTGGGCAACTATCCTCTGTGTGGCGCTTTACCCGGCATTTGATTGGCTGCAGTCCAAGCTGGGAGGTCGGAAAAAGCTTGCCACAACGATCTTGGTTTTGCTGGGCCTTGTTCTGACCCTCGGGCCTGTCGCAACTGCGGTGTCTGGTGCTGCAGAACTAGGGGCTGAATTCGCGGAACAAGCTGACAAGGGTGAGTTGAAAGTCCCCCCTGCGCCCGAGGGCCTCAAGGAATTGCCATTGGTTGGAGACAAAATTTCCGATGTCTGGGGGATGTTTGAGCGCAATCTTGACGGCGCGCTTACGAAATATGGCGCGCAAATCCTTGAGATCACCAAGTCGCTGTTTGGAAAGGTGTTGGGCATCGGCATCGGGCTTCTTGGCTTAGCTCTGTCCGTATTGATTATGGGGGCGTTGTTCAGCCCCGGGCCAAATATGGTCCAGGGTCTTCAGCGCTTTGCCAACCGTGTTTTCGCTCCGCGCGGTGGAGAATTCGTAACACTGGCAGGCGCAACAATTCGGAACGTTACAAAAGGCGTGATTGGCGTAGCTGCCATTCAAGCGGTCTGCGTTTGGATACTGTTGGCTTTGTTTGGGATTTCTTCGGCCGCCACGTTGGCATTCATCTGCCTGATACTCTCGATTATCCAAATCGGGCCCGGATTGGTTCTTATACCGGTAATTATCTACGCATGGAGTTCCATGTCCGGCGGAACTGCTTTGATCTTCACCATACTGGCTGTTCCCGTCACTATAATGGACAGTTTCCTAAGACCCGTGTTCATCTCAAAAGGCCTTGAGACTCCGATGTTGGTCATCCTCATCGGTGTTCTCGGAGGTATGATGGCGTACGGTCTGATCGGTGTCTTTATGGGGCCGGTTCTCTTCGCTGTCTTCTATGAGCTGTTCAAGGTTTGGATTGATACCTCGCCCGAAGCCGAGGGCGTTGCTGATGGTACGACGAAATGAGGAAAACGATATGGACAACCCTGGCTGTCATTCTGATTTTCCTTGTCTGGTATTTGGTCGCTGATCGGAAAACGCCATTTACCGGGAACGCCAGAGTAAAAGCCGTGGCGACTCAGATCGTCCCTCAGGTGACTGGCACCGTGACTGAAGTATTGGTCGAAAATGGTCAGATTGTCTCGGCCGGAGATGTCCTTGTCCGGATCGATGCGCGACCCTACGAGATTCAGCGCGACAAAGCGGAAGCTGATCTCGAAGCAGCCACTCAAGAAGTCGGCGCATCTTCGGCAGAAGTAAGAGCGGCACAAGCCAAACTAGCAAGGGCGCAGAGCGATCTGGATACGATGCGCATTCAAACAGAACGCGTATTTGCGCTCGAAAAGAAAGGGTTGATTGCCGTCTCAAAGGCCGATGATGCGCGAGGGCAACTGGCAGAGTCCGAGGCAAACTATGAGAACGCAAAAGCAGATCTGGAAAAAGCAAAACAGAGACTTGGTGACGACGGGATTGAAAATCCGAAAATCCAGCGCGCGTTGGCCGCCTTGGCGGATGCAGAGCTTAACCTTGAGTGGACTGAGTTGCGCGCTCCGGCGACAGGTGTCATCTCTAATTTGCTGATAGCCCCCGGAACATATGCGCGATCCGGTCAGGATCTGTTGACGTTTCTGGACGCAACTGACGTCTGGATTGAGGCGTATTTTTCCGAGAACAACCTAGGAAGAGCCTCGATAGGGTCTCCGGTTGATGTAGTGTTGGACATGCATCCAGGTCAGGTTATTCCGGGCGTCATTGAGAGCTTTAGTTCGGCGGTTTCCCTAAGCGGCGGTGATGTGCCCGGGCAATTGGCGAGCCCGCCAAGCACCAAAGGTTTTTTACGAGAGCCTGAGAGATTCCCAGTCAGGATCGTTTTACCCGGCTATGAAGCCGGAAGCACCGAAGACGACCTTCGCTTTCAGTTGAATGGGCAAGCCGATGTGATCATGTACCTAAGCGACAACTCGTTGCTGAACCTCGTGGGACGTACCTACATTCACGTGGTTTCAATTCTGTCCTATGCGTACTGAGGACCAACGCTCTGTCACCCGGCTTGCGCTGGGTGTTACCGGCGTCTTTTCATTGGGCCTATTTCTTGGGTGGCCGCTTGCCGTCGTTGGGGCGGTGTTCGCCGCCCTTTTTCTGCAAGCACCTGCCGCATTGCCTTTGACAGCATTTGCGAAGCTCTTTGTCTTCTCTATTGGATTGATGTTCATTTCGTTCCTGATGTCGTCAATCTTCTCACCATATCCGCTTGTATTTCTGATGCTGGTGGCGATTGGAATAATCCTGTCTTTCATGTGGTCAGTTTCCGGCGCCGGAGTATTACCCGGTGTCATAGCTCTCATGGGGGCATTGATGATCCCAAACTTGGTTCTGCAATCCCAGGATCTGGCCTTGGTGCTTGTGTATTGGATACCTTTGAATCTGCTGTTTGCGGGCTTTGTATCGACGCTAATGTTCGCGCTGATCCCCGCCGAACCTCAAACAGCGGCCCAGAAGAAGGCCGCATCGTCGCCGAACTTCGACCCACATCGCCGAATAGTCAGGATGTCGCTTGTAACAGTGCCGTTTGCCTTGGCGTTTTTTGTTTCCGGCGCATCTGCACTACTTGTTTTGTTTTTTGTCGCCCTGCTGAGCCAGCAACTTGCGGCAATGCCCGCTGCAGGCAAAACAGTTGCAAAAGCAATGCTGACGGCAAACCTTCTTGGGGCGGCAGTATCCATCATTTGCTATGAGATAAACGTAATAGCTCCGGTTATTCTAACGCCCATTCTGCTGTGTTTTTTCTTTTGCCTGACACTCGGAGCACTCGGTAAATCTCAAGCCCCACTCGCCGCCGCTGCCGGCTCTGCTATTACAACGGCTCTGATTGTATACGGCGGGTCGGTTGCACCGTTTTCAGACGAGGCTGACGTCAAGAGCATCATTCGAGTTTTGCAAGTTGCCAGCGCCGCCTTCTTTGTAATCATCGCATATGTCGTGGTAGATGAATTCTGGCCGGAAAAAGAGCGCCAGGCGGCTCAATGATGTTTGTTGCAACAAGGCTTGGCGCTGAAACCGACAGAGTTCTCAACTTGACCAATTCTACTTAGGGTCAAGATTCATAACCAGTACATAACGGTTGCCTCGAGTGCGAAGGCTGAGAGGAAGACCTTGGGACTACGGTCATAGCGTGTCGCCACGCGCCTCCAATCCTTGAGCCTGCCGAACATGATCTCGATCCGGTTGCGACGTTGTACTTTCGCTTATCGTATTTGACCGGTGTCTTGCGTTGCATACGGCCTGGGATGCAGGCGCGTATCCTTTTGTCTTTTAACGCTTCACGGAACCAGTCGGCGTCATAGCCGCGATCCCCGAGCAGCCAATCCACGTTTAATATGCTGCTGAGCAGAGCCCGAGCATCGATGTAATCGCTGACCTACCCGGCAGTAACAAACAGGTTGAGCGGGCGACCTTAGCTATCACAAATAGCATGCAGCTTGGTATTCATGCCGCCTTGGTTCTGCCAATCAGGCGGCCACGCCCCTCTTTTTGACGCCCAAGCTGGACGCCGTGCGATGGGCTTTTAGATATGTGGCGTCGATCATGACCATCTTCTTTTCACCGTGCTCGGCAGCCAGACCAGCCTTCATCCGTGCGAAGATGCCTTTCTCTCTCCAACGCTTCCACCGGCTGTAGAGCGTCTTTTGAGGTCCGGATTCCCAGGGCACATCTCGCCAACGCAACCCATTGCGATTGATGAAGATAATCCCGCTTAGCACCCTTCTATCATCGACCCGTGGCCTACCGTGCGACTTCGGGAAGAAAGGGGAAAGCTTGGCCATCTGCTCGTCTGTCAGCCAATAAAGGTCGCTCATGTCATCGCTCCATATTTGGAGCTGTGAATCACGCAGCGCAGCGAAAATCAATGCATCCTGAGCCTAACATAGATCCAAGCGAAAGCTTCCTTCGCACCAAAAGTCAATTCATGGCAAGCGTTGTTGAATGGCCGCTAACCGAGACTGTGAATGCTTTCTATCCGAGAGTAGCGAACGGCGGGTAGGCTCGCATCAACGAAACTGCAAATTCTTGTCTTGAAGGTCCGCTTTGGGCTGCTAGCGGCCTATGGTGTTTGCTGCGGAGAATTGCAACACTGAACCCAAGGTGTTCATGTTGCAATAGGAATGAGCGGCAGCGACAAATCAGGGTACAGACATCAACGTTGTGAGCAGCGGTTCGTTTTGACCATGCGACGTGCTGATGTCACGCAGCGAACGTAGCCCCACCGCGATCTTGGAGATCGTTAGGCTTCTTGGTCGCTTTGCCTGCAAATTCAGGCGATGTTCAATGTCCCGAATTGGTTTTCGCTACACTGCAAAGCAGATCAACATGTTGATCCAACCAATCTTCGTCCAGTGCCTCGTGACGTATGAGTTTGCGGAAATATGGTGCAGCGACTGCTAGTTCTATGAGTTGGTCAACCGGGATGTCAGCGGTGATCTCACCGCGGCCTATTGCGGCTGCAAATACTGCTTCAACACTTGCGAACCTGTCTTTCATAAATTCAGTGATCACCAACCTCGCTTCTGCATCGTTGGACGCAGCAGCGACCACCTGAGGCGCGATTTGGCCCCATGGCGTGTCATTCAAGGCTCCCATCAGTACACCGAGTAGCCAGCGCAGGTCAGATCGTAGCGGGCCATCGGTTTTGGGCGGTATGTTCTGCGGTGTTGCGATGCGCCTGAACGCTGCATCACGCAGACTACGCGCATCTGGCCAGTGTCTGTAAAGTGTGCTGCGCGAAATGCCCGTTGCCTTCGATACTGAGCCATGAGTTACGTGCAGCACGCCCTCATCCATTAGTATCTTTTGCGCAGCATCAAGCGCGGTCTGTCGTGTGGCGATCAGCCTAGGATCTTCTTTCAATCACTCCTCCTATAGAACAATTTGTTGCATAGTAGAACACTTTGTCCTAAAAGTATGGTCGACCAACACCTAAATCCCAATACTCAATTCCACAAACACGTTTTGTCAAAATGGGAGCGTATCAATGTTCAAAGTGGCAGCAACCCCGCTGGCGGTACTCTTATCGATGGGCGCGACAACCGCATTGTCCGAGAGTGGCACTTACGAGCTGGATCCTGGACACAGCCAGGTATTGTTCAGCTACAACCACATCGGGTTCTCAGAAACATATGGAATGTTCTCAGGTTTTAGCGGTGAGATTGAGTTCGACGAAGATGATCCGTCTGCCTCATCTGTCACAGTGTCTATGCCTGTAAAATCCATGATCACGGGCTGGGATGCCCGTTTGCAACACTTCATGTCCGATGACTTTTTTAGCGCGAGTGACGGTGACGTGGTCACATTCGCCTCAACCAGCATTGAAGTGACCGGGGACAATTCCGCGAATATTTCTGGCGACCTGACCATGAATGGCGTCACCAAACCTGTTGTTCTGGAAACAACGCTTAACAAGTCAGCACCATACCCGTTTGGCCCAAAAGAGGGCACGCCAACCTTGGGGCTGGCAGCCACGGCGACTATCGTGCGGTCTGAATTCGGACTTGGGGCGTTTGCACCTGCGGTGAGCGACGAAATAGAGCTCTTGATCAATATCGAAGCGTTAAAGGCTGAATGATGTGTGCAAGTGCGCTGAAACTGCACGGAGTGCTCTTTCTTAACTTTTGACGGGGTTGCCAACAATATGGATATTTTCCCGAAGATATTTGCTGTTGTCGCAGTAGCGGCAGTCACGAGCCCTTTGGCATATGCGCAAGAGTACGCGTTCCCGGAGCGCACCTCGCCCCGTCCGGAAACAACAAGCGGCGTACCGCATACTCAGATTGGTGTCGAAATTGATGCCGATTTGGCCCAGCTATTGCTGGAGCGAGTTGCGCAATTCCCAGGGGTCACACTTGGCCCCACACGCATATCACTACCTGGCGCGATTGGCTTTCAGCTTGATCCCGACATGTTGTTGTCTCGACCGAGCTCTATCGTCGGTGGGTTTGAGTTTGCGCATTTGCATCCTGATGGCAGCTTGCACGCTTCGCTCGACCCAGCATTGGCGCGAAAAGCAATTGAGGCTGGCTGGGCCGTAGCTCACCCTTGGGCTGATCAACGCCCCGGATGGAGCGGCTTTGTCATGATCTATACTCCAACCACACCAGAAGAGTTGGAATTCGTCATCGATCTGGTCGAAAGTTCGTACACCTTCATCACCGGCAACACCTTGGGTTAAACCTGTTTTGCCCGAAAGTGTGCGGTGGCGCCTGCTTCCTTAAAGAGTGCTGTTTCAGCTTGCTTGCTTTTCACGGTCAATTTCTTTCTTACATTCTTGCCGTGGCGAAGCGCTCGGAGCGTGCGTTCAAACCTTCAGCACCAATAGTAACTCCCGTCCCGCGCAGTTGAATTTGCAAAGCTCAGTGGCAAATGCCCGCTTTGGGCTGCGACCAACTAATTGAACTGATCGCAGAGAATGGCGTATCTGCGCCCAAAGCGACCATTCCGGTATCTAATTACAAAGTGGGTGTTCATGTCTTTGGGCTCACTTCACGGGTTTTTCGGTGAACCGGCGAACTGCGAGGACCGAAGCAGCATAATCCCCCAATGAAATCCCTCTGAAAGCAAAAGCCGCCGGTTTATTGCGTGCTCGGACGTCGACTTTGCCAGCGACCAATTCCGTCAAGTCGCCAGCAATTTGCTCGTATTGCAACATCGGCTTGTCGCTTTCCAGCTCCTGCAAACGGTCGTCGACAATTACCGTTTTGAAACCAATCATGTGCGCCGGCACCCACGGGATGCACGCATCAGTTATGGTGGCGAAGGCAGTCGGCTTCAGCCATCGGGCATCCAAGAAGGGTTCAATGGAGTAGTCCAACGTTATCGATGTCACTATCAGATCGGCATCACTCAAAGCGTCCTTGGCATCGGCGCATGTTTCAGCTTCGAGACCCATGCCCCTAGCATAACGACAAAGCTTGTCGGCATTCTCTTTACCTCGCCCGAACACGCGGATTCGTTTCAAGGGAAACAGTTCTGAAAACGCAGCTAGATGGGAGTGAGCCTGCACGCCCGCGCCCACAAAAGCCACTGTCTCGGCATGAGGGTCAGCAAGCCGACGCGCTGCCACCACTGACAGAGCCGCAGTTCTGTTTGCCGTAATCCAATTCGCTCCCAAGACCGCGCGAAGCAGTCCGGTTTGCGCATCCATAACCATGATGGCACCGTTTATCGCGGGATAACCCCTCGCCGGATTTTCCGGACACACTGTAACCTGCTTGGTCACGATGAATCCATCATCTCCCATTGCCAATGTAGACATTGCGTAGCGCCCATCGCCGGGCAAAATGACTGTCTTGGGAGAAGTGTGAAGCTTTCCGTCTGCCTTGGCTATTAAAGCAGCCTCGATGGCATCGGCAACTTCCGAAGGTTGGATGCCTAAACCCCCGAGGTCGTCGTCAGACAGATAAATTAAGGCGTTCTCAGAAGTCACAGAGTCCCTCACTTAAGCAATTTGGCTTTTTGACTGAGTACATTGTCTTCGGCAGTTCTTCCTATCGGTTTACCTTCACAGAAGTATTTTGGCTGTAACTTTTGATCGCCCGATCCAATGCGCAGAAAAAAAGCGCCTTCATTTTTCTGAAAATGTGAACCCAGTCGAACGCCTGCTTCGTCCATTAGGCCGACTTTGTGCGGTCTGAACCAACCCGATGACCTACTGAGATCGTCAGACGACAGGTTCGGGCCCATTGGTAGTTAAAGTTGCGAATTGTTCAAACGACACTTTGCAGATCAGATTCCGGGCGACTTCAGGTCGGGATCACTATCCGACACACCAACCCACCCAGCGATTCAGAGCGGTCCAGATCTAGTCTGGCATCGTAGGCTTTCAGTAAGTCGACCGCGATCGCCAGCCCAAGCCCGCTACCAACGACCGAGGTGTCCAGTCGTCCGCCGGATCGCAAGGCTTCGCGGTGGGCGTCTTCAGGAATTCCCGGACCGTCATCCTCGATACTGATTTCGATACATTTCTGCTTACGTTTCGCGGTCAGCCGTACCGTGCTTCGACACCATTTGACCGCATTGTCCAGAAGGTTGCCCAAAATCTCTTCTATGTCCTGCGTATCCATGCGCACCCAAAGACCCGGATCGCCATCAATCTGCAGCGATTTGCCTTCGCGGTCCGCCATGGCCGAGAACAGCCGCGCCAGGCGCTTGATGGAGTTAGACAGATCGGTCCGCGAATGGGTCAGGTCAGCAGCGTTCAAAGCCCGCAGCCTGGCCAGAGATCGACCAAGTTGAGCATCGATCCTGTCCAGCGCCTCTTGTGCGGTATCTGTCACCGCTCCGGCGTTGGACAATGTCACAAGTTCATTGCGCAATATGGCTGTAGGAGTTTTCAATGCGTGTGCCAGATCTGCGGCCTGGCGGCGCGAACCCGAGACAATCTCGCGGTTCCGACGCAACAGCTGGTTCAGGTCCTCGACCAATGGCGAGACCTCTTCGGGGTAATCTGTTGGCCTAAGGTCTTCGTCTTGATCCCAGCGATGGGCCACATCCGTACGCAGCTTTCGCAATGGTCCCAGAACAACTGAAATCAGAAACAACGAGCCGGCTAAACCGATCAGGCCAACTAGGCCAAACACCGGCAGCAGGCTTTTCTGCGCCGCGCGCCGCTCGGCCACGAGTTGAGCCTGACTTTCGGCGACGCTGACGCCCCATACCGTGCCATCTTCATAAGTGATCTTCTGAAAAGCGCTGCGCAGCACTTCATTCTCCGGGCCGCTTGTGTCCCAGAGTGTGGGGATATCGGGAATGCCGGGGGGTTCCGCGATGACCTCATCAAACAGCGAGCGAGAGGTGAAGACCACACCGTCGGCGCTGCTGACCTGCCAGTACCGTCCGGAATAGGGGGTGCCATAAGCCGGGTCAAATATCAGATCCCGTAGGGCATCCGGGTTTTCGGTTGTGACATTCAGCCCGACAACCAGCTGTGTGTGACGATCCAGCAGCGCAGAGTCGAACCGGTTGGACACCCGTGCATCAATGTATGAGAAAACCGCCAGTGTGCCTACGCCCACAGACACTGCCCCAGATGCAATTCCCCCCAGCAATGCCCGTTGTCGCAGCGATAACATCAGGCCGAATCGATCATATATCCACGACCTCGAACCGTTGTGATCAGGTCAGTGCCAAGCTTCTTGCGCAGACGGGTAACAAATACGGCGATAGTGTTCGAATCCCGGTCTCCATCGTATTCATAGATATGCTCTGAAAGTTCTGATCGTGAAATCATCCGACCAGAATTATGCGCCAGATAAGTCAGCACCGCGATTTCTTGAGCAGTCAGGTCTACCGGCACGCCATCGGCTGTCACCCGGCCGTTACGGGTATCCAGAATGACGTTTCCCATTTCAATCACGGGATTCAGCTGTCCACTTTGCCGTCGCAGGATGGCGCGAACACGCGCGGCCAGTTCGGGCATGTGGAACGGTTTGGTCATATAGTCATCTGCGCCCGCATCCAGGCCGTCGACCCTTTCGCTCCAGCCATCGCGGGCAGTCAGGATCAGCACCGGTGTTTTGACACCCTCGTTGCGCCATTCGCGCAGAATCGAAATGCCGTCGCGCTCTGGAAGGCCGAGGTCAAGGATGATCATGTCATATGGTTCGGTCGCACCCAGATGCAGGGCGTCGAGCCCACTATTGGCGACATCCACAACGCGGCCTTCTGCGTTCAGGAGTTTTTTGATCTGTTCGCAGAGGTGCGGTTCGTCTTCTGCCAGCAATACTCTCATACTTAGGGACTATAGGCGAGCGAATGGAAGTATAACCATTACTTTTTGCCCCCGCCGTTACCTCCGCCATTACCACCGGAGTTACCGCCGCCGTTACCACCGGAGTTACCGCCGCCGTTACCACCGGAATTACCGCCACCGTTACCACCGGAATTACCACCACCATTGCCACCGGAGTTACCGCCGCTGTTGCCTTTGTTTGCAGATTTCCCCTGCGAAGCGCCCTTGCCGGATTTACCCGGCGCAGCGCGGGCAGCTTCAGAAATCTGGCGGCCAACAACGGATCGGTTGGAGACAACAACACCCGTCTGAGCGTTGACGATGACACTGACGATTATACCATCCGGTTTCTTGACGAGAATACGGTAATATAGCCTGTCAGCCTGAAAGGCGCGCGCGTCAACTGGCGTTCCACCAAAAGCCTTTTCAACGCCTTTGATTACTTTTTTCAAACGAATGGCACTGCCTGAGGTTGTCGCCTTGCGCAACTCGGATTGCGTCAACTCACGTGCAGCAGCCTGTCCCTCTCCGGGGTGGAGAAAGGCAAGTAGACAGGCAATGGCAATAAGCTTTTTCATCCTTGTCACTCATTACTGTGAAAACGCCGGCTCAATCTACCGATTTCTATGTGAACCTACGGTGAACAGCCAGTTACGCGTGGGTTCAACGATGATGGGTTTAGATCAGGGGTGTCGGATTCTGTTTTCGGCACCCAGTTTTTGCGTCTGCTCGCCGCTGATTACCGTGACAGACGAGAATCGCACCTGATGAACGAGGACCATTATGAACACCAAACCGATCAACTTGCTAAAAGCCTCTGCTATTGCCATCGCCCTGCTGGGCTCGACCGCGATTGTCGGAGCTGTCGCGTTTCCTGATGCTGCTTATGCCAAAGGAGGCAACGGCGGCGGTAACGGAAACGGCGGCGGCAATGGCAATGGCGGTGGAAACGGCAATGGTGGTGGAAACGGTAATGGCGGATCTGGTGCGTCCATTAGCGATAGTGATAAAGCGGCCGGAAAATCTAACCGGAAATCTTCCAACGCTGGTAAGTCAAAGTCATCGGGAAAAAACAAGTTTTCCTTGAAAGACCTGTTTGGGGGCAAAAAGACCAAAGCCAAAACCGCAGCCGTAAAGACCGTACGCAAAAGTCAACCAGTGGATCAGGTGACCAAAGCAATTCGCCCCGCCCCGAAACCAAAAGGGTACAAGATGGCGGATCTGCTTGGCGTGCACCCATCTGAACTAGGCGCACTGAACGCCGCCAACGCTAATGAGAATGCTCTCAAGAACGCCTCTCCTAATTCCCGTGTAGGCCGCATCGCCGCATTTCGTGACGCAGTTCTGGCCGGAGATGAATTGCGTGAGGAGCTTGCGGAAACACAGGCACAGCTGGATGGCATGACCCCGCCGGACCGCCCGGTCTCTGAGATCGAAGAGGACCTTGATGCGGCTCTGACAGATGTTCAGGAGAAGCAGGATCGCGTGAACGAGCTTGAGGACGCTCTTGCCGATGCCGGGGGCACAGATCCTGATATTGAAGCAGAGCTTAAGGACGCCAATGACGAACTTCAGGGAGCCCTCGATACGGCCGAAGACCTAGGCGCCGAACGGCAGGCTGCGGTCGACTACAACGATACGGTGGCAGAAGTCGATGCGCTGACTGAGGCTGTAGAGAATCAACCGCAGACCGAGCGTGAAGCGTTGGAGGCTGCCGCCAACAAGCCTGTGACGGATGAGGTCGAGGCTGCCGTAAAAACTCTGCTTGGTCTTGAAAGCTGATTGCTGATTGTCCAATCAATCACCAGGTCAAATAGACCCGAGCCAGCAGGCATAACAACATCACAAATAAAAAAACCCGCTCCGATCCGGAGCGGGTTTCACTACATCCCAGACAACACCACGTGACTTGGGATATACGCAGACGTTCTGTTGAGAGATCAGACGCCTCGTTTCGCCTCTTTTAGCCGCTCATTGTTGAATAGTTCAGACAGTGCATTTTCGATAGGAGGGAAGCGACCGTTGCTCGAATTTGTGATGCTTGACAATTCACCGCCTGAGACGGTGCGCGAGGATTGCATTGCTGTAGGAATGCTAGGCGCACCCTCATTGGCAGTATTGATCATGCTGTTCCCCTTCAGTGCATCCGGGCACGCATTGATCGGCCCTGAGTAAGGAAGTATGAACGATAACGGTTGAACACTCTGAGAATACATTGTTCACGTTCGGTTAATGTTGTTGCGTATGAGTGGACAAACTGGGGGGCATTGACCGCCATATAAGAAAATGCTGCCATTTTGGTTTTATTTCCCGATGGCAGCTTTGTCCGTATGGCCACTGTCCAAAGCTCCACAACACTGCATCTTGGATTAAGGGTCTGCTTCAAGTGCATTGCCGCCGTTTGTAGGGCTTGTTGATGCAAGCGCGGCGAAGGTCTGCCGTGTGGCCTTCCTGCCAAGTAGCCTGTGGCACGGCGATTGGAGGCCATCGGTCTGGATGCACGTTGTCAACAAGATTGGGCGGCAACTTTATTGGGATTCACGCGGCAATTCACTGGGAATACGCAGAGCAGGCAGAAAAAGCCCTGAAAAAGGCGTTGGATCGTGAAGAACACCACAAACGGAAGCAAAATCGCGAGTATCAATCTCATCTTAAATTACCTTCTGATAGTTAGACCGCTATGTTCTCACGAACATGGGCGTTGTTGCATATCTCTCGCAGCGAGGGATTCACAACGCGAATCCATAAGGTTAAACGGTGTGGATGAGTAAGCCATCTTCCGCCCGTTAACGCGTCACGAATTGGTCCGACTACAATGCTGCGCTTAAGGAGCGCGGCTCACTTCCTGTCTGGCTGGACAAGGACATGACCTGGCTCGCGGCGCACGAAGGTCGGCCTTGTCACAGCCGGTCTTTTCGAATGCGGCGATCCAATTCTGCCTGTCGATCAAGGTGCTATTCAAGCTGCCACTGAGACAGACAGCGGGGGTGACCGCTGGCGTTGATCAGCTTCGTTTCGTAGCCGGCTTCTCTGACCACATCGTTGATAAATGCGCAATCTTAGCCGTTTGGCCTTCTGGGGTACCGTAGGCAATCAGCACAGTCATTCCGATCCTCCTGCAAATCGGTTCGAAAAACGCACCAACTATGTCGAAACAGCTCGTTTCGGCCCTTGATCCCAATCAAAAGTGCCTGTCTTGCCGAGTTATTTGGGCGCGGGTGAGGCACCCATTGGCTGGCTTATGCGGTTTTGGAAAGCGCGAAAGCTACAGTTAACCAGAATGCACTGCGTATGGTCATTGCGCCGACCGTTCGCCATTCAAACGGCGTTCCACTAAGTGCCACTAGTATCAGAACAACGAACACCATTAGTGTAGATAAGCCAAGCAACCAGGCAATTCGTTGTGCCCAGATTGTGGATTTATAGAGCGCAAAAGCGCCTAACAAATAGATAAATCCAGCCAGAAAATTGAACCAAAGCACGAATGGAACTGCATCTCCGACTGCAGCACTGGCAGCAGCGCCCCCAAACAGGGCTGTTCCTCCTGAGAAAATGGTAAGGAGACCAAAGAGTGCTGCGGCTATCGTAACTGGGCGAACCCAAGGCGGAGAGGAAGGCATCGTTGTTTTCCTCAGAAATAAGATTGAATCTCGTGTCGTGGGCAATCTACCAAACGAACTGAAACGCACGCCCCTAATAGCAATTCTTCTCGCCATTTCCCTTGATCTTTATCATTGGGCTTAACTTGATACCCTTTGAAAAAATGTAGCGTCTGCGCGAGGTTTTTCGCAATAATTATGCGCTGTTACCCCTTTGAGATGACCCGTTTGCAACTCCTAACATTTTTCAAAATTGGTTCAGTTACCGTATATCTTCTGGAAATAGACGGACGACTACGCTCGAACCTGCAGTGAAATGTGTTGATTTGAGTCAAAGTTAACTACTGCAAGCTCGCCCATACTAACCCCTCACTAAGGAGGGAGTGCAACATGTTCAAAAAGATCGTAGTTGGCTTGGATGGATCTGAGGCGTCAGAAGCAGCTCTGCGCGTTGCCTGTGATATTTCAAGCAAATATGGCTCCCAAATTCACCTTGTTCATACACCTCAGCCCCAAACCGTGGCGTTCGCAATGGGCGCATTGGCTGGCTATCACGCCGTCACGACAATGCCTTCAGACGAAGAGGTGCAGCAGGCAGCAAACAAGATTATTTCCTCTGGTAGAGAGATCGCCGAAGAGTACAATCAGACGGTTTCGCAAACGTATACCCAACGCGGTGATCCCGTAGACCAGATCATCGCATGTGCCGAGCAATGCAAAGCTGACCTGATTGTGACGGGCCGCCGTGGATTGGGAAGCATTAGTAGCCTAATTCAAGGGAGCACCTCTCTAGGCATCAGTCGGAATGCCACTTGTGCTGTTTTAACCGTTGCCTGAATTTCAAACTTGGCCCCAATCGGCGCTAAACGATGAGGATCGAAAAGTTCTGCGTTGAGATCTCGCGAAAGCGGAAGCTGAAGTAGACCTCATGGGTACCTATGGCCATGACCGCGCGCCAAACTGTGTTAGGTGGAACTATCCGAACTCAGAGGGAACAGATAGGCTTCCGGTTTTATTTGCGCGTTAGTTCAAAGTCAGAAGACAGGCTTAAACTACCTGCTACGTAAACTCGTGCCAACTCTGGAGCGCCACATGAACCCCCCGGCCCTGTTCGATGCTCATAAACCCGCTGAAATTGCAACGTTAGTTGAGACTGCCGGGGTCGCAAAGGCAAAGCTGCCACTAGCACCAATGTTCGTTCTTGCGATGCTGGCTGGAGCATTCATAGGGTTTGGCGCAGCGGCCTATACGATGGCGGTCACGGGGGCAGACAGCGCTTCGGGGCCGATCCGCGTTCTGGGAGGAGCAGTGTTTTCTCTGGGCCTTATCCTGGTGATCGCAGGTGGTGCAGAACTGTTCACCGGCAATGTTCTGATGGTGATAGCAGCGGTCGATCGCAAGATACCGCTGCGGCTGCTGTTCCGAAGCTGGGGCATCGTCTACGTTGGTAACTTCGTGGGTGCCGTTGTGCTTGCATTAGCTTTCGCCCTGACCGGCTTGCTTGATGGGCCGATGGGTAGCACTGCCATAAGGGTAGCCGATGCCAAAGCGGGGTTGGAACCGATGGAGGCTTTCGCCCGCGGCGCATTGTGCAACGGGCTGGTCTGCCTTGCCGTATGGCTGTCCTTCGCCGCCCGCAGCGTCGCCGGAAAAATTCTAGCGGTCTTGTGGCCCGTCTCTGCATTTGTGCTGCTGGGGCTCGAGCATTCGATTGCGAACATGTATTTCTTCCCGCAGGGCTGGGCAGCGGGAGCAACAGTGCCGGTTTTCGCAGCGGCGGCCAATCTGCTATGGGTCACTCTGGGTAACATTGTCGGCGGGGCGGGAGGAGTTGCCTTGGCCTATTGGTTTGCTTATCTTGGCGGATCCAAACGGTAAGATCTGCTTCTTCGATTTAAGCACCCACCGGAGCGGAATGAACGGAAACAGATGGTTCTGAAGGCGTTGTCTAATAGCGCACTGGCTGAAGACGGCGCCGGGAATTGGGCCGCTCATTTCCACTGTGCAAGTCGTCCTCTCGATCCTGATCTGAATCCTTCGCGAACATCTAATTTTATTGATCCCTGTCAAGATTGGCAAAGGTAAGATGTGATACAGTTGAGGCTGAAATTGGGGGGCTATTATGGAAGAATTAGTCGAGATTGGACGAACATTCGTTCAGGCAATGCGGGATCGCAGAGGTCTTGCAAACGTTGGTGAAATGTATGCAGAAAACGCTCAATCTATTGAGGCGGTTGTGCCTCCGGTTCGACAGTTTCGCATCACCAAGGGCCGGGATGCTATCAAGGGAAAAAGAGAGGACTGGCTGGCAGCTCATGAAATCGTCGAATTCGACGTGGATGGCCCCTATGTTCATCCCCCAAACCGCTTCGGTGTACGATATAAGGTTAACGTAACGCAGAAGGCTACAGGGCAACACATGACCTTGAGCGAGATCGCAGTTTATTCGGTAGCAGATGGGAAAATTGTACTTGAAGAGTTCTTCATGTTGCCGAAGTAGGAACGACAGCCAGCAACGCTGACGCAGTGTTGGTTTTACCTGAACGTTGGAAGCGTGACTCGTAAGAGCTTTGACACGACAGATGGACAACTGGGCATTTATTTCGACTACGGGATGCTTGCCCTTGCGCATCATTGCGACCAATTTGGCGCAGCCGTCATAGAGAGTCACACCCCGAAAGCCTCATTGGGCCATGGATGTGGGTCAACAACCAGACCTGTGCCTCAATTTCGTACCCGATAAGCACTTGGACAATCATCAGATAGAACCTGTTTGATCCAACTCAAGGCATCACTTCGAGAGCGAGCTAAATTAGAATAGAAAATTAACTAATGTGCGCGGGGCCATGAGAAAGAACGTACGCGCAATTCTGATCGCCATAGCGCTCCTACTTGCAGGTGCAGCTGTTTATTTTTTCGTCGCAGAAGACAGTGATGAATTGCCGGCTGGGTTTGTACAGGGCAATGGGCGGATCGAGGCTGAACAAGTAGAAATCGCTCCAACCTTTGCCGGGCGCGTTGCTCGGGTCATAGCAGCAGAGGGCAGCCTGGTTGCTTCGGGTGAACTGCTGGTTGAAATGGATACAGATGAATTATCTGCAGCCCTTGACCGTGCCAGTGCCCAGGTTGCGCTGGCGCGCCAAACCAAGGCCGAAGCCGAAGCCGTGGTCATCCAGCGAGAAAGCCAGCAGCGTCGCGCTTCGCAGGAGCTTGACCGGGCCAAGGCGTTGCTGGCCGGTCAGAATATCTCGATGACTGTCTTTGAGGATCGTGAAACCGCGTTTCAGGTTGCGGATGCCGTGCTGGGCGCGGCCAAGGCCCGGGTTGCAACGGCGGATAGCCAGATTGCCGCCGCAGAGGCCGAGGTGCGCCGGATTGCGGAACAAATAGAGGATGGTTCCCTCATCGCTCCCATGCCGGGGCGTATTCTGTATCGACTGGCCGAGCCCGGTGAGGTCGTTGGAGCGGGCGAACCGATCTTGACGTTACTCAGTTTGGAAAACGTCTATATGGAGGTCTTCCTGCCTGCACGCGAAGCGGGGCTATTGCCCATCGGTGCCGAGGCGCGCATCGTGCTTGATGCGTTGCCGGAATTTGCCATCCCAGCAACCGTAACCTTCGTCTCTCCCGAAGCTCAATTCACTCCCAAGCAGGTAGAAACTTTGAGCGAACGGGAGCAGCTGGTGTTTCGCGTTCGGGTTCGCATTCCCAGGGATTTGGTTACGGCGCGGATTGAGCATGTGAAGACCGGCCTTCGCGGCATTGCAGTGATCCGACTTACTTCCGATGGCGCGTGGCCAGACGATCTGGATAGACGAATTCCACCCGAGCTGTTCGAATGAGCGCCGAGGGGGGCTCATCGGGTTTCTGCATCAACGGTGTCACACACACGTACCGACAGCATGTTGCGTTGGATAACCTTTCGCTGGTTCTGCCAACTGGCCAGCTTATCGGATTGATCGGGCCAGACGGGGTTGGCAAGTCAACGCTGCTGGGATTGATTACCGGCGCAAAGCAACTTCAGTCCGGGGAAATTGATGTTCTCGGGGGATCGATAGGTGACCGCGCGCACCGTCACCGCGTGTGCCCGGCGATCGCATTTATGCCGCAGGGGTTGGGCCGCAACTTATACGCGGAACTGTCTGTGCGTGAGAATCTCGAGTTCTTTTCACGTCTTTTCGGACAAGGGCAACAGGAGCGTGAAATCAGGATCGCGGCCTTGCTGTCAGCGACCGGACTTGCGCCCTTTTCGGACCGGCTTATGGGCAAACTTTCGGGCGGAATGAAGCAGAAACTTGGACTGTGTTGTGCGCTGATCCACGACCCTAAGTTTCTGGTACTGGACGAACCGACGACCGGAATTGATCCCCTGTCGCGGCGCCAATTCTGGGCGCTGATAGACGCGGTCCGAGAAGAAACGCCCGGTCTCTCCATACTGGTTTCAACGGCCTATATGGAGGAAGCCGAACAATTCGATTTTATAGTAGCGATGGATGCCGGTCGGGTGATATTTCACGGCCCCCCTGCCAAGCTGAAGGGTAAAGCCCGGGATCTTGAAACATCTTACAGGCAGCTACAGGCACGAGGGGAACCCCGGTTTGTGTCGAACAAGGTACCTATGCACCATCAAGGCGCAGACGCGGTAATCACGGCGCGTGGGTTGACCCGGTGCTTTGGCGATTTTACTGCCGTCGACAACGTCGAATTCTCGATCCACCGAGGCGAAATCTTTGGCTTCCTCGGATCAAACGGCTGCGGCAAGTCAACCACCATGAAAATGCTGACAGGTCTTCTGCCAGCAAGTGAGGGAGAGGCGCTGCTGTTCGGCAGACCGGTGGATGCGCGCGATCTTAGGATGCGCCGCGAGATCGGGTATATGAGCCAGGCATTCTCGCTTTATGGTGAGCTGACCGTTCAACAAAACCTCCAGTTGCACGCCCGCATCTTTGCGATCAAAGATCGTGTAGAACGCATTGATGAATTGGCCGAACGTTTCGGCCTTAAGGCACATATGGGCACGCTGGCGTCGGCGCTTCCGCTGGGTATCAAGCAGCGTCTTTCCCTTGCCGTCGCCGTGATCCACCGGCCTCGGGTGTTGATCCTGGATGAGCCAACCTCGGGCGTGGACCCCGAGGCGCGCGACTCGTTTTGGGCGCTGTTAATCGAGCTGTCGCGAGACGATGATGTAACGATTTTCGTCTCGACACATTTCATGACCGAAGCAGAGCGCTGTGATCGCGTTTCTTTCATGCATGCAGGCCGGGTATTAGCTGAAGGTACACCAGATGAGTTGATCGCAACGGCGCAGTCGGACAGTCTGGAAGGTGCGTTCATCTCTGTCCTGGAGGCCGTCGAGCCGCCTGAGCCGGTAGCAGCACCCAAAATTTCGGTTGATGCTGTCAACCCGGGCGCTGCCGGAAGTATCGGGCGCATACTGGCCTATGCACGGCGCGAAACAACCGAGGTTCTGCGCGATCGCGTCCGTTTGGCTTTTGCTTTCCTTGGCTCGGTGATCCTGATGTTGGTCTTTTGCTATGGGATCACTTTGGACATAGAAGACCTGGATTTCGCGGTGCTCGACCTGTCTCAATCGCCTGAGAGTCGTACCTATATCGCCGAGATTTCTGGTTCCCGCTATTTCAACCCCACGGTGCCTCTGGCCAGTTTTGAAGACGGCCGCGAGCGGTTGGCCAAAGGAGACATCTCGCTGGTTGTCGAACTCCCACCCGATTTTGGTCGCAAGTTGCGCGCCGGCGAGCCAACTGAAGTCTTGGCAATTGTGGACGGTGCGATACCGTTCAAGGGTGAGACAATAGAGGGCTATGTGGCCGGGCTTCACAGTACGTTTCTGGAAGTAATGGCCCGCCAAAGTGGCGAGCAGTCGGTCGAAATCGCCCGCATCGAACCGCGCTTCCGATACAATCAAAGCTTTGAAAGTATCGCTGCAATGGCCCCTGCCATGCCTGCGATCCTGTTGATAATGCTGCCGGCCGTTTTGATGGCTGTTAGTGTCGCGCGGGAGAAAGAGTTGGGCACGATCACCAATTTCTACGCAACGCCAACGACGCGGCTCGAATTTCTGGTTGGCAAACAGATCCCCTACATTGTGATAGCGTTCGTCAATTTCCTACTTTTGGCAGCGATGACGATCTTCATTTTTGGCGTGCCCCTAAAAGGAAATCCGGTGCCGCTTGCAATTGGTGCTTTCCTATATGTTTGGGCAACCACATCTTATGGATTGCTTATTGCGACCATAACGTCGAGCCAGGTGGCCGCAACTTTTGCCACCGCTATCGCGTCGGTGGTGCCGACCATTCAATTCTCCGGGCTGCTACAACCGATCTCGACGTTGGAAGGCGGCGCTCAGACGATTGGATCGCTTTGGCCTTCATCCTATTTCCTGCATCTAAACGTCGGCGCGTTCACCAAAGGTCTTAGCTGGGATGCACTTGCCCCCGACCTTCTGGCCCTAGCCTGTTTCGGGCCCGCGCTAACCTTGATCGCTGCACTGTTACTCCGAGCGCAGGAGAAGTGAATGCAACGATTGTCCCGCATATTCTGGCTTGGTTTGAAAGAAATGATGAGCCTTCGGCGCGACTGGGTGATGATGGCGCTGCTTGTCTGGTCATTCACGCTGGCGCCCGTAATGGAGGCAACGGGCGTTTCAAACTCGGTCAACAATGCATCCATTGCATTTGCCGACGAAGATGGCTCGCCGCTTTCACGCTCGCTTGCCTCAGCGTTTTTTCCGCCTGAATTCCAACCCGTTGTTCAGATCGCACCGGGCACCGGGGCCGAAAAGATGGATGCAGGGCATTTCCTGTTTGTAGTCGCAGTGCCACCAGGGTTCGAGAAAGATGTTCGAGCCGGGCGCGCGCCAGAAATTCAGGTTTTGATCGATGCGACAGCGATGGAGCAGGCCGGAATTGGAGCAAACTACATCATCAATATCTTGAGCGCCGAGATCCAGCGCTTTGCCATCGGTGCAGAATTGTTAGACCCGCCGCCCATCGATATCATTGTGCGCAGCGCATTTAATCCAAATCGCGACACTGTTCGTTTCGCCGGTATCGTCGCGTTGATCGGCCAAATCATGTGGCTGACCACAATCCTTACCGGTGCTGCCATGATCCGTGAGCGCGAGCATGGAACAATCGAACACCTGCTGGCGATGCCGCTTACCCCATTTGACATTGCGGTCGCCAAGATCTGGGCAAACGCTGCGGTGGTTCTGGTAGCGACCGCCCTATCGCTGACCTTTGTTATGCAAGACTTCCTGGGGATCAGCATCGCGGGATCGAAGGTGTTGTTTTTAATTGGCACAGCTCTCTTTCTCTTCACGGCGACGGCGCTTGGGGTGTTTCTTGCGACGATTGCGCGCTCAATGGCTCAATTCGCACTTTTGGTTATGCTGACGGTGCTTCCAATGTTGATGCTGTCAGGAGGAGAGACGCCAATCGAAGCGCAGCCCGGCTGGCTTCAGATCGGAACATCTATCCTCCCATCCCGCCACTACATGTCAGCCAGTCAGTCCATCATTTTCAAAGGTGCCGGGATCGAGACGGTCTGGGCAGAGTTCGTATGGATGGCGTGCTTGGGCGCGATCCTTCTGGCAACAAGTCTGCTGCTTTTTAGACGCTCGGTTGCGCAAGAGACCTAAATAAGTTTTTGCACCTGAGCAAAACTAGGCGGCTGACAGAACACCCGCTTGCGTAAGATCAATGGCCGCGCCCGTATTTTGGCACAATACTGCCTCGCCGTTATAGCACTAAAGGAGGAGGTTCAGATGCTTGAAGGCAAACAGTCCCAGCAAAACATCCAAATCAAGGACCATCGATTGACACTACGTGGCCAGAAGAAGATCACGCACGTTCACCATGATCGGGTCAACATGTATAGAAGGCCTGTCGGTCATTGGACCTCTCCTGATAGCATCACCTATTTGCAATTAACTCGACGGTAACAATTAACCGCCGGAGAACCGCGCCCGGGCATACTCTGATTGTGTGCTTTATTGCCAAACGTGGAAGTTTCGAGGTTGCCCATGATAGAGTGGGTATAGCGCTATTAAACAGAGATGGGCCATGCGGACACCGGACCAAGGCGACACAGGAGTTGATACAGGTAATGTCCGTGCATTCCTGGAGAGCTTGACCGGCCCGTCTCGTGGGACTGTAGTCTGGCTTGCCGACAACGCTGTGTCAGCCTCGGTTAGTCCGGACCGTACCTTGAGGCTGAGACCGAAAGAAGATGTGCCAGCTTATGACGAAGACATTGCGACTCTTCAGTGGTCAAATGACGGTTACACGTTAAACGCGTTGTCTGATCGGAATATCTGGGTCAATGGTCACAAGGTCGCTTCGGTTGACCTCAGGCACGGCGACATGATCGAATTCGGCGAAAAAGGCCCGATGTCCCGCTACAGGGTGTGCGACCACTCATTCCCTGCACATCGCACGGTCGAGGATATCCTAAGCGACGCGTACGCATATGCGAGAACAAGCCGTCGACCCTTTCCAAGAAAAATTTCCGGTGCACTGCGCGACAGTGGGCGTCGGCTAGCATCACAAACCACAATTCTCTTCAGGATCACCGTTATTGGCGCAATTCTTCTGATCGCCGTATTTGGGTATTTACTGTTTCAGAACGACAGGAAGCTGGCGGACAGCCTGGAACGAGAATCCCATAAGATCGAAGCGGTTGCCGTTATGCTGGCACAGACCCGGGAAGACTCGTTGACGCCAGAGGATTTGGGTGCACTCAAAGATGCTTTCGAGAGTCAGGTGCTGTCCACTGAGCAGCGTCTTGGCACGCTGGAGGAACGCGCAGGCGCATCAACGCGGATTATCACAGCCTCTACACGTTCCGTCGCGTTCGTCCAGGGCGCCTATGGATTGCGGCAGATCAAAAGCGGGAAATTGCTGCGGCATGTGGTTGGCCCCGATGGAAAGAATCTGCAAACGCCATTTGGACAACCGTGGCTCGAACCAGATGCGATGGGCGAACCTGCTGAGTTTCAGTTTACCGGAACCGGGTTTCTTCTACAGGACCCGCCTCTGTTGGTGACCAACCGTCATGTCGCCTTGCCCTGGACCACTGGCGACCGTGCACAAGCCCTTCAGGCCGCAGCGCTGGAGGCCGAGATGCTGAGTTTGCTGGTCTATTTGCCTGATCAAACTGTACCAATTAAGGCTGTCTTGCATAAAGCAAGCGAAACCGCAGATCTGGCGCTTCTCTCTATCGACTCCACACGCGTTCGGGGACTTGGGCTGTTACTTGCAGATGAGCCGCCGCGAGCGGGAGAGGAAGTTTTCCTGCTTGGATATCCAACCGGCCTGAAGGCTCTTATCGCGCAGGCCGGTCCGGGCTTTCTGAAAACGCTAGAGAATAAAGGCGCCGTGGATTTCTGGACAATTGCGACCCATCTTTCGGAACAAAATAAAATCCGGCCCCTGGCCAGCCGGGGAATCGTAGCCCAGACCAGTCCCGGCGCCATTGTTTATGATGCAGAGACCACAACTGGAGGAAGCGGGGGACCTGCGTTGAACCGAAACGGTAAGGTGGTTGCGATCAACGCCGCAATCTTACCCGAGTTTGGTGGTTCGAATATTGGCGTTCCGGTGTTGCACCTCAAGACACTTCTCAATGAAAGCGACTGATCCGCGTATTCATTCGCCTGTCCGATATGGTGAATTTTGCACAAGAAAAACCATAATCAGTGGGACTATGACAGAGATCAGGCCCACGGTAATCAGCAAATTCCCCAAGTGGCTATAGTCAGCGATGGATGCAACTGAACCCGTTCTGGGTTCGGTCACGACACGAGTCACGACAAATACCTGGTTTAGGTATTTCGTGCCCAAGCTACTTGCCGACAATGCCATATTGGTGAAAGACGCCATGACAGCAAAAAAGGTCGCCTTGAGATGTGTCGGGGCGTTGCGTGCGATCCAGGCCAGCATCGGGACCATCGCGATCTGACCCAGCGGTGACTCGACGGCTGTGTCGAGTATGGCGATGAACCTTGCATCCACAACCCCGCCTGTGTGCGCGGCCGTCCATTCATGCACTCCGTAGTATAAAGCAAGGTTAGGCAGGGCCAGCACTCCGGCGGCAATGGTGAGCAGTACCACCACCTGCGCGATGGAACGACTGGCCATAAACGGCCTGAGGATGATCAGGCCAAGCAGTGCTAGTAGTGAGGTCAGGAGCGCCAGAATTGCCAGAAACTGTTCGTCGAACCCAAGCTCGTCGATTTCGAACCAGGTCAATCCCGGACCAGGCAACGGGACCGCGCGAAAAACGAAAATGATTGTCGCCGTCCCGATCAGAACCTTGGCCTGTTTCGACTCCAGTTCCCTTAGCAGCCGTGACATGAGATAGAGAATGACCGTGAGCGAAACCGCAAAAACAGTTTCTTGCGCAAAGGCGAAATTTGCGGTTCCCAACACAACGCTGAGTACAACAAACGCGAGACCTCCCAGCAGTATTGGCCACCTTACTTCGGTGGCTTGATCCGGTTTGTGTGGAAGGTGCCCAAGACTAACGAGGCGACGCTGTATCAGAGCATGAAGAACCACTCCGCTGATCGACAGAAAGGGGACAACCAGAGCGACGAGATAGACCTGACCATAAAGAACCAAACGATCGCTTTTATCCAGATCCTCCGCGCCCGAAAAAATCCAGATGTTAACCGCTGCGACTCCCGCAAACCCGGAAATGATCGCAATCCTGCCCAGGGTCTGCATGGTAGTGTGGCGGGCACGAACTTCTTCATGCGTAAACGCGTACCCGTCTTGGTTGGTTTGTGGTACCGCTTCGACCGTCATGGCATCTGCCACGACGTCCTGAATGGCATAACCAGAAGGTGCCAGGATCAAGGCAACGACATACCAATGCTCAGGCAGCATGGCCCCGGCCATCTGGGCAGGCGCGGTCACAAGTCCATACATGATAAGCAACGAGGCCGTGATAAGAGACGCGCCAACCAATATCAGCAGCGATTTCCAACGCCAGAACAGATCCACCAGATGCCCAAGCGGCATTTTCAAAATCCAGGGCAGCCCGGCCCAAAATGCCAACCCCGCCACGAAAGCAGCAGATAGATTCAGATTGTCCTTGAGGAAAAACGCGCCAACGACGGATGTCAGTCCCGAAACTCCGGCCGCGAAGTACACCATCAACGGTGGCATGTAGGACCACTGTAGTTGCGCGACCAGATCAACGAATGTCCGGTGCCACCATTCAGAGAGCCGCCTTCCAAGTGTAGGTCGATCAGTGTTCATACGTCATTCGGATCCCGTTCTGGCGACCTAACGCCGTCGGATTTTCTCTCAAAGAAACCCGGCGCCGAAAAGCAGGGTGCTGGTCAGCACACCAAGGATTGGCACGACAAGAGGTACGTGGAAATGTTGTCGGGTTGAATCCGGTTTCAACTTCAAAAAGATCAGCGAGAAATTGACTAGCACAAACACCCCCAAGACGATCTGAGATGTGCGTTCTGCTAGGGTGCCGATCGGCAGTGTTTGGGTCAGTAGAAGGATTAGCGCCACTACCAGCAGGGTTGCGACGACTGGTGTCTGGGTTACCTGTGGGACACTCGCCAGTATTTTTGGCAGATGATCCCGGTCGGCAAGGCCGTAGATTACCCGCGACGCCATGATCATCTGGATCAGGACGCCATTGACTGTTGCAACGACTGCGACTGCGGCAAACCCCTGTTTGATTACTTCGGGTGCATTTGAAAAAACCAAAGCAAGCGGGGCAGTCGAAGTCGACAAGGTATCGATAGGAACAACAAGCAGGACCGTAATTGAGGTCGCCAGATACAGACCCGTCGCCAGAACGAGCGTCAGCAGAATTGCCTTAGGAATTGTGCGAACTGGGTCTTTTACTTCTTCGGCGACGTTTGCCATGTCCTCGAATCCAACAAAGGCAAAGAAAGCCAGAAGCGACGCCGCGAAAATGCCCCGCCAAGCGTTGATCTCAAAGCCTGGAATCGTCTCGCTGAACGCATAGCCTTGCGGATCCTGCACGGATATGCCCCAGCCAATCACAAACAGGAGCCCCGAAATCTCGATGATCGTGATCACTGCCGCCACAAATACTGATTGCGCAATGCCCCAGAGTGCAATCAGTCCCATAACCGACACGATGCCGATCGTAAGCAACGTGGTGCCAAGGTTGGTCAGGGTGTGAAGATAGGAGGCCGCTCCAATCGCAACGGCCGAAGCCGATATCACTCCCGAAGCAGCGACGGCGAGACCCACCAACACGGCAATCCAGTTTCTTTGAAACCCCGCTTCGACGTATGCTGCTTCTCCCGCGCTTACGGGATAACGGGTCGCGAGTTCGGCGTACGACAAAGCCGTAAGCGAAACGACGAGCGCTGCAATAAGAAACGAAACAGCGGCGTAAGGACCAGCGACCTCGGCGGTAGCACCGACAAGCACATAGATTCCCGCACCAACGGTGACACCGAGCCCGTAAAGCGTAAGCAACGGGGCAGTAAGCGCGCGTCGGAGTTTAGGTGTCGGTGGATCGGCCGTATGCATTGGCTTCACTCCTCGATGGACAAACGCCTGTGTACCGAAGCTACAGCGCGGTTAAATACACCAGTCACTAACGAGGGACTCACCACCATTCATTCCGAGCCCCTGCGGTGGAACTTCCACACTTTTGCATTTCCGCTTATCACCATGTTTGATTTGGATGCAGGCGATGAACGGCAACCTCGCTGAAACATTCACGCTTTACTATGTAATGTACCTTTTTGAATTGATCTATGTCATTGGCTGCCAAGAACCGACCAGCCAAGCGGAACCGACTGCAGCGAACTTACTTTCGTCGCAGTTTTTCCCAGCTGGTACTCAAAGGCTGAATATGAGCGAGATCAATGAAGCGTTCGCTCAATACCGCGTAGTCTAAACGCGAAATGCTGACGTTCGAGGAGGAACAGATGCCAGTTTATCGCGGACTTCTTTTGTCAATATTTGCTGCAAGTGCTGCACTGGCGCAGGATATTGACCTTCAAAACGGAAACAATCTCTACAGAACCTATTGCTGGCAGTGCCATGGATTTGAGGCCACTGGGGATGGTCCAATGGCGGAGATGCTGGCAATAAGGACACCTGATCTGACCAGGCTTGCGGCCCAAAACGACGGCGTTTTTCCGATTGAGGCGGTGGCGCGTCAAATTGATGGTCGCGCACCATTGCTCGCGCATGGCGGAGAAATGCCCATTTTTGGACCAGCTTTGGATTCGGACCAAAAAGTTGCGCTGACCATGCCTGACGGCCAGCCGATGTTCGCAGGTGTGCCGTTGGCAAATGTGATCTATTATCTGGAGTCTCTTCAAATCGAGTAGGTTGGTACAAATGCTGCCATTAGATTGTAGAGGACCACTGCCCACGTTTGTTGACGCCGGTTGATCTACATTAAGGTTATTTTCTACGGGATTTGGTAACATTCAGCATTGGGAAGATGAGGAGGAATCTCCGATGCCTGAAGAGAAGCCAAAATCAAGCTACTCCAATCCACTTGTTGATGTTTTCAAGCAGATGCAGCCGACTACTACGGCCAATCCGTTTTTAGGCGCTCAGCTTGAGCAATTCTGGGACACGCAGGAGAAATCACTGAAAGAGGCAGAGGCCTTTGCTCAACATTGGTTTGAGAGGCGTCACGAGGCTGTTCGAACCGCGCTAGAAGCTGCGCGCTCGGCGTCTGCTGTAGACCCGACTGATCCGGCGAAAGCACTGCAATCCATAGCAGAGTGGCAGAAGCATTCAGCCGAACGCCTCGTGGCTGACGCTCAGGAATGGTTCGAAACAGTTGCCCGATGTGCAGCATTTGCAGCGGAAACCGAAGCCGAAGCTGTGGAAAAAACAATAGATGATGTTGCAAGCACAGCAAAGAAAGCGGGTAGGTCTTCGAAATCCGAACCGGTTTAGAGTGCTGTATCACCGCGGAAGCCGGAATGATCGTAGCTGGAGCAATCGAAGGTGACTAACATGTATAAGAACATTCTGATTCCAGTCGCGCTGGACAACGATCACGATACACAGGCCTCATTTGAAGCTGCTCGTTTGCTGGCGAGTGCCGATGCGGAATTCACAGTACTCCATGTGCAGGAGCCGATCCCTGCATATGTGGCATCCCAGATACCCGAGGAAGTTCTGGCCAACACGCGACAAGAGCTTCAGGAAGGCTTACATCGGAACGCTGCAGAGCTACCGGGGGCGAAACTGCGGCTTATCTCGGGGAGCGCTGGCCGAGCGATCATTGATTTCGCAAATGAAAATGGCATCGATTGCATCGTGCTGGCCTCACACAAGCCGGGGATCGAGAACATTTTTATTGGGTCGACTGCGAACCGGGTCGTTCACCACGCCAATTGTTCTGTCCACGTGATCCGCTGAGTCGTTTTGTGGCAGGTGCTCCAAGCCGAATGCTGGATGCCCAGCATGGGACACAAAGACGACGGAGTGAAATTGGCGTTGCGAGCACGCGCAGCGTGAAAATCGTATTCACGCTATGGGCTCGCTGCGGCCGATTGCCAATGCAGCAGGCAACTTGGCGCAGATGGAACGGAACCAGCCATCGGCAGAATAGGTCAAGCTTCTGATCTTCCACTGTCACGGTCGATGTGCTGTAGTTCGCATGGCAGGAGCGAACTTTGGCGCCGCAAGCGGCGAAACCTGGCTCTGCGCCCAATTTGCACAATGCTGCACTAAACACTTATGACTGCTTTGCGTGGCAATTGAGCTTTGCAGGGGCTAGTGCTTCCTTTTAAAGGCCAACTACAATTGCATTTGATCTATAGGTTTTCAGCATTCGAAAGCACATCAAGGCAAAACCTCAATGGGGTGCTTTTCGGCATCGAGCAGAAACCTTTTGATTGCAACGGGTCCAGAGGAGAGTTTCCTCCTCCGATCAGAATAAGAAGGAAATCCTCCAAAGGCGGCAAAAGCTCATGTGAGATTGCTGCCGTCTCCTCCAATGACAGTGTTTGAAACACGCCAAAAAGTGGAATTTCGATAGTCCCGTCAGCGCCCTCGGGGTACTCGTGCAGGTATTGCCGCGTTCCCCAGACAGGCTCAGTGAAAAAATCGCGATAGTAAGCCCGGTCCAACTGACCGAACTGAATCTCGAAACCTTCTTGTTCAATCTTCCCGCTGCGGACACTCTGATAGATTTCCTTTATTTTCTCATAGATCTCTGGCCATCTTACCGCCTCAACTGTTGCGCTCAGTGAGATAATCGCCTTTCTCTTCCCCATGACAACGAAATCTGAACGTGGATCGTAAGCCGCACGCATTTCCTGGCGGATTATCCGAAACATCTCAGACCCTTGGTTTGCGCCAATGTAATCCACCAAGACATTTGTTCCAACTTGGTCAGCCTCGTCCGCAAACTCCTCTGCTTTGACAAAAAGGATCAGCATCTCGGAAGAGTCGGGATCGGCAAAGTGAATGACACCTGCTGGAAGGGTGAAGTCATCCGCATCCGTGCCAATCAACGCTTCAGCCCATTTTGCAAAAGGCAGTTCCCACTTTCCCTTCGGGCGGGGAAGATTGTTAACCAGTCGAATGGTGCGGCGTTCTACTTCTTCATCTCCAGATCTTAGGATTGCCTGAATGGGTTGACCGAAACGAAATTGGCCATCCCAAACCTCGGTTTCTGCTTCGTCAGGTTCGTACTCTAGGAAATCCGCCACTTCATCCAGAACATGTTCTGGCATTCTGGTCCTGGTAGACTTGATTGGGCTGGAATACTGCAGCTCTCTTGCATACCAGCCGTCGGAGTATTCCGGCTCAAGCAATAGATTTTCGAGGTGGACGATGGTCTCTGGAAAGACTTCGTTTGGCGCCGAAACAGTGAGCATCAGACTATGGCGACTTGTTTCGACGTAATACCTGATCCCCTTCAACTGCTTGTATTTAGCAATTTTGTGGGAGGAACGGCTTGATGTTCCTCCTGACACGATACTTGCGAGACCAGCGCGCAACGCGGCCACCCGTTCTGTTGTTGGCCGATCAATTGGCCAAACCAAGGTGAGTTCTGAGATGCCGTTTTCTAGTGGCATCAGATAAACAATATTCGCATCGCCAGTCGTTGCGATCAGCTCTGCTCGGACCTGCTGCGCTGACAGCAGGCTGAGAACCATTAAGAGAGAGGAAGTGAACCGGCTTTTGAATGCTTGCATGTTACTCTGCTTTTTCGGCCAACACGACTGATGTGGCTGATGGCTTGATGACCTTTTCGGCAAAATCAATAACGTCCTGATCTGTCGTATCGTTCAAGATCTCGACAAATACTGACGGTGTGACAGGTGGGAAGCCATCAGAAGCCACATTCGTCAGGAATGATAGAAACTCTACGGGTCGGCGCGCGGCATTCCGGGCTCCAACGACCTGCGTCTGGCGTGCTTGATTGATTTCGTCCCTGGTGATCGGTTCGTTCAACAAATTCGCCAGAGTTTCTGTCAGATGGCTGTGCGCCGGGTCCAAGCTGAAGCCGGGCATCAGGTGCAAATCTATGGTAAGTTCCAGATCAGCATTCTTGGCAAAATACCAGTCTGCATCGACGCTGAAAACGCGCTCGTCTTGATAGTACAGGGCCTTGTATAGCCTTTCGTTCAAAATATCGATGGCGATGAAAAATGCCCCCTGCATCTCGATGCTGGTTGACCGATCTTCGAAGTCCACGAATTTCGCAAACTGGACTGTGTCATGCGCCAGCTTGTCCGACCTAATGCGTTCAATAAACTTGAGCTCGGGATCCGGTTTGTGGTCTAACCAGGGCTTCTGAGGAACCTCAGAAGGTTCTGTGTCCCCAAATATACGTGCAACGAGTTCTTCGGCTTTATCAGGGTCAATTTTCCCCGACACGATTAACGTCACATTGGATGGCACATAGTGTGTTTCGTGAAACTGATAGGCCTTCTCAAGGTTCAATTTGGGAAGATCTTCAATGGTGTTATTTGCCCGACCACGCAGAGTGCCATAGAGGTTTTGAAGCGCAATTCTTCGGAGCCAGCGAAGCGGAGACTGTCTTTCGCGTAGCAGTGTTTCACGCTGAACGATATCAATTTCGCTTTCCGCAAATCCTTTCGGCAGTGTTGGGGTGTCAAGAACCGCCCGAGACAGCCGCAACAGCATTTCTATGTCGGAAGGAACGCCAGAATTAGTGTAGACAGTAGATACGTTGTGCGTTGTCGCATGGATATCACGCTCTCGGGGCTTTCTCAGAATGGTAGCATCCGCTGAAAACGCGGCCAGATGTTCAGTCAGATGCGCCGTACCGGATGGTTCCGGATCGTCATACGCCCCCGAGAGAACAATTAGCTGCACGTCCACACGGTCGAGGTCGTCTACCGGAACTACGTAAGCTGCGTGTAATCCGCCTTTCTCAGAAAGAGTGATAACGCTCTGAGCTTGAGCAGCTCCAGCAAACACCAAGAGGACAAGCGAAAAAAACAAAACGACTGCGTGCATTATTATCCTTTAAACTATTTCACTTAAGCCAAATAACGTCCGTCGTTAGGCGTTCAACGAAAGCGAAAATGATTTGCTGAATGCTTGTGGGATACGAGTTGCTATTTCAAGTCGCCAATTGAAAACTTGTCGAAATGTTTTCGGTTTGCTGCAAATCAACGACCGCGAACGACTGGTTCGGCGACATGCGCTGCATCGTATCAATGGTGGTGCCGCACGTGCGAGAGAATGCTGCATCAGCAAAGCAGGAAAATCCAATGTCGGCATTGTCCTGCATAGCAGGCCTTCATACCGTCTGAACCGAACCGATGACCTACTGAAACCGTCAGATGACTGGTTTGAGCCCCCACCAGTCGTTGCTATTTTTTTCTGCGTGCGCTCGCAGCTAGGATTTTTCGGCACCCGCGCAACTTCTCATGTTGCGGTGCGGCGGCCATTCTGGCCGTTCGCGCACCGCGCAGCATTCTTTAAGGTGGGAATTTACAGGTCGCGGACAATGCCGACTTTTGCTGAAACGGTGCCAAAGTCAGCAACTGACTTCGGTTGGGGCATACCAAAGTGGCCTGGATCGCTATTTCTCCCAATGGGGCACCCAGTCACCATCCGTACGCAGTGACACACCGGCGGCATCTTCTTCCAGCTTGATTACGTGCAGTTCGCCCTTGTCGCCGCCGTAGGTTTTTCGCGCTTTTTCAAATTGCGCGCAGACCAGACGTGTCGCGGGGGCCGGTGTTCCTGCGTCATCGCAGGCCTCGACAATGAGCCCCAAGTCTTTTTGGCACAGGTCTAGCGTGAAAGATGGATCGTAGTGCCCTGCAAAGACCGACGGCGCATCATGGTGCATACACCAGCTATCGCTGGCCCCAATTTTCAGAGCTTCCCATGCTCGGGGCAATTCAACGCCGGATTTTACGGCCATGACCAATGCCTCTCCCATCGCGGTGGCGTGGATCGCCCAAAGTTGGTTGCTGGCAAGTTTGGTGATTGACCCGTTGCCGCTTTGGCCCATGTAGTGCATCGGCCCCATCAGCTCCATCACGGGGCGGATACGCTCGATCGTGTCCTCGTCGCCGCCAGCAAATTGCGGCATATTGCCTGCACGTGCGCCATCAACCGCGCCTGATACCGGGGCGTCGACCGGCTGGACGCCCTTGGCTGCCAATGCGCTTCCAAGTGCTCGTGCCAGGGTCGGTTGGTTGGTTGTCATATCAACCCAAACCTGCCCCGCCCCCATCGCCGACAGTAGACCGTTTTGACCCCGAACCACCTGTTCGATCTGCTTGGGACCAAACACCATAGTAAAGACGATATCGGCATCTTTGGCGGCCATGGCGGGCGTATCAGCCCACGTCGCCCCAAGCGCCAGATGCCGTTCGGCGCGCTTAGCGTCCAGATCACAAACGGCCAGCTGATGCCCGCCCTTGATCAGGTTCAGGGCCGCCGCCCCACCCATCGTGCCAAGCCCGATAAAACCAATGCGCATGTGTGCGTCTCCTGAAATCAAGCGGCGAGGATTTCGTCGGTCGATTGGACCGCACCAAATTCGCCGTGAAGGTTTGCAAGGGTCACCGAGTGGATTTGCGCGGCGGTATGGGCAACCCCGTCTGGACCGGTTGCGTCATAGGCCCAGACCGCATCAGAGGCATAGATCATATCAAACCCAAGGCTGCTGGCCGAGCGTGCGGCGGATTCAGCACAATGATTGGCGGTCGCACCGCAGATGACGACCCGTTCAATGCCCGCGCCCTGCAAATCAGCTAAAAGCGTGGTGCCACCAAATGCACTAGAGGCGTGTTTGACGATCACTTGTTCGCCGTTCTGAGGTGCGGCAAACGGTTGAACGGCAGAACCCGGTGCATCTGGGTGAAACGGATCATCCGCATCTGTGCCGTGGTGGTGGATGTGGATGATCTTGTCACCAGATGCGCGGAATTGCGACAGCAAACGTCCAATATTGTCAGACGCTTCAGGGCAAGACCGCGCGGCCCCAGCAGCATCGTCATGGGCGAGCGCCATTTGCACATCAATAACGAGGAGAGCGGTTTTCATTGTGATATTCCTTTAGCCTGCGCCAGTGCGGCCCTACGATCCTCAAGGATTTTTTCAACGCGTGTGCCATAGATGCGTACGTTGATGTCGTCGCTGATGACACGACCTTTTTGTTCATCATAGGTCATAATTGCCGTCATTCTGGGATGCGCGCCGAACACTTCGGTCACACCGTGCAAGGAATATCCGCCACGGAACAGTGTAAACGTCCCGGCCCCACGATCGAATTTATGCGCATGGGACATATCCCCCGCCAATAACCGGTCCACGGCGTCACGGTCTTCGGCCTCATCTGTGCGCGAATTTGGCAAGAATGCAAAATCGCCACCGCTTTCAGCTGCTTTCAAAAGCAACGTCACGGTACATTCGGTTGTATCATAATGCCATGCATGCCAACTGCCGGGGTAAAGTGCGACAACATTCAGTGCCTGAAACTCATCTGCACAACGATGCAACACGGTCTTTTTCTGCACACGGCGAACGAAGTCCGTCAGGACATCCGACTTATATAACTGCTGGATCAACGTATCTGCCGGTATCTGGTCATCGGCAAGCTGAGTAGCCACATGGGTGTATTCGCGACGTCGCGGATCATCTTCTGGCAAGGACGGATCAATCGCACCTTGATAGATGTTGCGTTTGATTGTCAGCACCTCGGCACCGGGCAAAAGGCTGCTGGATTCGTCCTCAAGGGCGGCCAATGCGTCCGCGCGAATGAAGCCATCCAGATTGCACCAGCCGTACGCCTCCATGTGGTCCTGACAGTCCTTCAGGAACGCCGCACCCGCGCCCTTATCCAGATCAGCAATTGGATAACGCGCAAGATCGACGAGGTTCAGGGCCATGTCAGCATGGGTTCCAAAATCGGTCTTTGACATCGCACTCTCCTTTGGAAATCGGGCAGACGCGGGCCCGTTACCCATTGATAGACGAGCAGTTGGCAGAAGATAAACGAAACGAATTGCCCTCAAGCACATAAATATCTTATGCCACACGGGTGAAACAGAATCTCAATCTGAATTGGCTGCGCACGTTTGAGGCCGCGGCCCGCCACCAGAGCTTTACCGCCGCAAGCCATGAATTGGGCCTGACGCAAACCGCCGTCAGCCAACATATCAAGGCGCTGGAGACCAAGCTGGGGCAAAACCTGTTCATCCGCCGCGCCAAAAGCCTGCAGCTTACGGATATCGGGCAAGCCTATCTGATTTCGGTGCGTGAGGCGCTTGAACACATCGCGTTTTCGACCAGCGGGCTTTTTGGGCCGGAGCTAGAAACGACCATCGTTGTGCGCGCCTCTGCGGCGATGATCATCTGGCTGACGCCGAAGCTGTCCACCTTTCAAGATGAACACCCGCAAATCGTGATCAAGCTTGAAACGTCGCTGTGGCAAAATGTGCTGGAAAAACACCCCGTCGATGTCGAGATTTTGCTCGCCGCGCAGACCCACGCAAACCCACGCATGGTCAAGCTGTCGGACGAGAGAATCCTGCCCGTCTGCGGGGTGCAGACATCAACGAAAGTCCAAAGGCCCGCGGATCTGATGCAACTTGATGCCATTCACGTTCTGGGCTTTGACGACCATTGGGCGCGTTATTTATCCGCCAACGGCCTGCCAATTGACAGGATTTCTCCCCGCATCATTGTTGACACCTCGGTCGCGGCCTGTGAATTGGCCGCCGCGGAGAACGGCTGCGCGATTATGTTCGAACGGTTCGCACAACAGGCCATCGCCGCAGGGCGCGCCATCAATATTGTCGGTGACCCCATCGCGAATGGTCAGTCACATTATGTCATCCAACGAAATACGGGCCTCCCCGAAAAACAGGCGTCAGCGGCATTTTGTGAATGGTTGGCCGCTTGCTTTTGACGTTCGCCTCGGAGCCAAAGGGGCTTTTCTGCGAACGGTTGGAAACATCTCTTTAAACCCCATGAGCAAGCCGTTCGTCGACTTTGCAGCCTTGGCCGAACTGGGCTCTTCACGGCCATGCGGTGCCAAAGAAACGCGGGGTCCCTTCGCGGTCTGATAGCGTCCCTTCGCGTAGACAACGCATTTCCGTCCGAACCACCTGTATAAATTCGTGATTCTCAGGCCGCAAAAGTGAGCATGCGTCGTTCGCTGTCTGGCAGCGGGAATTCCGGCAACGGGTAGCGAACCATCGCTCAGAGCCCAACCTGTACCTTGGATTTTTTCGCTGCGTGCGCTCGCAACACGGAAAATTCTGGGCACGCACAAATTCTTGTGTCACGGCGCAGCGCTGAATTCGGCCATTCAAATATTGCATAGCAAGAATGTGCGCCCGGATTCACAGGATGTAGACTAAAGCAGTGATCCGTGAAAATCCGTGCAAGCGTCGGCCCACCGGACCGGTGCTTCCACGGTGGGGCTGACGCGCCTTGATTCCGTTCTGGGGTGCATCACAACCTATGTCCGCCAACGAACTCAAAGCGGTTCAATGCCTGCACCGAGAACTCAAGTAGAGTGGGCTTCGGACAGCAGGCATCCGATTCGATTGTACAAGTGCCTCGTTGGCGCGGTGCCGATGATTGGGTGCGGAGGGCGGATTGGAGGGCACATTATGCCTAGAGCTCAACTTCCCGCAGTCACCCCAAAGCGCAGAGCATGGAACAAGGGGCGGATCATCGGCCAGAAACGCCCCTTGTTTCCCAAGCAGGTCTGGGCGATCTGTGCTCGGCTCGAACTCGCCGGAAATCTGCGCGATCTTGCGCTGTTCAACGTCGCCATTGATAGCAAGCTGCGTGGATGCGATTTGGTTAGGCTTGCCGTGACCGATCTGGTCAAAGATGATCGTGCTCGAGAACGGGTTTCAGTGGTCCAGAGCAAAACCAAGAAACCAGTACAATTCGAACTGACGGAAAACACACGGGATACGGTTCATGCTTGGGTCAAGTCGCCAAAGATGATGGGCTGTAGCTTCATGTTTCCGAGCCGTTTCCTCGAGCGACCCCATATCTCAACGCGTCAGTTTGGTCGGCTTGTCCGGGATTGGGTGACAGCGATTGGATTGGAACCGAGCGGTTACGGAACCCATTCACTCCGCCGAACCAAAGCAGCGGAGATTTACCGTAAGACAGGGAATCTCCGTGCAGTGCAGCTTTTGCTGGGTCACACTAAGATTGACAGTACAGTGCGTTACCTTGGCGTTGAGTTGGAAGATGCTCTCACTATTGCGGAGCAGATTGAAATCTGACCCGCGTCGGTGAATGGCACTTGCCGTTCGCCGGTTTGGAACAGACTTACGGCCTTGAAGCGGCGAAACCGGTTATGAAGGGAAGAATAGTATACAGATCACCCTGCCATTGCGTACTACAAAGACGTGCTTGCGGTCAGCTTTTCGAGTGATAGTTCCGGCTTTCGCGCGCTCAGTTTGACGGCACCGCGCTCCATCACGACGAAGGCATCCCCAAGATCATAGGCGAAGGACAGATACTGTTCGACTAGGACGATAGCGATGTTCCCGCGTTCCTTCAAAATGCGGATGGTGCCGCCGATCTGCTGGATGACGTTCGGCTGGATACCTTCGGTCGGTTCATCCAGAAGAAGCACTTTCGGGTTCGACACCAGCGCGCGCGCGATCGCCAGTTGCTGTTGCTGGCCGCCTGAAAGGTCACCGCCCCGCCGTTGCAGGAACTTCTTCAGAATGGGGAACAGATCAAAAATCTCGTCCTTCACCTTGCGTTCGCCACTTGGCAGGCAGGCAAATCCCGTCTCAAGGTTTTCCTGCACCGTCAAAAACGGAAAGATCTCGCGCCCCTGGGGCACATAGGCAACGCCCTTCCGCGCAAGGTCAAAGGCCTTCAGCTTTCCGATGCTTTGGCCGTCCAGATCATAGTCGCCCCCCGACCGGGGATGGGTGCCCGCCAGCGCCTTTAACAGCGACGTCTTGCCTACGCCATTGGTGCCCATCACGCAGGTGACCTCGCCCTGGGCCGCGTCGAAATCCACGCCGTTCAGAATTTGGCTGCCGCCATAGTGCAGCGTCAGATCGCGGATGCTGAGGAAACTATCGGCCAAGGTACACCTCGATGACTTGCTGGTTCTTGGTGACGTGATCGATCGAGCCTTCGGCCAGAACCGAGCCTTCGTGCAGCACGGTCACTTTGCAATCCAAACGCCGCACGAAATCCATGTCGTGTTCCACTACGACGACAGCGCGGGTCTTCGCCGCGTCCCGCAGAATTTGCGTGGTCTTCTGACGTTCTGCGGTCGTCATGCCTGCCGCAGGTTCGTCCACCAGCAACAGCTTCGGTTCCTGTGCCAAGAGCATCCCGATCTCCAACCATTGCTTTTGCCCGTGGGACAACTCGCCAGATTTCCGTGACAGAACCGCGTCCAGCCCAATGACATCCGCCAGTTCTTCGACCCGGGCAAAGTCCGGTGTTTCGGGTTTGAACAGCAGCACGGCCAGCGGCGACCGCGACTTTTTCAGCGCCATCATCAGGTTGTCTTGAACCGTCTGATCCTCAAACACCGTGGGTCGCTGGAACTTGCGCCCGACCCCTTCCATGGCGATCTTGCTTTCCGATTTGCCCAGCAAAGACACGGGCGGTTCGCCCCAAAGCACATGGCCCTCGTCAGGCCGGGTTTTACCGGTCACCACATCCATGAAGGTGGTCTTGCCCGCGCCGTTCGGGCCGATGACCGCCCGCAATTCGGCCCTGTCAATGCTGAACGACAGGTTGTTCAGCGCCTTGAACCCGTCAAAGCTGACCGACACGCCCGAGACTTCAAAAAGCGCGCTCATGCATCTGCCTCCTTTTCTCTCAAAGAACCGTGGCCCGGCCCCAGGTCGCGCCCATGCCGATTGGGGTTGCGACGCGCTGCCAAGGCGTCGAACAGCCCTCCAATGCCTTTCGGTGCGAAAAGCGTAACCGCCACGAAGGACAGCCCCAACAGGACGGTCCACCAATCGACCCATTGAATGCGATACCCGGCGATGTTCAGGTCAGGGGCTTGCCCGCCGGTAAACCAGGTCGACAAGAGCGAGACGAAAGCCGCGCCGATCACGGCTCCGTACAATCGCCCACGCCCGCCGATGGCCACCCAGACCGCCAGATAGATCGAGGCAATCGGCGCCAGTTCCGCCGGGTTGATGATGCCCGCCTGTGGGTAGTAGATTGCGCCTGCAATGCCAGCGAGCACGGCCGATACGGTGAAGACAAACAGCTTGAACGCCTCGACTGGATAGCCAAGGAAGCGCACCCGCGCTTCGTCGTCCCGAATGCCCCTGAGGACCGAGCCGAACTTGCCCGATACCATCCAAGTCGCCAGCACGTATCCAAGTCCCAGGGCCAGGGCCGAGGCCCAAAGGAACCAGACCGAAACGATGGCCTGACTAGTGCTCTCCAACCCCGGCAGGTTCTGCAGGCCTGACAGACCGTTGTTGCCGCGCAATCCGCTGTCGTTTTGGAACAGGTACAGTGACAGCGCCAGCGTCATCGCCTGCGTCAGGATCGAAAGGTACACACCTGTCACCCGGCTGCGGAAGGCCAGCCAGCCAAAGACCAGCGCCAGAAGCCCCGGCGCCAGTACGACGGCGGCCAGTTGCAGCGGCAGAGAATGGGCAAAGGCCCAGATCGGCGGAAATTCTGAGGCTCCGACGACACCGAAGATCTGGCCAGCGATCCCGCTGGAGACCTCTTCGGGCGTTGGCGGCAGCCCTCCGGCGGCGAGGCTCTCGACGACGATCAGACGCGTCCGCTCGTACATCAGCCACATGCCTATCGCGTAACCGCCCATTCCGAAGAAGGCCATGTGCCCAAGGGAGAGGATACCGCAATAGCCCCAGACCAGATCCATCGCCAGCGCGACGAGGCAGAGGCACAGGGTCTTGCCCAGGGTCTTGACGAAACTGGTCGAGATGACGCCGATACCGAACCCTTCGGACAGGATCGTCACGCCCAGGGTGAACAGCCCCAAACAGGCCAGAAAGATAAGCACCGACGGATAACGCACCACGAAAGGTGTGCGACGCACAGGGCCTGCTGTCAGTTCCGCCATGCTCATGCCTCCGCCGCCCGGCCTTTAAGCGCGATGATCCCCCGCGGCCGGAATTGGATGAAGAGGATGATGAAGAGGATCATATAGGTCTGTGCGGCCAGTGTGTTCGAGGGGTTCAGCCATTCGATCCCTTTTTGCAGCGAGCCAACCATGGTCGCGCCCAGAAGCGTGCCCCAGATGTTGCCAACGCCGCCCACGACCACGGTCATGAAGCTTTGCACGATATAGTCCGCGCCCATCTCGCTGGTCACTTTGGCGTAAAGCCCAATCGCCACACCCGCAATCCCGGCAATACCCGAGCCGAAGCCGAAGGTCAGCATGTTGATCCTGTCGGGGTTGATCCCCATCGAGGCCGCCATGCGGGGGTTCTGCGTCACCGCCCGCACTTCCAGCCCCAATCGAGTGCGGTTCATGACGAAAAGGAATAGCGCCATGAACAAAAGCGCCAAAACGAAAATCGCGATCCGGATATAGCTGATCGACACGATGTCATTGAACACCAGCGATCCGTCCAGCCAGCCGGGCGAGGTGAGGGGCCGCGCTTGCGTGCCGAAAATGTTCTTGGCGATCTGTTGCAGGGCAATGGAAATCCCGAAAGTCGCCAGAAGCGTCTCCAGCGGGCGATGGTAGAGGTGGCGGATCACTAGCCGTTCCATCGTGACCCCTGCGCCGAAGGTGACGGCAAAGGCCAGCGGCAAGGCGACGATAATGGAAATCGTGTAATCCGGGATGATCTGCTGGACGACGTAGCCGGTGTAGGCGCCCATCATGATGAACTCGCCATGGGCCATGTTGATCACGCGCATCACGCCAAAGGTGATAGCAAGACCGATGGCGGCAAGAAAGTAGATCGAAGCGAGCGACAGGGCGTCAAGGCCAAGGTCAAATGCCTGGTTGAATGCCACCTTGTTTTCGATGCCCGTCAGCACCGCCGCCGCGGCAACGGCCACTGAAGGCGAGCCGCTGTAGCGTTCGTAGAACGTGAAGCCTGCCAGCGTTTCATCCACCTCGGCTTCGGTGGCCACAGGGTCTACCACGCCCTGTTCGGCCAAAGCTTCATAAGCAAGGTCGCGTGCGTCTTCGCTGTTCAGGGTCGCCACCTGAACCCCCGCGACCGATCCCTCCGAGATGTTGGCCAAAAGCGCGTTCCGCTTGTCGTACCGGCTGATCCGGGGTTTCGCCAGATCAGCGGCAACCAGAAGGTCATAAGCGGACTCGCGCGGCAGGTCGTCGCTGCCGACGGTCAGGATGCGGGCGATGTCATCGCCCTCGGGTGCTTGTGCCGAAGCCCCGACCTCCACGGCCAAAAGCGGGTTCAATGCGGCCCGGACATCGACACCAAGATCGCCGTCAAACCGCTGGATGGCAGCAATCCTCTCCTCGTCGGTCGCGCCGAAGCGGATTGTCAAAAGTCCCTGAAGGCGTTCCATGCGACTTTGCACAGACTGGTCCGTTTCGTCGGGCAGAACTTTGGTCAGGGCCGCAAGGTGGGACACCTCCGAGTCACGCTCGATCGCATTCAGGGCCTGCATCTTTTCGGCAAAGGACCCTGATAGTTGGAATTGCACCAGGGCCGCGCCGATCATGCCGCGAATGCCGCTGTTGGGTTTCAACTGTTTGAAGTCACGGGCAACGAAAGTGCCAAGTTCCGCGCCATCGGCAAAGTCGAACGCCGTCAATTCCTTGCCCGAGGCTTCGCCATAGACGAAAAGCCCGGTGTCCTTGTCGCGCCACATCTCTTTGTTTTGCCAGCGTTCCAGCACGACCTGGGCCTCGGCCAGACCACTGGCGGCAAGCGCGTCGATGGCAGGACCGATGGTCTTGCGCGAGGATTTGGCGATGATTTCGCCATGTTCTTGCAAAAGTTGCTGGATCGGCGCCTCGGCGTTCTGCGCCGAAAGTGGCAAGGCAAGAGCGCACAGAAGCACCGACATGAAACCGATGTTGAACCGACGTATAAGCGACATGGATAGTTCAGCCCCCGTAAGGCGTTCTGGGGGCGACATGCGCCGCACCCGTAGGGTGGGTTTTCAACCCACCATGCTTAGTAGTTCGACTTGATCTGAACGCAGGACGACGTTTCGGTGTTGTACATCCCGCAATCGAGTTCCGCCCAATCGGATTTCAGCACCGCCGATTCCGGCAGGAAATCCGTCCAGGCATCGCCCGGCACTTCCTCCGTCTGGCTGATGATGTCGAACTGACCATCCTCGGTGATCTCGCCGATCAGAACCGGCTTGGCCAAGTGGTGGTTCGGCAGCATGACAGCGGTGCCACCAGTCAGGTTCGGGAATTCCTGCCCGTACAAGGCGGTGCGCACGGCATCGACATCGGTGGTACCTGCTTCGGTCGCCGCATTCACCCACATGTTGAAGCCGATGTAATGCGCCTCCATCGGGTCATTCGTCACACGCTCGTCGCCCATGCGGGCTTTCCAGGCCTCGACCCATTCGGCGTTGGCATCGGTGTCTGCTGACTGGAAGTAATTCCAGGCTGCGAGGTGACCAACAAGGTTGGTGGTGTCGAGACCCGACAATTCTTCCTCGCCGACCGAGAAGGCCACAACGGGAATGTCGTCGGCGCTGATGCCAGCAGCCGCGAGTTCCTTGTAGAAGCCCACGTTTGCGTCGCCGTTGATCGTTGAAATCACGCCGACTTTCTTGCCGTCCGCACCAAGAGCCCCAACATCCGAGACGATCTTGGACCAGTCAGAATGACCAAAGGGCGTGTAGTTGACGAAGATGTCGTCCTCGGCGATGCCCTTCTGCTGAAGATAGCTTTCCAGGATGTTGTTCGTCGTCCGGGGGTAAACATAGTCGGTGCCCAGAAGCGCGAATTTCTCAACGCCAAGTTCTTCCAGAAAGTAATCCGTCGCCGGGATTGCCTGCTGGTTGGGGGCGGCGCCGGTGTAGAAGACGTTTTTTGAGGATTCCTCGCCTTCATATTGAACCGGATAGAACAGAAGTCCGTTCAACTCTTCGATCACAGGTAGAACCGATTTCCGCGACACGGATGTCCAGTTGCCGAAAATCACGTCAACCTCGTGTACCGAAATCAGCTCGCGCGCTTTTTCGGCAAAGAGCGGCCAGTCCGACGCCGGGTCGACCACGACGGCCTCCAACTCGCAGCCCAGAACGCCGCCTTTGGCGTTTTGCTGTTCGATCAGCATTTCCATCGTGTCTTTTAGTGTTGTTTCTGAAATCGCCATGGTTCCGGACAGGGAGTGCAGCACTCCCACCTTGATCGGGCAGTCTTGCGCCATGGCCGGCAGCATCGAAGCGGCCAGGACGGCAGCAGAACTAAGAAGTGTCTTTTTCATCGCAGTTTTCCTTCAGGCACTGCGCGGGGAAGCGTTGCTTTCAAGGGTGTGATCCCCCATATGCCCCCCACGCAATCTAATTGCGGAGTGCGGTGGTGTTTTGGAATTGCAAGGCCAGCACCATCGCACGTTCAACGGGATTTGTGTGATCCCGGAAGAAGTCGTTCCATGGAAATTGCTGCGACTGCGAGATCGGCGGGGGTTGAAAAACGGCCCCTGGCGTCAATCCGTCAAAAATTGCGCAGACTTTCGCGGGTTCGCCATTTTATTGTGCGAAAGAAACGCCAAATCTTTGGGCGTTTCAGCTTTCAAGCAAGAATCCTGTGCAATAGTCGATCTCGGCCCGGGCACGCCGCGCCGCCCATTTGGAGCGATCCGCATCGCGTGAGAAGCTGGCGGCGGTCAGCAATTGCGCATGCGCCATCTTGGCGCCGATACGCAGGTGAAGCGCATGACGTCGTTGATCGTCGGGCACCGTCGCGTTCAGAAGGTCGATGAACTGCACCCGGCGATGCGCGATCTGATCCGTGCGGTCATCATTCATAAGCCAGGCATGTTCCAACTCGGCCGAGAACCGTCCTGCACATGCCGCGAATGAAGACATCAGGGGATCATCTGCCGCCGGACTTTGCTTCGGTAGGATAAGAAGCAGGACCAGAAAGGTTTTCAAACTGCTCATGATCCGATCATGAACGACCTAAAAGTCAGCAATCAAGCTTTCTGCCGCCTTATGGCTAACGCACACTTAACAGACGAAGTCCCTGTCACCCGTTCGACACGTCATTCAGGCATTTCCGTGTCGGCATCTCATCATTGCTGAACTTCTGGGCGAGTGGGGTCACTTTCGCACAGCAAATAGGCAGAACTCCGGGATTGGTCTTTTTCCCGGCGCGCAGCGGTGGATCACACCCCAATGTGCATGGTGAACCATGCGGGTCGAGTACCGGGGGCGACAGACGCATGGGTCAACCACATCTGGCATCACGAGAGGCGAACACCGCCCCGAGATCCATCGGTGCCATGACCTTGTCGACCAAATGCCGTGACGGACGTACGGGCATAGACCGCTTCAGAACCTCGGGCGCTAGCAAGGTGGCTTTTCCGCGTCGCAAGGATGCCGTCGAAGCCATTGTGCTGAACACTTCGGGCGGATTAACAGGCGGCGACCGGTTTCAGGCTTCGGCCAGCGCCGGGCCGGACAGCCGCCTGATCCTGACAACCCAAGCCGCAGAACGTGCCTATCGCAGCACATCTGGCGCTGCGTGTGTCAGCACGCGCCTGTCTGTCGCCAAGGGCGCGGTACTGCATTGGTTGCCGCAAGAGTTGATCATGTTTGACGGTGGTTGTCTCAACCGTCGCCTTGACGTGGACGTCACCGACGGAGCCGAGGCCGTGCTGGTCGAACCCGTCGTCTTCGGTCGCCGCGCCATGGGCGAAACCCGTATCTCGGGCAGTTTTCGCGACCGGATCACCCTGCGCCACGATGGTCGCCCGATCTATTGGGACCGCATCAACCTGACCGGATCAATCAGCGCCAGTCTTGACCGTCCGGCCATCGCAGGCGGCATGACCGCCCTTGCCAGCGCCCTTTACTTCGGCCCGCGTGCCGAGGCGCATTTGCCTATTGTCCGACAACTTTTGCCAAAGACCGGCGGCGCAAGCCTTGTCGCGCCCGATCTTTTGACCATCCGACTTCTTGCTGCCGATTCCTATCTGTTGCGCCAATGGCTGGTGCCGGTGCTGGAGCGCCTGACCGAAACCACCCTGCCGAAATCCTGGAGCCTTTGATCCATGCAACTCAGCCCCCGCGAAAAAGACAAACTGCTGATCGCCATGGCTGCCGAAGTGGCCCGCAAGCGCCTTGCCCGTGGCGTCAAGCTGAACCACCCCGAGGCCATCGCGCTGATCACCGACACGGTCGTCGAAGGCGCTCGCGATGGCCGCTCGGTCGCCGACATGATGGAGGTAGGCGCCGTGGTCATCACCCGCGACGACTGCATGGAAGGCATCCCCGAGATGATCCACGAAGTGCAGGTCGAAGCCACCTTTCCGGACGGCACCAAGCTGGTCACCGTCCACAATCCCATCCGATAGGAGTCTCTCATGCGTTACGCTATTCCCGCCTTGTTTCTGGCCTCGCCCGCCTTGGCCCACCCCGCAAGCCTCCCACATGGGCATTCGGGGGATTGGGCTGTGCCCGTCGCCTTGATGCTGATCGGCGCTGCGGTTGTTTTGGCCAAGCGCAAGGCGGTCCGTGTCCGCAGACGCCAATGATCCCCGGCGAACTCTTTCCGGCGGAGGGTGAGGTCACTCTGAACGCAGGGGCGGAGCCGATCACGCTAATGGTCGCCAATACGGGCGACCGACCAGTGCAGGTCGGATCACACTACCATTTCGGCGAGGCCAACGCGGCGCTCGATTTCGACCGCGACGCCGCACGCGGCATGCGTCTGGATATCGCAGCCGGGACAGCCGTGCGGTTTGAACCCGGTCAACGGCGCGAGGTGCAACTGATCCAGATTGGCGGCGCACGGCGTGTCTTCGGGTTCAACCAGCTTGTGATGGGAGATCTCTGATGCCCACCCAAATCCCCCGCTCTGACTACGCCGCCATGTTCGGCCCCACCACCGGCGACAAGTTGCGACTGGCCGATACTGACCTGATCATTGAAGTGGAAAAGGACCTGACAGGTCCCTACGGCGAAGAAGTCAAATTCGGTGGCGGCAAGGTGATCCGTGACGGCATGGGTCAGGCTCAGACCACGCGCGCCGAGGGTGCGGTGGATACCGTTATCACCAACGCGCTGATCGTGGACGCAACCGGCATCTACAAAGCGGACGTCGGTTTGAAAGACGGCAAGATCCACAAGATCGGCAAGGCGGGCAACCCAGACACACAACCCGGCGTCGACATCATCGTCGGCCCTGGCACTGAAGCCATCGCTGGCGAAGGCAAGATCCTGACGGCCGGTGGGTTCGACAGCCACATTCATTTCATCTGCCCGCAACAGATCGAGGATGCTCTGTATTCTGGTCTAACCACAATGCTGGGCGGCGGCACTGGCCCGGCCCATGGCACGCTGGCCACGACCTGCACACCGGGACCGTGGCACATTGGGCGGATGCTGCAGGCGGCGGATGCGTTTCCGATGAACCTCGCCTTTGCGGGAAAGGGGAATGCGTCGCTCCCCGCCGCTTTAGAGGAACAGGTCAAGGGCGGTGCCTGCGCGTTGAAGCTGCATGAGGATTGGGGCACGACGCCCGGCGCTATCGACTGTTGCCTATCTGTGGCGGACGACATGGACGTTCAGGTGATGATCCATACCGACACGCTGAACGAATCCGGCTTTGTCGAAAACACCATCGCCGCCATAAAGGGCCGCACCATCCACGCCTTCCACACCGAAGGCGCAGGGGGCGGCCATGCCCCTGACATCATCAAGATCTGTGGCGAGGCCCATGTTCTGCCGTCGTCGACCAACCCGACCCGACCTTTTACGGTCAATACAGTGGACGAACATCTGGACATGCTGATGGTCTGCCATCACCTGGACAAATCCATCCCAGAGGATGTGGCTTTCGCCGAAAGCCGCATCCGGCGCGAGACCATCGCCGCCGAAGACATCCTGCACGACATGGGGGCGTTCTCGATCATCGCTTCAGACAGCCAGGCCATGGGGCGTGTGGGCGAAGTGATCATTCGCACCTGGCAAACCGCTGACAAGATGAAGAAACAGCGGGGCGCCTTGGCCGAGGAGGTCGGCGACAACGACAATTTCCGCGTCCGTCGCTATATCGCGAAATACACGATCAACCCGGCCATTGCACACGGGCTGTCAAAGCACATCGGTTCGATCGAAGAAGGCAAACGCGCCGATCTGGTCCTATGGAACCCGGCGTTTTTCGGTGTGAAGCCTGAGATGATCCTTATGGGCGGCAGCATTGTGTGTGCGCAGATGGGCGATCCAAACGCTTCAATCCCGACACCGCAGCCGGTCTATACTCGCCCGATGTTCGGGGCCTTTGGCCGCTCTCTGGAAGCCAATGCCGTGACCTTTGTTTCCGAGGCGGCACACTCCGAAGGACTGGGAGATGCGCTTGGATTGGCCAAGACAAGTTTGCCGGTGGAGAACACGCGCGGTATCGGCAAAGCGGATCTTGTCCTGAACGACGCCATGCCCGAGGTCGAAGTGCACCCCGAAACCTATGAGGTGCGGGCTGATGGCGAATTGCTGACCTGCCAACCTGCAACCGAGCTGCCCATGGCGCAGCGGTATTTTCTATATTGAGGCCCCATGACCGATCTTCCACTTGCACAAACGCTCCATCCCGTTGGCACATCAGACAATGCGATAGCGGACTGCGCGTTGACCTACGACGCCCGATTTTTCCGGCGAAAGAAACTGACAACGACCGAAGGCTGGTCCTTTGTCGCGGACTTCGAACAGACCGTATCTCTGAACGATGGCGACGTGCTGGAACTGGGCGATGGACGTCTGGTTAAAGTGACGGCGGCACCCGAAAACCTCTTGGCCGTTTCCGGGCAAGACCTGCCCCGCCTCGCCTGGCACATCGGCAACCGCCACACACCTTGTCAGATCGAGGCGACCCGCCTTTTGATCCAGGATGATCCCGTCATCGCTCATATGCTGAGCTACCTCGGTGCCACAGTGACCCAAGTCACCGAACCCTTCACTCCGGAAGGCGGCGCCTATGGTCACGGGCGCACCCATGCGCACGATCACGGACACTCGGCCCATGCCCACGCCCATTGATGCGCACTTACTGACGCTGACCCAATGGCTGTCGCCCGCGTTTCCAGTGGGGGCCTTCGCCTATTCGCACGGACTTGAAACAGCGATCAACGAGGGTTGGATTGCCGACGCGACCAGTTTGGAAGACTGGCTGAGAGATTGCCTGAGTGATGGCTCAGGTCGCGCTGATGCGATCTGGATGCGGCTGGCTTATGCTGCCGACGACCCATTGGAGATGGACGCGAAAGCACGATCCTTTGCCACCGCTCAAGAGCGTCTGCGCGAAGCTGAAAGGCAGGGCGCTGCCTTTGTTGCGACGGTTAATGCTGTCTGGGGTTTGGCGCTGCCTGACATGCTGTTGCCCGTTTCCGTCGGTCGCGCCGCTAGATTGGCAGAGCTGGATATCGATACGACTGCCGTTCTCTATCTGCAGGCCTTTGTCGCAAACCTGACCTCCTCGGCCATCCGCCTGAGCCCCATCGGGCAGACGGCCGGTCAACGGGTGATCCTGAACTTGCAGCCCTTTTGCCTTCAGGTCGCCGAAGACACGAGAAATGCGGACACCACGGACGTTTTTGGCAATGCCTTTTTCTCAGACATCTCCGCGATGGCCCACGAAACTCTTGAACCGAGGCTCTTCCAATCATGACACAACTCAACGGCCCCTTGCGCATCGGTATCGGCGGCCCGGTCGGTGCAGGAAAGACGACCCTGACCGCGAGGCTTGCCGAACTTTTGAAAGACGATCACTCGATCGGCGTCATCACCAACGACATCTACACACAAGAAGACGCCGAAGCTCTGATGCGCATGCAAATCCTGCCTTCGGATCGCGTGATTGGAGTGGAAACCGGCGGCTGTCCTCATACGGCGATTCGCGAAGACGCGTCGATCAACCTGGCTGCCGTGGCCGAGATGCGGCTGCGTCACCCCGACGTAGAGGTCGTCCTGATCGAATCCGGTGGCGACAACCTATCGGCCACCTTCAGCCCGGAGTTGGCGGACCTGACAATCTATGTGATCGACGTGGCCGCAGGCGAGGAAATCCCACGCAAGGGTGGCCCCGCAATCACCAGGTCAGACATCCTAGTCATCAATAAAACCGACCTTGCCCCTCATGTGGGGGCATCTTTGGACGTCATGCGCCGAGACGCCGCGAGAATGCGGGGCGATCTGCCGGTGGTATTTGCCTGCCTGAAAGCCGGCCACGGTTCGGACGAGGTCGTGTCGCACCTTAGATCTCTTTCGGGCATTTGATGAGAGCCTAGCCGGCAAGAACGGTGCTTGGTCCACTTTGCGGGACTTTGAGAGTTTTCGAGTATGTGCTAACGCAACGTTTCGGGACGTTTGCTTCTCCCCCCACTCAAATGAACAAGCGAAATCCCCTGACTTCACCAACGATTTCTGCGGCTTGGGAGGAGGGCGATGACCAGTTTGGATGCAAAACGGCTTTAGCAACGCCCTGATCGATGCACAGCCGAGCATTGTGCTTTGCTGCAAGATGCCTCATGCGGCGGTTCTCTCGCAGGCACATCAATTCAATTGAACTGATGCCCCACTTCCGCGCGATTGCGATAATGCGCTCGAACAGCGCATCACCAATTCCGATGTTTTGCCAATCAGGTTCGACAGAAAAGGCGGCTTCCGTCTTTGTAGATCCGGTCTGGTCGTCACCGCGGAGTTCGGCAACGCCCCTCCGACGCCCTTTTGCAAACGCGCCACAGAGAATGCTGTCATAATGAGGAATGCTCTGAACGTAGGTCGTCAGACTCTCGTCGCTGACAGTCCACCAGAACCGCGCGCGCCGAGCTTCGGCGTCGAGCCGTCGAAAGTGCTCGCAGAACTCGTTTTGGTCGGCTGGATAGAGTCGGCGAATGGCAAAGTCTTGATGATGTCCGAGATGGACCATCGCCTTGTCGCTCCGATTGCAGACTTGGATTGGGCCAGCATCTTCGGGAGGAGGTGAAGATGCTGGCCCAAAAGCATTGGCGGTCCCTGTTGATGTTTTTCGTCGCCGCTGCTTTTGCTGCTTACTCTGGGAAGAGCGAGGTCCTGCAATTCCTTTTCAAATTTGCACGCAAACCCGGGATCAGGACCCGTCGCGTTGGTCCGGGTCTTTCCCGCCGGTTTCCTGTGCCATCAGCTTTTCCGCATATTGAGTGTCCGTCGTCAGAGTTTTTGGAACCAAGAGCGGCGTAAACTAAGTGAGTGTTCGGCTCATCTGATTTGTGTGATTATGCTGCGCGCTGGCTGTGATGCAAACGCCGAGCTTCGAACGTCTTCCGTTTGATCCTTTCTCGTTATTCCAGAATGGCTTGGTCACGCCCGAAGTAGACATAGGCGGGTGTGACGTTGTTTAGGCTCTCGTGATATCGCTGATGGTTGTAGTGATCGACGAAGGCTTCGATCTGGGCCGCGAGATCACCTGGCAGGAAGTAGTTTTCCAATAAGATGCGGTTCTTCAAAGTTTGATGCCATCGTTCGATTTTAACTTGGGTCTGCGGATGACACGGCGCACCACGACTGTGTTTCATGCCTTTGTCCTTCAACCATTCAGCCAAATCGCCAGAGACATAACTTGAGCCGTTGTCACTGAGCAGTCTTGGTTTGTGGACGATATGGGCCTGATCACATCCGGAGGCCTGCAAGGCTAAATCGAGGGTTCTGTCACATCCTCAGCCCGCATGTTCGTGCAGAGCTTCCATGAGATGATGTAGCGGCTGTAATCGTCCAGAATTGTGCTGAGATAAAACCAGCCCCGACCCAGAACCTTGAGATAGGTAAAGTTGGTCTGCCAAAGCTGGTTGATGGCTGTTGTCTTATGCTCAAACGCATTCGCGGCTTTCAGCACGATGATGGCAGGGCTGGTGATCAGGTCATGCGCCTTGAGCGTGCGATACACTGTAGATTCCGACACAAAATAGCGCTCTTGATCGGTGAACGTGGCGGCCAGCTCGCGCGACGACAGCTCCGTCTCTTTCAGAGCGAGATCCACAACCTTGCGCTTCACTTCGGTGGGCACCCGGTTCCAGACATGATTTGGCTTTGGTGATTGATCATGCAAACCAGCCTCACCGCGCTGCAGATACCGATCATACCAGCGGTAGAATGTGGTGCGGGGGATAAGCCACCGCTATCTCCATTTGCAACACATAGCTTTCGGCACAAGGGGCGGAAATCGGACTTTCGCTGCGGTGGCGAACAAGGCCAACACTCTAGCGATAGCGGTCATTCATTGTAAGTATTAGGCTGATTGCGCTGGGTTAGCAGCCCGATAGAACTTGCGTCAGGCTCAACAGCACATTCCAAAGATGTTTGGTCGCACCAATACGGCAGTCGACGCTGCGATCCCCACAACAAGATCAAACATTTGAGAGCTCCTTGCTGCTTTCTTTTGCCAAGCGTTAAGCTGGCGTTGCAGATACCCTAGTCCGCAACATTTGCGTGGTTGACAGGATCAGTTTCTGTGAAAGGCGGGAAAAACCGCTGACCCGCAATTTGTTCATGCGGTTTTTTTAAACTACTCGATATTAATATGTATGAATTTAGACTAGGGCAATGAGGCGAAATGCCATCCGATATCTAGCCACCTATTCATCAAAGTATGCGTTATGCGTTGTGTAGATCGCCTGAATGGTTGGCGTCAAACGGTCAAGATGCGTACGAAGGACTTGATCCGCCGCCCACGCATCCCCGCTGAACAGGGCCTTTAAAAGAGATTGATGATCCAGATACAAATCATCCATTGCTTCTTTGCTGGTTAACGCCAGCATGCAAAGGCGGTCAACCTGTGCTTTGTTTTCGGCGATGATTTCAAACGCAAACGCCTGTTTGGCCGAGGCGCAAAGCAGTTTGTGAAACTGGTAGTCCAGATCATGGAACAAATTGACATCTTCTGCTGAGATTGCATCCGCCTGTTCACGAAGGTTAGCTTTTAATGCCGCGTCTACCGACTTGTCGCGATCTGACACGGCAGTGCGGATGACCTCCAATTCGACTGCGGCACGCACAAAGCGGGCATTCGCGATGAGCTGGCGTGAGAACGGTCGAACAACTGTCGCGCGTTGTGGCCGCACCAAAAGGAGATTGAGGTTGGAAAGTCGCGTGAAAGCCTCGCGCACAGGCTGGCGTGAAAACCCGAATGATTTCGCAACATCCGTTTCGGATATCTTTGTCCCTGGAAGCAGCTCCAGACGGGTGATTTGTCCAAACAGTTCGTCAAAGACGACATCGCTACTTGTCGTACGTTCAAGGGTTCCCAAAGCTGCCATTTTTTGTTTTCCAACCTCTGTTTGGCGACATTGTGGCAGATCAGAGAGAGAATTAATAGAGCAAATTAGGATACTAGGTTACATTATATTCATTGTTATAAAAGGAAAATATCACATATTTAAAGAGCATCTAGAAAATTTATGTTGACTAGTATCCCAGTTATCGTGTTGGGTGTGCCCATCAACGAGGGCGGAGCAAGTGTGCTAGCTGGGAGGAAATCAGATCATCCAAATTGGGGTGAAGGCTGATCTGGCGTGACCACTTGTAAGGTTTCGAACACGATCGCCGGTCAAAGACGACTGGAAGAAAACAAGACCTGAACCTGATCTGGGAGGATAGAATGTTCAATTTTTCACTAAAGACGTTGGCTGTGACGGCTGTTTTGTTGGGCGGGGTTTCGACCGCGCAAGCTGATGTCACACTGCGCGGGGCAAGCATGTTTGATGAAGAACATGCATTCACTAAGACCTTGCGCGAGTTTGAACGACTGGTCGCAGAGAAATATGATGGCGAGGTCGAATTTGATCTGCGCCTGAATGGTGAGCTTGGGGTTGAATCCGATTACGTCACCTACCTCAACCAAGGTGTCGCCGTAGATTATACGATCCTTGCCCCGTCCAACATGGCGGTGTTTTCAGAGTCCATTCCTTTGATGGATATGCCTTTCCTGTTCCGTGATCTTGAACACTGGGATGCGGTCCTTTCGTCGGATGCGCTGAAACCCCTTGAGGACGATCTGCGCGAAGCTGCAGGTATCGTGATCGTCGGGTATCACGGCGGTGGTGTACGGAATCTCGCCTCTGCTGAGCCCATCACAAACATGGAAGAGCTTGCGGGACATCGTATGCGCGTCATGGGGGCCCCAATTCAGGCCCAGACATTCTCAGCTGTTGGAGCGGCACCATCTGCCATTGCCTACAACGAAGTCTATAACGCAATCCAAACAGGCGTCATTGCCGGATTTGAGAATGAAGCGGCCTCGATCCAGAACCTGAAGTTCTACGAAGTTGCGCCGCATGTCTCATTGACCCAGCACACGATCACGGTGCGCCCAATTGTGATGTCAGCAAAAATCTTCGATGAACTGCCTGCTGAGTTGCAAGCCGCTATCATGGATGCCGGCACCGAGGCCGGTGCTTTTGGCCGCGCGTTGGAGAGCGGTCAGGACGGCGAAAAACTTCAGGCAATGATCGACGCAGGTCAGATCGAAGTGCATGAGTTCGAGGGTCGCGAGAAAATGCTGGAACTGGTTCAGCCAGTGCAGGACGCCTATGCCGAAGAGCTGGGCGCGACAGAACTGCTCAACAACGTTCGCGGAATGTGATCTCCCAGCTGACGGGCGAGTAAGTAATCAAACTCGCCCGTTGGCATAAATCCCGATGCGCTTGGCGCGTCACATTGCGATGTAGGGTGGAACATGCTTGGAAAATATCTGGATAGGTTCTGCACTGGGCTTCGTATATTGCTTGGCGTGATGATGGGGGCATTGGCGATACCGGTCGCGATGCAAGTTGTCTCTCGCTACACCGGTTTGATCCCAACTTATCTTTGGACTGAAGAGCTGGCGACGTTCCTGTTCGTCTGGATCGTGATGATCGGGTCTATTGTCGCTGTTTGGGACGGCACCCATTTTGACGTTCGAATTACCCGCAACGCAATGAGACCGCTGCCACGTTTGTTCCAAGACGGCATCGTTCACGTTGCCATCATGATTTTTGGGGCGTTCTTCCTGTTTTACGGCATCGAATACACCGAATTTGGGGGCAAACAGCGGTCGGTAATGATGCGTGCAAATCTTGCGATTACGCACATCTCGGTCCCGATTGCCGGAGGGTTTTGGTTTCTCCTGTCAGGCTACCGGTTGTCCGAAACCATCGCGAAATATCTAAACCGAGAGAGCAGCCAGACATGATCCTCGATACTGCAACTGCCGCCACGATGCTTATTGCTGGCTTTCTGGTGCTGATTTTCATCCGCATCCCAGTGGCATTCGCATTGGGTTTGGCGACCCTCCCGGTTGTGTTGCTTGAGCTGCGGCTGACCCCGTTCATCGTGCTGGATCGGATGTTCCAATCCTATAACTCCTTCATCTTATTGGCCGTTCCATTCTTTCTACTGGCGGCCAACCTGATGAATTCCGGCAAAGTAACCGACCGGCTGATCGAACTGGCCCGTGTGCTAACCGGCTGGATGCCCGGCGGATTGGGTCATGTAAATGTCGCTGTGTCGATGCTGTTCGCTGGTATCTCCGGATCTTCCACAGCAGATGCGGCGGGTATCGGAAAAATCCTGATCCCAGCCATGCAGAAAGAGGGGTACGACACGCGGTTTGCCGTTGCTATCACGGCCTGCTCTTCGGTGATGGGGGTCATCATCCCGCCGTCGATTTTGATGATCGTTTGGGGCGGTGTCATGCAGGTCTCTGTCGGCGCATTGTTTTTGGGCGGCGCGATTCCGGGCCTGATGATTGGCCTCGCCTTGATGGCTACGGTCTATGGTTTCGCAAAAGCCCGCAATTACCCGGTGACGGCGACGCCGAACTGGGGTGAATTCTGGGCCGCTTGGAAAGGCGCCGCACTGGCCCTTTTGACACCGGTCTTTGTGATTGGCGGTATTGTAGGTGGTCTTGTCACGCCAACTGAAAGTGCAATCATTGCGGCGGGTTATGCGCTGATCTTGGGTATGTTTGTCTATCGGACGGTCACTGTCAGAGATTTGGGTACGATCCTCTATGACACCGCACGATTTGCAGCCATCTCTCTGTTTGCGATCGGCACCGCCTCGGCATTCGGATGGCTACTGTCGTTCTACGATGCGCCGCGCCTGATTGTCAGCGTTCTGACTGCTTGGGAGTTCGGGGCATTTGGAACGGCTATCTTGATTGCCCTTCTGTTTCTTCTCTTTGGCCTGTTCATCGATGCAATCCCGACAATCATCATTCTTGGCACGGTTCTGATGCCGGTGGCACAGGCGGGTGGGGTCGATCCAATCGCATTTGCCATCATCGGTATCGTTTCGCTTGCCTTCGGGCTGGTGACGCCGCCCTACGGCTTGTGCCTGCTGATCTCAGCGGCAATTGGCGGCCTGAATGTTGTGCAAGTCCTGCGTGAGGTCGTGCTTATCCTTGCCCCAATGCTGGTCATCCTCATTCTGTTGGCGGCATTCCCCGAAATCATTCTGTGGCTCCCAAAGGCAGTTATGCCGGGGGCGTTCCGATAATGGCGTCTCAACTTGCGCTGTGAGCGCTCTGAGAGGGCCGCCAACTGAAACCCGTGACACAAGCGAAGCTGGCGCTTTGTAATAGGAAGGACCGACATGAAACTTGCAGGTAAAACCGCCATTGTAACCGGAGGAGGCCGTGATATTGGCCGCGCGGTTGCGATCAAACTCGCCTCTGAAGGCGCAAATGTTGCGATCAACTATTTTTCCAGCTCAAACGGCGCGGATGAAGCTGTTGCCGCAATCGAAGCCAACGGCGGTAAGGCGATTGCCGTGCAGGGCGACCTGAACAAGAAGGCGGATGTTGACGCGCTTGTGTATCGCACGGTCGAAACCTTTGGCGGCGTCGATATTCTGGTCAATAATGCAGGCGGTCTGATCGCCCGCAAAACCATTGCGGAAATGTCTGTTGAACATTGGGACGCCGTGATGAGCCTGAATCTGACCAGCACATTCCTGATGACGCAGGCTTGCCTGTCCAGGATGACGTCTGGAACTATCGTCAATCTCGCCAGTCAGGCCGGGCGCGATGGTGGTGGACCGGGTGCCGTCGCCTATGCCACAGCCAAGGGCGCGGTCATGACCATGACACGCGGTTTGGCAAAAGAGGTCGGCCCAGACATTCGTGTGAATGCACTTTGTCCTGGCATGATCGATACCGATTTTCACAATGTTCATACACCTGATGCTGGTCGACGCGGCTTTGAAGCCAACGCACCGCTAAAGCGTCAGGGTCATGTCGATGACGCTGCAAATCTCGTTTTATTTCTGGCCTGCGAGGACAGTGCCTTCATCACGGGCGCAAACATTGATCTCAACGGTGGCATGCTGTTTTCCTAACAAGCAAGGAGAGAACCTGTGCCCAATTTCCCGATCGTCTCTACAGGTGAACATGTCACGCGGCAGGTGCTATCTGATCATCCTGACCTCATGGTTGTTGCCTTCCGGTTTCACGCGACCGGGGCGATTGGTGCCCTGCACAGCCATCCGCATGTGCAGGCGACCTATGTCGAAAGCGGTCGATTTCGGTTTACGTTGGGTGAGCACGAACAAGAGTTTGGCCCCGGTGAAAGTTTTGTCATCCCGCCCGGCCAAACCCATGGCTGCACATGCCTGGAACCTGGGACATTGGTCGACAGTTTCACGCCCCGCCGCGATGATTTTCTGTAACTGATATGCGTGTACTAGCAATCGGCGAATGCATGGCAGAACTTGCCCCATCTGAACGGTTTGGTGAATTCAAGCTTGGTTTTGCGGGCGATACCTTCAATACAGCATGGTATCTTGCACAAATCGCCGCAGATATCGACGTCAACTATCTGACGGCTGTCGGAGATGATGCGATTTCGCAGGATCTGCGGGCGTTCATGAAAGACAGCAGGATATCCGACACGCACGTCCAAGTCATTGCGGGCAAAACGATTGGGCTATATCTCATCCATCTCAGCAATGGTGAGCGCAGTTTTTCATACTGGCGCAGCGACTCTGCCGCCAGGCAACTTGCGGTCGACGAGATTGCACTCGGGCGGGCAGTTAAGGGCGCAGACTTAATCTACTTTTCTGGAATAACCCTCGCTATTCTCGATCCACAATCACGCGAAATGCTGTTCGATGCGTTGCGTCGTGCACGTGCATCCGGAACGACTGTTGCCTTTGATACAAATCTAAGACCACAGCTTTGGTCTACGCCGCAGGAAATGACAGACACAGTTATGAAAGCTGCTGCGCAATCCGATATCGTTCTGCCATCTTATGATGACGAAGCCGTATGGTTCGGGGACGGCGATTCAATTGCGACGCTGGATCGGTATGCAAAGGCTGGTGTCGATCAGATTGTCGTCAAGAACAGCGCGCAGCCTGTGGTTTTTCAAAAAGCAGGTCAACGTGGAGAGGTAGGCGTTGATCCAGCGAGGGGCATTGTCGATACCACTGCGGCAGGGGACAGTTTCAATGCAGGTGTCTTGGTAAGCGTTGTTAGGCAGGATGATTTGGCAACAGGCATACGCAAGGGGTGTCGTCTGGCAGGCCATGTCGTCCGTCACAAAGGCGCACTCGTCCCGGTTAACTTAGATCTTGGTAAGGATGAGACGGGTTAGTGATACGTCTTGATCAAGGAGTAGCAAGATCATGAAACAGACTTGGCGCTGGTTTGGTCCTTCTGATGCGATCTCCATTGGCGAAATCAGGCAAACCGGTGCAACCGGCATCGTCTCAGCCTTGCACCATGTTCCAACAGGAGAGGTTTGGTCAGTCGAGCACATCAAAGAGCGGCAGCAACAGATTGAGCAGCCCGGAGGCGTTCCATCTGGATTGACCTGGGACGTTGTTGAAAGCGTTCCGGTGTCCGAAGCGATCAAATCGCAAACCGGCCCGGTAAGGCAACACCTTGAAATGTACAAGGAAAGCCTACGTAATTTGGCCGAATGTGGCATTCACACAGTCTGCTACAACTTCATGCCAGTGCTGGATTGGACGCGCACAGACCTGAGCCATCCGCTGCCACATGGTGGGCACGCAATGCGGTTTGATCTCTTGGATTTTGTCATGTTCGATTGTTTCATCCTATGCAGGCAACGCGCGGAGCAAGATTATTCAGCGGTGATCATAGAAGCCGCACGGGTCCGGTTTGCAGATCTGGGTGATGGAGATCGCCTGAAACTGTCGAACAATATCGTCGCTGGTTTGCCGGGGGCGAACGACAATTGGTCTCTTGAGGACGTGAAACGAAACCTCGACGCATATGTTGGCATGACGCCCGAAACCCTCCGCTCCAACCTGGTTGATTTCCTTTCCGAGGTTGTTCCAACGGCCGAAGGCCTCGGCGTCCGGCTCTGTTGCCATCCGGATGACCCACCTTTTCCACTGCTTGGGCTTCCACGGGTCATGTCGTCGCAAAGTGATTACGCGACCGTGTTGGATGCCGTTGACAGCCCGGCAAACGGAGCAACGCTATGCACCGGGTCATTGGGTGTTGCCGAAGACTTCGACCCAGTATCCTTCATTGCTCAGCACGGCCATCGGATCCACTTTGTACATCTTCGCAATACCGTGCGGGACGGTTCAAGCGACCGCAATCGCCATAGTTTTTCCGAGTCCGAACATTTGGCCGGAGACACAGATATGGTTGCAACAATTCGCGCCTTGATGGTCGAAGAAACGCGGCGCCGCAATCAGGGGCGATCAGATTATGAGATTCCCATGCGCCCGGACCATGGCCACGCTTTGCTGAACGATCTCGCTCGTCCTTCCCAGCCCGGCTACCCGCTCATAGGCAGAATGCGCGGCCTCGCCGAACTGCGCGGTGTTATGCACGGTTGCACTTTGATTTCACCTGGGTCCGATGCCAATATTCGCGGCATTTAAGCGAGCGTCTGCTCCTCCGGACAGATCAGACCTTTTGCTGGGCTTGATGATACCAGTTTGTGATCAGAAGACGATAGTAACCAATCGGCAGAAGTCCGCTTTGTCCGCAGTGCGTAAATTCAGTCCCTGATCCTTGCTGCACTCTGCATGAATGGCGGCTTTTCCCGCTGCCCGACAGCACCATACTTTACGCTACCGCAGCATTTCCCACGCCGCGAGCGCACGCAGCATGAAAACCGGACTCACAAAATGGGTTCATCGCTGACGTTCTCTGCATACACGATCAAGGGCTGCTATTGGGCAAATTAAGGACCTTTACGATGCAGCAAATGCAATGGTCGGCCATTTGCGTGGTGGACTTGGGGTCGCCACGATCCTCTCCTGCACCATATTCGCAGCCATTTCCGGTTCGTCTGTAGCCACAGCACTTAACTATTGGCTCGACCGCTATCCCGCAGATGAAGCGCTTCAACTACAGCCCCAGCTATTCCTACGGTGTGATTGCAGCGGGCGGTATGCTCGGGATTCTAATTCCTCCCTCTGGGCCTCTTATTCTCTATGCCATTGTAACCGAGGCCTCGATCGGAGCTCTTTTCCTAGCCGGGTTGGTGCCGGGTATCATGATGGCTGTCATATTCGCGGTTTGGGCGATGGTCAGCGCTGGGTTTGGGGGCACAGTTGTCTCTCAACCATTTGCAGGTATGGGCGTTATTTGGTCACGTATGAGACAGTCGATCTGGGCTTTGTTGATGCCACCGGTGGTTTTGGGCGGGATCTACCTCGGAGTATTTACTGCCACTGAAGCAGCTTCTATTGGCTGCCTTTACGCGCTGTTCATCAGCGTAGTTGTTTACCGCAATTTCGGTCTGAACGACCTTTGGGTGACTGCGTTTGAGACTGTACGCACAACGGCGATGCTGTTCATGATCCTGGCTGCTGCGGCGCTGTTTGGTCACGCCGTAACCATTATTCGCCTGCCCATAGAGATCGTCGAACAAGTGACGGCAATGGGCCTCAGCCCCGCCATGTTTGTCGTAGCTGTTATGCTGCTCATTCTGGTGCTGGGTATGTTTTTGGAGACCATCTCGATCATCCTGATCACGACGCCAATCGTTTTTCCTGTCATGCTGGCATTGGGGATCGATCCAATTTGGTACGGCATCCTGCTAATGATCAACCTCGAACTTGCGCTGATCACACCTCCCGTGGGGATGAATCTCTTCGTCATCAAGGGCATTGCCAAAGCCCCTTTGTACGAGGTCATTCGCGGCGCCTTGCCATATGCAGCGCTAATGCTGCTGGGCCTGATCCTCGTCTTTGCATTCCCACCTTTGTCCACGTGGCTTCCCGAGGCGGCGGGGTTCGGCGGCTAAACAACGCGTTCATGAAACTCCTTGAGTATTACCCTTTTCATCCTTAACGCCATATCTCAATAGGATTTGACCCCATGGCTAGGGCTCGTTTGAGACACTAACCGTATACTTTCTGGGTCAGAAATGCCCGACGTTTAGGTCAGAATTGAATGACGTGATCCTCCGACTCATTGAGGTTTTGGCTGTCAATTGAGTCAAAGGTCAGTGACGTTCCACCTTTCTTGGTCTGGTCGTCATTTTGTGGATCAGTGTCGGAAACAGTGAACTCTCTCCCCGTATTTCCCAAGTAGCATAGCTTTGACAGCGAACGTTGTCAGTCACAGAAGCTGTCAAACGGGCCCGACCCGGAGCTGTTTTTAGACCGGTGTCATTACCGAAGGGAGTTGATCATGGCGAAACTACTTGATCCGTTTCAGCTCAAGCACCTGACGCTGCGCAACCGTATCGTCAGCACCTCTCACGCGCCCAATTACGTCGAAGATGGTCATCCGCGAGACCGTTACAGGCTGTATCACGAAGAAAAGGCCAAGGGTGGCGTCGCCCTGACAATGATCGGAGGATCGACAAATATCGCTGCCGACAGCCCCTCGGTATTCGGCCAGCTTTATGCCGGCGACGACAGTATCGTTCCCTGGTTTCGGAAGCTCACGGATGGCGTGCATCTGCATGGGGCCGCTATCATGTGTCAAATCACTCATATGGGACGCCGCACTGCTTGGGATGATGGGCATTGGTTGCCGGTTATTGCCCCGTCCGGCGTTCGCGAACGCGCGCACCGCGCCTTTCCCAAAGCAATGGAACAAGAGGACATTGAACGAGTGATCGGCGATTATGCCGCTGCGGCGCGACGTTGTCAGCGGGGCGGGTTCGATGGGATCGAGCTTCTGTCCCACTCGCATTTGCTGGGCCAGTTTCTGTCTCCACTCACCAACCAACGCGACGATGCCTTTGGTGGAACGTTGAAGAACCGCATGCGCCTGACCCTGCAGGTATTGGATGCGGTGCGCGCAGAGGTCGGTCCGAAGTTCATACTGTCCATGCGCATCACCGGCGATGAGTTGATTGAGGGCGGGCTGAGCGCCGAGGACTGCATTGCCGCCGCCCGGATGCTGGAAGATAGTGGCCATGTCGACCTGCTCAACATCCTGGTCGGGGCACCCTACGATGACCTTGGCCTTGCTGAATGGGTGCGTCCTATGGGTCTGCCAGCCGCTCCGCATATTACTGTGGCCGGACGCATCCGCGAAGCCGTCAACCTGCCGATTCTGCATGCAGGCGGCATCGCAGACATTGCAACGGCTCGCCACGCGGTTACAGGCGGCCATGTCGATCTGGTCGGCATGACGCGCGCCCAAATGGCTGATCCTTATTTGGTGGCAAAACTGGCACGCGGGGAAGAGGATCGTATCCGTACCTGTGTTGGCCTCGGGTATTGCGTGGACCGGGTCAATCAGGGCAAGCCCGCCGTGTGCGGACACAATGCCGCCACCGGGCGGGAGCAAACTTTACCCCATGTCATTCCTGCCAGCCGCACCCGAAGGAAGGTGGTTGTCGTCGGCGGCGGACCTGGCGGGCTGGAGGCAGCGCGGGTCAGTGCCTTGCGCGGTCACGATGTGGTTTTGTTCGAGGCGTCAGATCGGCTGGGGGGGCAGCTTGTTTTGGCAGCCAAGGGCGGGACACGCAGGCAGATATGGGGTGTTGCCGATTGGTTGATTTCCGAGGTTACCACCCTTGGTGTTGATCTTCGCATGAATACCTATGTCGAGGCCGGTGACGTGCTTAGAGAAGCCCCGGAATTAGTCATTGTTGCTACCGGAGGATGGCCCGAGCCAGTATCCATTCCGGGCGGCGATCTGGCGCTCTCCAGTTGGGAGGTTCTGTCAGGAGAAGCGCGTGTCTCGGGCGAAGTTCTATTGTTCGACGAGATTGGAGACCATCCCGCGGCAGTCACTGCCGACATGTTGGCAGGCGCTGGCCACAGCGTCGAACTTGTGACCCCCGACCGGGCGATTCTGCATGACCTTGGCCCAACGACCTCTGCCGTTGCTTTGCGCGATCTGGCAGCCAACGGGGTGACCTTTACCTGCCTCCACGAACTCCGTGCTCTAAGCCAAGAGGGAAACCGGGTGTGCGCCAGCCTGCGCAATGTCTTGACCGGTGATATCACCAAGCGTCTTGTCGACCACGTGGTTGTCGAGCAAGGTCTAATCCCGACGGACGCGCTCTATCACGATCTAAAGCCAAGTTCGCGAAACCTTGGGCAGGTTGATCACAAGGCGCTGATCAATGGTTCATTCCCGTTCAGGGAAGACGAGCCGGATGGCCAGTTCTATCTGGCCCGAATTGGTGACGCGATCGCAGGCCGCAATATGCACGCCGCGATTCTCGACGCTATGCGTATTTGCTGTTCAGCCTGAGCTGCGCTTCGAGCATTTTTCATCAGTTGCGGCGAAGGCAAAGCTGTACCTCGGCCCGCATCGAAAAACCTTCAGGAAAGCAGAAGTTCGCAGCACTCGCACAGAGACCTAGTTTGCAGACGAAAAGCAGATCTTAAGTTCGAAATACGATGCTTGCTCTACGCTGGAGGAAGCGGCCGCCTCAGCAAAGGGCTGCCTAAACAATGCGACATCAAAATACGCTCCCGATACTCAAACTTGGTGCTGTAAACAGGCTTGGCGGTTCAAAACCCACCGGTGCAGAAAACCAATGCTCGTTGAATTTTCTTGCAGAACCAGCAGTACAGTGTTGAGATTGCTTCTGTCATTGGGAGGCTGGTCGGATGTTGATCTGGCCAACGCAATTAGATCAACTAGCGACTTAGAGCGACCGCCACTAGCGACGAATTGACGAGTATCGCGCTGAAAATTTCGGCACGACACATAGGGGAGGAAAGAAATTGAAAAATCTGACGACGACGCTGGCGGGATCGCTGATAGCATTTGCGGCTTCGCTAACTGCGGCCCAAGCTGAGAAGCTGACGTTTTACTGCTCGGCACAGGAAGATTGGTGTCAACTCATGGCGCGCAGTTTCGAGGATGCCACCGGCATAGACGTCAATATGACCCGCAAGTCCTCGGGCGAGACGTTTGCACAAATTCGCGCGGAAAGTTCTAACCCTAAAGGCGATGTATGGTGGGGCGGTACCGGTGATCCCCATTTGCAAGCCGCCGAAGAAGGCCTGACGATGGAATACGTGTCGCCGATGCGTGACCAGCTTCACGACTGGGCGATCTCGCAGGCTGAAAGTGCAGGTAACAAAACCATCGGAATTTATTCAGGCGCACTCGGCTACGGTTATAACTCCGACCTCTTGGCCGCGAACAGCTTGCCCGAGCCCGCATGTTGGAAAGACTTGCTGAAGCCCGAGTATAAAGGGCACGTGCAAATGGCGAACCCGAATTCCTCGGGCACCGCTTATACGACGCTTGCCTCGATGGTTCAGATATTTGGCGAAGACGACGGCTTTGAGTTCATGAAGGGCCTACATTCGAATATCAACCAATACACCAAGTCGGGTTCAGCCCCAATCAAGGCCGCCGGCCGGGGTGAGAACACCATCGGTATCGTCTTCATGCATGATGCGGTCAAGCAGGCCGTATCAGGTTTTCCGGTCAAGGTCGTGGCCCCATGCGAGGGCACAGGCTATGAGATCGGCTCGATGTCGATCATTGATGGCGCTCGAAATGAAGAAGAAGCCAAAAAGTTCTATGACTGGGCCCTCAGCCCCGAGGCCCAGAACCTTGCGCTTGAGGTTAACGCCTTCCAGGTTCCGTCCAACAAAAATTCGGAGACCTCTGAAAGCGCACCTGACATGAGCCAGATCAAGCTTATTGACTATGACTTCAAAAAGTACGGCTCGTCTGACGAACGCAAGCGTCTCTTGCAGAAATGGGACGAAGAGGTCTCAGTACTGCCACAGTAAGTGACTGACACCACACCAAAAACGAACCACCCGGTTCTGATCTTCTGGATTGTTGCCGGGTGGGTCGGATTCTGCCTGCTGCCATGGTTCATGGTGGAGGATGGCATTTGGTCATTCGTATGGCTGGTCGATGGATATCCGTTCGATGAAGATTATGCGCCTGCCGCTTTCCTGATCGGACAGGGCGAAAAGCTGTGGCTTACGCCGCTTTTGGTCCCGCTTACCTTGCCTTTGTTGATACTCGGCAAACCAAAGTCCGATCCACAATATGCACGTATCCTGATTTTGGCTGGTGCCTTGGGTTTTGGCTGGCTGATTGCGCAAGGGTTCTCAATTGGCATTCGCGGGTTCAATTTCGACTGGATGAAGGCGCTGTTCGGAGAACCGAAGATCCGCCAGTTCGGCATGGGATACGGCGCGATGATCTGCGCCACAGCGTTCCTGTTCCTTTTAACTCAGGGTATTGCGGCGCGCGGTGCCATCAACGGCGACGTTTTCGTCGTCAGTGCAATTGGCGGCGTAATCACCATTGTTACAATTTTCGTCTTCTTTCCAATTGCGAAGATGTTGTTTGCCGCCTTCGTTACCGAAGATGGTGCCTATTCAGTTTCGGTTTTTGCCTCGAAATTCTTTGATGACCGACTTTGGGGTTTGGGCTGTTTTGCCGGTGCCAAATGCGGCGCCGCGTGGAACTCTCTGTTTCTTGCAGTTCTTGTGGGCTTCATCACGACGGCACTTGGACTATGTTTTGCACTTGTCGTCACACGGTCAGGTTTTCGTTTTAAACGCGGGATGCGCGCGTTGACAGTTTTGCCGATTATCACACCGCCCTTCGTGATTGGTCTTGCACTGATCCTGCTGTTTGGGCTTTCCGGTTCGGTCACCAAATTTGTTGCTGAGATATTTGGTGTGCAGCCTACGCGCTGGCTTTATGGCATGCCCGGGGTGCTGATCGCTCAGACTCTGGCATTTACGCCGATCGCCTTTCTGGTTTTGATCGGGGTGGTCGAAGGGGTGTCACCTTCGATGGAAGAGGCCGCCCAAACCCTTCGAGCCAATCGTTGGCAAACATTCAAAACCGTGTCCCTGCCTCTGATGCGTCCCGGCCTGGCCAATGCCTTCCTGCTTGGGTTCATCGAATCCATGGCCGATTTTGGCAACCCGCTTGTTTTGGGCGGGAATTTCGATGTGCTGTCGACCGAGATTTTCTTCGCCATCGTCGGAGCGCAATACGATCAGGGCCGTGCTGCTGTTCTGGCCATGGTGCTCTTGTTCTTCACACTTTCCGCCTTCTATGCGCAGCGCGCGTGGCTGGGGAAAAAGAGTTATACCACCGTTTCCGGCAAGGGCGACGCGGGTGTGCACCCCTTGATGCCGCGCGGCCTTGCCATACCGGTTCTGGGCATTGCAATTGCCTGGGCGGTTTTCACTGCCGTGGTTTACGGGATGATCATCTATGGAAGTATCGTCGAACTGTGGGGCGTTGATAACTCGCTGACGTTCAAGCACTACGTCACAGCCTTTTCGGTTCGCTTCGAAGAAGAAGGTATTCGCTGGACCGGAGCCGCCTGGGACAGTTTCTGGACCACAATCACCATTGCTGCCATTGCCGCACCGTTGACGGCCGCCGTAGGGTTGGTCACTGCCTATCTGCTGACACGGCAAAGTTTTGCGGGAAAGAATGCGTTTGAGTTTGGCACGATGCTCTCTTTCGCTATTCCCGGCACGGTTATTGGCGTCAGCTATATCCTGGCATTCAACGTGCCCCCGATCGAGATCACTGGCACAGGCGTTATCCTTGTCGTCAGCTTTATCTTCCGCAATATGCCGGTTGGGGTTCGCGCGGGTATTGCGTCTATGTCACAATTAGACAAGTCGCTTGACGAGTCTTCGCTGACGCTCGGTGCAAATTCCTGGCAGACTTTCAGGCGGGTAATTCTTCCTCTTTTACGGCCCGCTATCCTGGCTGCGTTGGTTTACAGTTTTGTCCGGGCAATGACGGCGATATCGGCGGTGATATTCCTTGTTTCCGCCGAGTATGACATGGCCACCAGCTACATTATCGGTCGGGTCGAAAACAACGATTACGGTCTTGCAATCGCATATTCCACAACGCTGATCTTCGTGATGTTGGCGGCAGTCGGGATGTTACAAATCCTCGTAGGCCGTGTTCAGATCGGGCGACGTACACAACTCGGGACAGAGAAAACGACATGACCGAAACGACTATAGCAAGTAAGGCCGCGCCTGTTCGTTTCGAGGGGGTTTCGAAAGTGTTCGGCAGGGATGTGGTGGCTGTCGACAGCATCGATCTACACGTCCAGGCTGGCAAGTTGGTGACGCTTTTGGGCCCTTCTGGTTGCGGCAAAACGACGACGTTGCGCATGATCGCAGGTCTGGAAATGGCGACCTCGGGCCGAATTCTGATCGGCGACCGAGACGTGACCAAATTACCCGCTACCGACCGTGACGTGTCGATGGTATTCCAATCCTACGCGCTTTTTCCGCATATGAGCGTGCTAGAGAACGTCATGTATGGGTTGACCTTTTCCGGCTTTGACAAGCGCGAGTCCCGATCGCGCGCGCTGCATGGGTTAGACTTGGTTGGCCTGAAGGGCTTCGACAATCGTTTGCCAAGCGAACTTTCCGGCGGGCAGCAACAGCGCGTTGCCGTCGCTCGTGCATTGGTTTTGGAACCGCAGGTTTTGCTCTTTGACGAACCTCTCTCAAACCTCGATGCAAAACTGCGCCGCCAGGTGCGCGAAGATATCCGCGCCATTCAGCAAGATCTCGGTTTGACCGTCGTCTATGTGACTCACGATCAGGAAGAAGCCCTTGCCGTTTCAGATGAGATTGTCGTCATGCGCAACGCTGCCATCGCACAGATCGGCACGCCGCGTAAACTATATGATGCGCCGGTTGACCGGTTCGTGGCCGATTTCATTGGTGAGGCTAACCTGATCAGTTGCACTATTCTTTCCGTTAATGGCGATTTAGCCACGATCGAAATCGAGGGCTATCAACACACGCTCCCCTCTCGTGGCCTAACGCCTGGTCCCGCAACGCTGGCCGTGCGCCCGTCACGGATATTGATTGGATCTGATATCGGCATCCCGGCCAAAGTTGCCAAGGCGACCTATGTTGGCGTGCGGATGGAGTACACTCTGGCCGGTGCCTTCGGGCAGGTATTTGCTGTGCAGGACGACGTGGACGAGCCACTGGAAATCGGCTCGGAAGTCAAAATGTCTTTTGCCGAACGTGGCCCCGTTCTGTTGCCGGAAGGGTGACGTGGGTAAACTTTTAGTCGTCTCTCAACCGGAGGTCGTCCTTGAGCCAGAGACACCGGTCACCGAATGGGGTTTGAGTGAAATTGGCCGCGCCCGAGCCGACACATTTTCACAAAGCAAGGCCATGTCTAGCGCGACAGATATCTGGTCCAGTACCGAGCGAAAAGCGTCCGAAACAGACGCTATCCTTGCAAAGCCTTTGGGGCTGGTTGCGAATTCCGAGCCTGGATTGAGTGAGAACGACCGAAACACTACCGGGTTCCTTCCTCCCTCGATATTCAAGGTCCACCGCTGACACCCTTTTTCAAGGCACCTATGTCCAGCTTCTGCAGTTGGGAAACAGCCCATGCCGCGCAACTGCGTATCGTTCGAACAGTCTTGTCAATCGTCATAAACCAAGACGGAAAAGACCTGGCCATTGTAACCCAAGGCGCGGTCGGAACACTGCTTTGGTGCCATCTTGCAGGGCAGAAAATCGATCGTCGGATTGTTCAACCTGGTCTGGGCCACTTCTGGCGTGCGGATATTAAAACTCTTCAACCTGAATTCGGGTCGAGCCCGATTGCCTGAAGGACGTTAGTCGTTCCAAGCGTCGTCGCAGATCATTTTCAAGGTCTCGAACACGGCCGGTGTGCCAGCGATTACGCGACCACCGTCCCGGATCATCCCGTCGGCGTCTTGATCCTCGATCTCGCCACCTGCTTCGGCAATCATCAACTGACCGGCGAGGCAATCCCAGGCGTTCATGTGCTCTTCAATGTACCCCAATAGACGTCCCGCCGCGACATAGGCCAGCGAAAGCGCACCGCTTGCATTGCGATGATAAAGAGCGCCACGTTCGATAAGGGCCGCAATCACCGGTATGACTTTTGATGCCTCGACCCGGTTCGAATAACCTATTGAGACGGTTCCACTTGCCAGCTCCACGCTTGAGGCAACCTGCATGGCGTGTCCATTCAAAGTGGCACCTTCGCCTCGGACCGCCACGTAAGTTTCACCAACGTTTGGCTCGAAAATCACACCGACCTGCGTCTGACTGTCTGAGACGCCCGCTAAGACAATCGTCCAGGCCGGAATGCCATTGACGAAGTTCGTTGTCCCATCAATCGGATCGATCACCCAGTCAAAACCGCTGGAGCCAGCTTTTTCGGCGTGTTCTTCGCCATAAATCCCATCATCAGGAAAAGAGTTCATAATCTTTTGACGAATGAAGGTTTCGACGTTGCGATCCGCCTCGCTGACCCAGTCTTGCGCGCCTTTTTGATCAATGACCAAGGTGTCTCTGGAAGCAAAATACTCTAGTGCAAGCGCGCCCGCCTCTTCGGCTACCGCAACGGCGAAGTTTCTTCGTGCAATGATGTTATGCATAGGTCGGCTCACTTCCTGCTAAATGCAACACCATCCCTAGTGGATGGGGTGTCAGAACACAAAACAGTGTTTGCCAGACAGAAATCCACTTTCTTCGAGTCGCCCGAGTTTCTGTCGAAAGAATATGCCAATTAAAGCACTCATTCACTTCCGTGCAGTGAAGTCGCATATTGCTCGTGACCCTCGCCGGATTTTGAGAACACTGCATCGCAGCACTTGAAGTTGCGATGATGGTCCGCTTCGGGTTGCCAGCGAGAGCGGCCCAGAGATGTTATATTTCAATGGCTTCAGCAATAGCCAGGGCATCTTCAAGTTCAACACCAAGATACCTGACCGTGCTGTCCATCTTTGTGTGCCCCAACAGAAGCTGGAAGGCGCGAAGCCCAAAGCTCCATATGCTGCGCCCTGCATCATAGTCCGCTTTCGTTCAGTCGATCCAATGAGTCAAATCACATGATCACTATTGTTCCCTTCATATGTGGATGAAACGCACAGAAATATTTTGTTTCCATACCTTTAGTAACCTCAACTTTGGCGCTGACACCGTTTGGGATCTCCCCAGTGTCCCATCCGAACTCATCTGCCGTGGCCGTATGTGGCGCCAGATCTTCATTGGTCCATTGAATGGTATCACCAACAGACACGTTCAGAAGCTTTGGCGTGAATGCGAATGCTTTGATGCTGACTTCGTGGACTACTGGTTCTGCCGCCAGGGCCCGCGTTCGGGTTAAAGCGAGAACGGCCGCCGATGCGACCGCTCCAACCATTACGCGACGGCGTGAATGGGCTTTTCCCATCACTGCAGTGCCTCGACCATCATTTCGGCGTGGCCTTCATGGGCTTTAAAGATCTCAAGTCCCTGCTCGAACAGAGCCTTCACCTCGGCATTGTCGATATTGGGGATCATTGTGTTCTCCACCAGATCATTCACCGCCTGGTGATAGGCCAATTCATTGGCTGCATAAGCGGCATCAAACTCTGCTCCACGCAGCTTGACGAAGCCATCGATGATCTCTTCGGCATTGGCATTCAGCGTTTGGCTGAACGCATTGTCCTGCGCTGACGCGCCCAGTTTTTCGAGCAGGCCCAAGGCCGCTTCGTTCACGGCAGTATGGTCGCGGATCATCGTGTTTGCGAATTCATGGATGTCGGGGTTCGACGACAAAGCCAGCGCCAGATAGGCATACCGAATGTCGATGTTATCGGCCGTATAGGCAATGTGAGCGTATTCGAGATCGCTCATCTCGGCGACGTCCTGCGCAGAGGCTTGAGCGCCAGTCATGGCAAGTGCCACAGCAAATGCGGAAATCAGTTTCTTCATTTTGGAGACTCCACTGAGTGTTACGATGGCAATAGGAGTAATCCGAACCGGGAAGTGAGATATATGCGGGAACGTTCGATTTTCTGTGCAGATCGTTCAAGCTACTGTACAAAAACGCCAAATACTGCCATGAAAATGCATGCTTGATTTGCTTAGCGATATCCTTACGAAACTGTCTGTTCAAGGCGCGCTCTATTTTCGAACTTCGTTGACCACCCCTTGGGGGATTGAAGTTCCCAAGTTCAATAACGTCGCCCGATTTCATTTTGCTCATAGGGGCAATTGCCTGATCGAAGTTGAAGGATATGAAAAAGTGGTGGGGCTGGAGCAGGGCGATCTGTTGATTGTTCCGCATGGCGCGTCACACAAGTTGTACTGCGCGGCTGAAACGAGAGATGCAGTTTTGCCGCTGGACACGGTCATCGAACGGTCGGGATACACTGGGACTGGGGTTCTGGTTTACGGCGGCGACGGCGATGAACGTGACACGCAACTTATCTGCGGCCATTTTTCATTCGACCCTCATGCAAAACATATACTGTTGGAACGCCTTCCACCGATCATTCACCTCAGGAATTACGGGGAATCCGCTGGAAAATGGATGGAGGCGACACTGCGCATGATCGGAGATGAGGCCGGGGGTCTTCGCCTCGGTGGCGATCTCATTGCTTTGAAGATGTCAGAAGCCATACTTGCGCAGGCCATACGTTCGTTTGTGGAAAGTGACGAATCCTCGAGGTGGGGCTTGAACGGATTCTCTGATCACCATCTGGCTCGGGCTCTTGACGCGTTTCACAAGGATCCAAGCGCATCCTGGACGATAGAAACAATGGCGCGCATTGCAGGCATGTCACGAACAAACTTTGCCGTTCAGTTTCAGAAAAAGATGGCGATGTCGCCAATGCAATACGTAACAGCTTGGCGGCTGGAGATCGCCAAACGCTGTCTTACTGACCCATCAAGTTCTGTTTCGGATGCGGCAGAACGCGCTGGATACGCATCGGATTCTGCTTTTGCACGCGTTTTCAAGAGGGAAATCGGCCTCTCACCTGCCGGCTTCCGTCGGCAAATCACGTTATCATCGGCGCAATAAACCGGACGGGATCTGTTGCGAAGTTTTAACTTGCCACAGTGATATCTTTGTACCGGCGGACTAAGCCGCCAGCTCCGCAAATTGCCGAAACGGACAGACACCGGGCGTGATTTGTCCTTTGCGGATTATGTGCACCACTTCTATTCCGTCGAGCGTTTTGCTGTGGATGTCGACGGCTGGGTAAAGATAGACCCACGCGCCTTTCCCCTTGATGTAGGTCGTACCATGCGCACTATAATAGGTATTGACAATACCTATTATAGTGCGCAGATAGTGAGGCGTATCGTTAAGGTAGATCCGATGACTCGTACCATGCCAATTCGGCCACATATGTTTGACATCACAGCGGATGAAATCGCGACTTTGGTCAACCGGTTCTATGCGCGCATCAGAGTGCATCCTGATCTGGGGCCGGTATTTGACAGGGCAATCGAAGATTGGCCCGAACACGAAGAAAAGATCGCAGCCTTTTGGCGCGGCGCCATTCTACGAGAGACAGGCTATTCGGGTAACCCGATGCAGGTTCACCTGGCGAACTCTGAAATCCTGCCAGAACATTTTCGCCTGTGGCTCGACCTGTTCGAAGACACCGCAAAAAAAGCCCTTAAACCTGCAACCGCCGAAGCGTTCTCACATTTGGCCAGGAGGATCGGTAAGGGCTTGTCATTCGGAATTGAGAACTTTCGTCGAGAGGCTGACGCTCCGCCGGTGTTGTCATGACGGTCTCTGTCTATACCAAAGCTCAGGTCATCTCTGATCCTCCCGCACGCGTTGTCAAACGTTGGCTGCAGTCGGGCTGGGGCGACGTGAAACGCAACCCGGGATATTCCTTGCTTTACGGTGGTTCACTCGTAGTTCTGGGGTGGATTTGCGTTGCGGCCCTGATGCTCAACGATCTTGGTTGGGTTTTGTTGCCTTTGCTAGCTGGCGGCGTTTTGGTCGGACCACTTGCAACGATTGGTCTTTATTCCGTAGCAAGCGGTAAAACAGGGCTCAGAGCGGCCACGGGTCAGATTACGTTGGTGGGCGTCATACTGATGGTTTTTGCCCTAATCTGGATTCGCGCGGCCACAGTTATGTTCGCCATAGTCTACGGGCTGCGCCCATTCTCAAGCTTCGCAGATACGCTGCTTTTGCTGATTACTACGCCATCAGGATGGGCGCTGTTGATCGCAGGATCATTGGTTGGCGGGCTGTTTGCGGCATTAGGGTTTGCGGTGTCAGCGTTTTCATTGCCAATGCTGATCGACCGCAAGATCGATGGCTTCTCGGCTATGGGGCTCAGCTTCAACGCCACCACTCACAACTTCAAGCTTTGCTTGTGCTGGGGAGCCATCATCACTCTTTTGACTTTGGTTGGAATACTGTCCGGGCTACTGGGTTTGGTCGTGGTGTTCCCATTGCTCGGGTACGCGACCTGGCATGCTTATGCCGAGCTTTTTCATGGAGATGCATAAATGACTGAAGCGCTTCCAAAAGGCGTGGTGCACTATGCGACCTCGCGGTTCACGCATGAGACATTGCCAGAAAAGCTACGCAAAGATCACAGCACCAAAGCGGGTGTCTGGGGTCAATTGGCTGTGCAACATGGGCAGCTTCTACTGTGCCGGGATGACAAGGATGACCTAGTTCTGGGCGCAGGGGATACTGCTGTGTTCGCACCACAGCAAACTCATTCGGTGAATCCGATTGGCGAAGTCGAGTTTGAAGTACGCTTCCACCGGCAGGAGGCGCCCGATGCAGCGTGAGAGTTTTCTTGAGGATGCTGCCGTCCTGTGTGCCCTTGCTTTGATCTTTGTCGGTGGCGTAGCCATACTTGGTTGGGGGGTTCCTACCGCCTACGTGCTGCATGGTTGGTTGATCGCAATAGCCGCTGGTTGGGGGTTGATGTGGATGATCAACCGTTTGAGCGAGGCCCCAAAGGACATCCCTTTAGAATACAATGACAAGGTCATTCGGTTTGGTGTCATCGCCGCGCTGATTTGGGCAATCATAGGGTTCACGGTTGGAGATATCCTCGCCTGGCAGTTGGCGTTTCCAGCACTGAACGGCGATATGTTCTGGTCGAACTTCGGCCGGTTGCGCCCGGTTCATACATCTGCCGTGATTTTTGGTTTTGGCGGCAACGCGTTAATCGCGACGTCGTTTTATGTGGTCCAACGTACCTCGCGCGCCAGATTGGCCAGTGAATCGCTGCCCTGGATGGTGTTCTGGGGGTACAATCTGTTCATGGTCCTTGCGGCGACCGGCTACCCCTTGGGGATCACCCAATCCAAGGAATATGCCGAACCGGAATGGTATATGGATCTGGTTTTGCTGATCGTCTGGGTTGGTTATCTTGGTCTGTACCTAAAGACGCTCTCTCGCCGGGCTGAACCGCATATCTATGTGGCTAACTGGTACTACCTGGCCTTCATCGTTGTCATCGCGATGCTGCATACGGTGAACAACCTCTCGGTTCCGGTTTCCATTGCCTATCCCAAAAGCTACTCGCTATTTTCCGGCACACAGGATGCAATGACGCAATGGTGGTATGGGCACAATGCTGTTGGCTTCCTGCTGACCGCCGGGTTCCTAGGGATGCTGTATTACTTCTTGCCCAAAGCTGTGAACCGGCCAATCTACTCTTACCGAATGTCAATTGTTGGCTTCTGGGGGATCACCTTCCTGTATCTCTGGGCTGGCTCACATCACCTTCACTACACGGCACTACCGGACTGGGTTCAGTACCTTGGCATGACCATGTCGATCATCCTGCTGGTCCCGAGCTGGGCCTCTGTGTTCAACGGCATCCTTACGATCAACGGGGCTTGGGATAAGGTCCGGACGGATCCGGCGGTCCGGTTTATGATGGTCGCGATTCTGTTCTACGGACTGTCGACATTCGAAGGGTCGTTCATGGCGATCCGTCCGGTCAATTCGCTGAGCCACTACACGGATTGGACCGTCGGCCATGTACATGCGGGGGCGTTGGGCTGGGTCGCCTTCATCACCTTTGGTGCCATGTATAAAATGGTGCCCTGGATTTGGAAACGAGATGGCGTGTATTCATTGCGGCTGGAGGCATGGCACTTCTGGCTCGCCCTGAGCGGGACGCTGATTTACGTCGGCGCAATGTGGAACAGTGGCATCACACAATCACTGATGTGGCAGACCTATGATGCGGATGGTGCGTTTCTTTATTCCTTCCTCGACAGTGTGATCGCGATGCATCTTTACTATGTCGCCCGTGCGATCGGGGGGCTGCTGTATCTAATCGGAGCGTGCATCGGTGCATACAACATCTACATGACGGTCAGTGGGCCGCGGCAAGCCGAGACCAGGCAATCCGGACCTTTGGTCCAGCCGGCGGAGTAGCAGCCCATGAGTACACAACACCAAAAGCTCGAACGCCACTCACTTGGCTTTGCCATGGCTATCCTGCTGGTTGCATCAATCGGTGGCATTGTTGAAATCGCCCCTTTGTTCACCATCGAAAACACGGTGGAAGAAGTCGACGGCATGCGGCCCTACACTCCGCTGGAACTGGCAGGGCGCGATATTTATGTGCGCGAGGGCTGCTATGCCTGCCACAGTCAAATGATCCGCACCCTACGGTCGGACATCGAACGCTATGGGCACTACAGCCTGGCCGCCGAAAGCATGTATGACCACCCGTTCCAATGGGGCTCGAAACGTACAGGGCCGGACTTGGCGCGAGTTGGCGGTAAATACTCTGACGCATGGCATGTGGCGCATCTGGAAGCGCCACGAGAGCTGATGGAAGGCTCGATCATGCCTGGTTATGCGTTTTTGTCTGACGCGCGGCTGGAAACAGGCCACCTGCCTGCCTCTTTAAGAGCCCTTAGCCGCGCCGGGGTGCCTTACACAGATGCTCAGATCGAAAATGCGGAAAAGGATGCTGCATGGCAAGCAGATGCCGAGCAATATTATGAAGGTGAACTGCAAGAAAGTTACGGTGAAAACGTTCAGGTCAGGGATTACGACGGGCACCCGAGTGAGTTGACGGAAATGGATGCCCTTGTGGCCTATCTGCAGGTTCTTGGCACATTGGCCGATCTGGATTCGTTAAACCTTGAGGAGGTTCAACGATGACACATGATACGGTTCTCGTTTTCTCCAAGACCTGGGGTGCAATCTACCTGCTGGTCGTCTTTCTTGCCGCAGTTGTCTGGACCTACTGGCCCTCACGGCGAAAAGTCTACGATGACGCTGCGCAATCTCCGCTGGACCATCAGGAGGATCAGCCGTGGCGCTAAAGGAAAAGGATCCGATTTCCGGTACTGATCTGACCGGCCACGAGTGGGACGGTATCAAAGAGTTGGACACACCTGTTCCCTGGGCGGCCCGATGGGCTTTGTGGATCAGTATCATCATCGCAGCACTGTTTTGGGTGTTCTACCCATCCTTCCCAGGTGCGCGCGACTATGCAAAAGGGCTGTTGGGGTATTCATCCCGATCAGAGGTTGTTGCAGAACTTCAGCAAGCGAATGCTGATCGTGAAATGACATTTGCGCCTTTTGCGTCACAGGATCTCGAAGAACTGGCCGCAGACCCAACACTGGAGGCAAGGTATAGCGCGTCGATTTCCAAGCTTTACGCTGACAATTGTGCCGCTTGTCACCGGAATGATCTGAAAGGGCAGCCTGGTTTTCCCGATCTGGTAGACGGACATTGGCTGTGGTCAGGCGCACCGGAAGAGGTTGAGGCGACCATACGCTATGGGATCAATGCGCAGCATGACGATACACGGATTGCACAGATGCTGGCGTTTGGCGCAGAAGGCATGATCGAAAAGCAGCAGGTTGAAGAGGTTACAGAATTTGTCTTGGCCCTCTCTGGAAAGCAGCATGATGCGACGGCGGCTGGCGCCGGTAGGTTGATCTTCGAAGAAAACTGCGCGGCCTGTCATGGCGGTGACGGGCGCGGGGGCTATGAAATCGGCGCGCCCGATCTAGGTGATGAACGCTGGATCTATGGAGGCGACCGGGATGAGATTTACCATAGCATTTATCACGGTCGGCAAGGTGTAATGCCTGCGTGGGAAGGACGTCTGAGCGACGCCCAGATTCGAATGCTCACGTTGTATCTACTGTGGAATGCAGAAGATGCACCAAGTTGAAGAAAATCCACGATTCCGAAAGGCAATGTATCTGATGATACTGGCCCTTCTGGTCGGCTACATCGGGTTCAAGGCATGGCACCTTTCCGTGGCTTTCGAGGCATGGGACGGACAGGCGATTGTAAAGGCTGTGCCTGGCGCGGCCAAGTAACAATCAAATTATTATAGGACTACAGTTTGCGTATTAATCGCTTGATGCCAGCGCATGACTGACTTCCAACGCTCGGATCAGGTTTTTCATGCCACGGTTCCCTTCCAATACGTCCTGTAAAGTCTTGGTGTCCAAGGCAGCAAAAAACGCCTCCTGAGCTTCGTTCAGAATTGGCAACAATCCACAAGCGGGCGTCATTACACAACAGCCGCCGTCTTCCTTCATGCATTCCACCAAAGGTGTGCCGCGTTCGGATTTTCGTAGTAGGCCGCCAATCGATATCGCATTGGGAGGTAGGGCCATACGCATGCCACCGTTGCGCCCACGCATGGATTCTACATAGCCCTCGTGTGTAAGCCACTGCGAGATCTTGGCCAGGTGATTAAAGGGCAAGTTTTGCATAGCCGCGATCTCACGCGTCGACATCAACCCTTCTTCATGGGTGGCAAGATGGATCAGGATGCGCAGGGCATAGTCGGAGAACTTGGTAATTTGCATAGTTATTCTTCCCATAAAAAATAGGCTTTGAAAATGCCTATTTTATTGACATCTTTTTCTTACCTTTATAATGGGTATTTATAATACCTAATATGGGAGATGGCTCATGCAGCCCGTTGTGTTATTGATCTCGCTGATCCTGATGGCAGTGCTGTCACTTGTCTTCTGGTTGGCCGTGCGGGCTTCTGATGGGCCGGAACCCGGACCCAAGGCCAACTCGAAACGTTCGGGCTTGATCTGGGCAATGACGATTGTCGGCGTAATTGTTGCGGTTGGCACATTGCGACCGTGGCCGCATGCCGTAGCCAGCACAGACGACGCCTTGACCGTCTCTATCACCAGCGGGCAGTGGTGGTGGGATATCGACACCGTCGAGATCCCCGCTGGAATACCCATAAACTTTAGCGCCACGACCGAGGACGTTACCCACGGATTGGGCATTTACACCTCAGACCTTCGCCTTCTGACGCAGGTCCAGGTGATCCCGGGCTACACAACCAAAGTCACGTATACGTTCGATGATCCGGGCTCCTACCAGATCCTGTGCATGGAGTTCTGCGGAGTGGCACATCAGGACATGGTCAACGAATTCGAAGTCGTCGCGGTGGAGGACTGAATGAGCACTGCATCTGAACCTTTTGCGGGGAAATCAATCGCCGCTGAACCTCAAACCGGAGCGGTCAAGCTCACGATGATCCTTTCAGGCGTGGTTTTTGCCTTGATGATGGTCTTTGGCCTGATCATGCGCGCCGCGCAGGGTCAATGGATCGAAGTGGATCCTGCATTGTTCTATCAGCTCCTGACGGCCCATGGTGCCGGAATGGTCGGTACAGCGGCGCTGTCTGGCGCCGCGATCATGTGGTATTTTTGCGGACGTCACATTGTCCTGACAGCTGCAATTTTCTGGGCTTTCCTTGCCCTGTTCCTGTTGGGTGTTGTCCTGATCCTAGGCTCGATCTTCATCGGCGGATATGGCGGCGCATGGACATTCCTGTTTCCGTTGCCCGCGATGTCCGGCGGAGCGTGGGAAGCGGGTGCGGCTGCTGCGTTCATGCTTGGATATGTTTCGATCGGCGTTGGCTTTCTGCTGTATTATCTGGAACTCGGTCGTCAGATTCATGCACGCTATGGTAGCCTTGTCCGGGCACTGGGCTGGAACTTGATCCTTGGGCGCGAGGACAAAAATCCTCCGCCGCCAACCATCGTCGCGGCGGCGGCGGTGACTATTTTCAATTCGATCGGGATCATCCTTGGTGCTGCCGTATTGGTGGCGAGCTTTGTCCACCTGCTGGTCCCAGGATTTGAAGTAAATGCGCTGCTGGCCAAGAACCTGATCTATTTCTTTGGCCACGTTTTCATCAATGCCTCGATCTATATGGCAGTGACTGCGGTTTATGAAATCCTGCCGGAATACACCGGCAAGCCTTGGAAATCGAACCGACTGTTTGCGATAGCCTGGAATGCCGTACTGATATTCGTGATGGCTGTTTACTGGCACCATCTGCTGCAAGATGTTGTCATGCCACCCTGGATGCTGGTGATCGGGCAACTGGTTTCGTACTTCAGCGGCATTCCCCTTATCGCGGTCACGGCGTTTTCCACATTCCTCTACGTGCGCGGCTCAAAAATGACCTGGGATCTGACGTCCTCGCTGCTGGTTCTGTCCGTGGCAGGCTGGGCGGTTGGCTCAATCCCCGCGTCGATCGATGGAATGATCAGCGTGAACAAGGTGATGCACAACACTATGTGGGTCCCCGGGCATTTCCACACCTATCTATTGCTGGGTGAAGTGGCGATGGCTTTTGGTTTCATGGCCTGGTTGGTCCGTGGCAAAACCATCGCCCAGATGAGCGGGCTGGACCGTGCCGCCTTTGTGACCTACCTCGCGGGTGCTGCTGGGTTTGTGACAGTGTTTCTGTTCTCTGGCGCGGCTTCGATTCCCCGCCGTTGGGCGGTGCACTACGAAGAATGGCTGACCCATGACCGCATTGGCACTTTGTTCAGCGGGCTTGTTGTGTTGGGAACGTTGCTCTTTGTTCTGCGCTTTGTGCTGCGTCTTGGGCGGAGCAACGGCTGATGATGGTCCGCGCTCTTCCCTCGGTTCTTGTCGCAAGCATAGGCTTGGGAACACTCTGGCATGCCACTGACGGAGTGCAGGCATTCACTAGCGAAGCCGCGCGGAGACTGGATGTGGAACGCGCTCCACGTCCAGTTCCAGCCCTGCAACTGGAAGATATGTCAGGTCAGTTGCTGCCTCTGTCACCGCAAGGGAAAGAGGTGGTTCTGGTCGAGTTCATCTACACTGTCTGTGGCGACATCTGTCAGATTGCTGCAGCGGATTTTGCCGAGATCCGGGATCAACTGGAGCTGCGTGAAATGCCCGTCCGGATGATCTCGGTCAGCTTCGATCCTGAGCGGGATACACCAGAGCAGATGGCAGTTTATGGAGAGGCCCATGAGGCAGATGGCAAAATGTGGACCGTCGCGCGGCCTAGGCCGGAAGAGTTGCCGGCATTGTTGAAGCTGTTTGACGTGACTGTCATCCCGGATGAGTGGGGCGGGTTTCAGCACAATGCCGCGATCCATGTGATTGACAGCGACGGCAGATTTTCGGCGGTGTTTGATACCGATGCGATCGACGCTGTTCTAAACCATTTGGAGGAGCGCAACTCATGAAGTTGCTTGGTCGTGCCTTCCTCGCGGCGGCCGAAGCTGTCGCACTTCGTTATGCGGTCATTGAAAGCCCGATCCAGCATGTCTTGGTGCAGATGCCATTGCTGGTTTTGGCCGGGGTTTTGTTAGCCTGGAACAGGCAGGTTCGGCAAGAATGGGCGGTTCCATTGCTGCTTGTCGCCTTAACCGTCTTTCTGTTCTGGATGCTTCCGCGAAATGTCGATTGGGCGCTGACATCGACGGGCGAAATTGCCAAATACCTAAGCTTGCCACTGTTGTTGGGCGTTCCTCTAAGGGTGTCCTGGCCCAGGCTGGGCCCGGTCCTGAGGGGGTTTCTGAAGGCGAATGCGCTGTCGATGCTGGGCGTGCTGGGATTTCTGTACACGCATGCACCTGTCAGGATCTGCAACTCCTACCTGGTCTCGGCTCAGAAGGATCTGGGCATGGCCTTTCTCTACCTCGCTGCTGGCTTGGCCTGTCTCTGGGCTATCCCGATCCTGTTTGGAATTCCAAACGGCCAAAGGTCGAATGCGACCAGCTGCGCAAGCTGTGGAGTGTAATACGAAATGACCTATGCTGACACAGTCATTGGGTTTGCAGAACTGGCGCAAAAGAAAAGCGTCAACCTGCGAGCAGATCCAATCGCCTTTCTGATCCTCGCAGTAAAGGCAGGCGCGTTTGTTGGGGCGGGCATCCTGCTGATCTTTTCCGTGGGGCAGGGCGCGGATCCATCCATCCGTCCCATCGTCATGGGGGCTAGCTTCGGTATCGCCTTGACCCTTGTGGTCTTTGCAGGGGCCGAGCTGTTCACCGGTCACACCATGTACATGACGCACGGATTACTTGCCAAAAGTATTGCGTGGTCGGATGTGCTGCGCTGTTGGTTTGTCAGTTGGGCAGGAAATCTGATCGGGGCCATATTGTTGACGTTGCTGTTCGTCGTAGGCGGTGGCGGACTTATCCTGGGAGCAGGAGAAGACGCTTTGCTTTACAAGGTAGCCGCCAAGAAGATGCACGGCACTGAGTTGGAGCTGTTCGCCAAAGCGATCCTGTGCAATTGGCTGGTTTGTCTCGCCTTGTGGTGTTCGGCGCGCGCAAAAGACGATGTTACCAAATGCATCGTCATCTTCTGGTGCCTGTATGCATTTATCGCTGCCGGGTTTGAACACAGCGTTGCGAACATGACCGTATTTTCACTGGTGCTGCTCTCTGATCATCCCGACAGCATCACTCTGGCCGGAGCCGCCCACAATTTGACGTATGTCACCTTGGGCAACGCATTCGCCGGTGCCGGGATCATGGGCTACGGCTATTGGCGAGCGGCGTCGAAGCCCACGGTCAAGGGTATCGCGACGCCCGCGTCAACCAGACATCCTGTCTAGTGAGGGCGTGATCATGAGCGTGACACAACCTGTCAATATCCCCGTCTCCAAAGACCGATAAGCAAATGCCGGGCCTGTGTCTGGGGCCGAGCAACTCAAAAAGGTAGGATCACTCACAATCTCCAACTGGATGTATTCGCTGGAAATCGCATACTTTCTTGTTAGGGTGCAGCCGGCGCAGAATTCAATCTGCAGCCGTTTGCACAGCGTTTATTGGAGCTGCCATTTGATCATTCCATTTCATGTGCGGGAGATGCTGCGGCGCATCAAAATGCGATATGATGTTGAACGCACGCCACAGCAGATGGCCCCAAGCGACGAAGTGTTTTCGCCTTTACGCCCCTCTCGCAAGGCTGACCGTAAGACTGTTGCGCGGTTCTGGGATCATCTAAAGCCCAAGGCAAGCGGCGCAGATCAGGCATTGATTGCGGATCCTGCAACAGTCGAGGCATCTGAAACCTACAGCGCCAATATTGAAAACTTCATTGGAACTGTGAAAGTGCCAGTTGGCATCGTCGGGCCTTTGCGCATGAACGGTATGAACGCCAACGGGGATTTTTATGTGCCTCTGGCGACGACTGAGGCCGCGCTTGTTGCCTCTTATGCGCGGGGGGCCTTTGCAGCTGGCCGGTCTGGTGGGGTCAGCACAGCTGTTTTGTATGAAGGTGTTTTGCGTACGCCGGCCTTTGTGTTCGAAAGCCTTTTGCAGGCCGGTCAGTTCGTGGATTGGGTGGTCAGCAATGTCGATGAACTCCAGGCGGCGGCTGATGCCACAACCGGGCATGGTAAACTTGTCTCGCTGGAGCCTTTCATAGACACAAATATCGTCTTTCTGATTTGCCGCTACACCACAGGTGATGCGGCCGGTCAGAACATGGTAACCATTGCAACGGATGCTCTGTGTTGCACCATCACCAAAGACTGTCCAGTTCCAATTGAGAACTGGTATATTGAGGGAAATTTTTCAGGCGACAAAAAAGCCTCGGCGCTTGGATTGGTAACGGGTCGTGGCCGAAAGGTTAGCGCGTCGGTAACCTTGCCTGCGGACGTCGTGGAAAAGACGCTTGGCACCACCGTGGATGCCATGCTGGCTTATGGTCGGGTCGCCAATCTTGGGTCACATCTGTCGGGTCAGCTTGGAGCTCAGGCCCATTATGCCAATGGGCTTGCTGCCTTTTACATAGCAACTGGGCAGGACGCGGCTTGTGTCGCTGAAAGCGCGATGGGGGTGACGCGGATGGAGCCCAGAGGGGATGATCTTTTCTGCTCGGTGACGCTCCCGAACATCCTTGTCGGCTCCGTGGGCGGTGGTACCGGTTTGCCCAGCCAGACTGCGGCACTGAACATTCTGGGATTGAAAGGCGCCGGCCACGGCACGGCGCTGGCCGAAGTGGCTGCCGCCATATGCCTGTGCGGAGAAATATCGATTGTCGCTGCAATCGCTGCGGGGCATTTCACGCGAGCCCATGAAAGTTTGGCCCGCCAAAGATGACTTTGCTGGCTCGACTGTGGATATATCAATCCGAACGCTTCCCACTGAAGAAAACTGTTCCGCTTTTGCTGGTGTTTTCAGCAGCAAGTATCTGTGTATCGGCCCGGCTTGCTGATCGACCATTGCCCGAGTGGTCTGCCTTTGTGGTGGGGTTCGTACTGGCGATGGCGCTGTTTTTCCAGATGCGCGTTTGCGACGAATTCAAGGATGCCGAGGACGACCGCCGCTACCGGCCCGAGCGACCGATACCCCGAGGGCTGGTGTCCCCGGCTGAGGTGCTTGTCCTTGGCTTGCTGACTCTACCCATGGCCGCCGCCGCTGCATGGTTTTGGTACCTCCCGGTTCTGTGGTGCCTTTTTTTGGTTTGGGTATGGCTGGCGGCAATGACGGCCGAGTTCGGGGTGCCAACCTGGTTAAAGGCGCGCCCAGTTCTTTATCTCGTCAGTCATATGGCGATCATGCCGCTGATTGACTTGCTGCTGACCAGCATCGAATGGCTTCCGGCCGGAAGGGCCGCATCAAAGCTGTGGTTATTTCTGGCGTTGTCTTTCGTGAATGGCTGCGTTCTTGAGATCGGTCGCAAGCTATGGTCGCCCGAAAACGAAATTGACGGGGTGGACACCTATTCCGGTCTTTGGGGGTATCGCCGCGCCGCTATCATTTGGCTGTGCTGCGTTGTGCTGTCATTCGTGTTTCTGGTTGGCACGGGGTTTGCGTCTGGAGCTGGTTGGTTAACCGTATTGGTCGGGGCCGCTGCTTTCGTGCCTTGTGGTCTTGCGGCACGCAGCTATGTGAAAGCTCCAACACCCAAGGCACAGGACAGGATGGACGCAATCGCGGGACTATGGGTATTTTTCTGCTATGCCACTGCGGGCTTTCTGCCGTTCCTGATCGGAGGCTTTAGATGACCCTTATCATCAATCAATCCGATGCGACTGACCCAACAGTGGTCGGAGGAAAAGCCGCTGCGCTATCAAACCTCGCTCGTCGCGGATTCAATCCACCTGCGTTTTTTGTTATCACCGATGCCGCATTCCGTGCAGGTAAGACAGGGCCTGTCGCAGCACGTGGGTTGAGTAAGGCGCTTGGCGCTGCACTGGATGCGTTGGGTCCGGGGTATTATGCAGTGCGTAGTTCCGGTCGTGCCGAAGATGGTGTCGAACACAGCCATGCAGGTCAGTTTGATACGGTTTTGAATGTCACCGGTAGCAAGGTCATACAGGCGGCAAAACAGGTTTGGCAATCGGGGTTTGCGGATACGATCGCCACTTATCGCTCGGTCAAATCCGGGGGCGAGGCAGAAGCGCCCGCGATAATCGTACAGCGCATGATTGAGGCGACGACCGCGGGTGTTGCTTTTTCGGCCGATCCAGTGACAGGGCAGCGAAACACCGTTGTCGTGTCTGCCATCAAAGGTTTAGGCGATGCGCTGGTAGCAGGTGAAGTCGATGGTGAGGATTGGATTATTGATCAAGCCAAACAGCCCGAGTGCGCACAAACCACGCCTCAGGTTTTGACACCGGATCAGGTACTGCAGGTTGCGATGCTGGCGCGCAAAGCGGAAGAAGCTTTTGGCGTCCCGCAAGACATCGAATGGGCGTTCGATGCGGATGCGCTGCACATTCTTCAGGCTCGGCCGATTACGACCGAGCTGCGACCAGTGGCGGTGCCGGATGATGTACTTACCATTTTTGACAATTCGAACATCGTCGAAAGCTATCCGGGTATGGTCAGTCCACTGACCTATTCTTTTGCCCTGCACGTCTACTCACGGGTTTATCGCGCTTTTGTGCGGCTTCTGGGCGTTTCGAATAAAACCGTCGCGCAGAACTCAGCCATATTCGACAATTTTCTTGGGCGTATTGATGGGCGTGTCTACTACAATCTGGTCAACTGGTATCGGGCGCTGGCGTTGCTGCCGGGGTTCTCGCTGAATCGCGATTACATGGAAACGATGATGGGTGTGTCCGAACCCATGCCCCGCGAGATTACAGATGGCATTGGACCTGCTCCTGCCAGAGGTGTGCGCAAGATACTGGAATACGCCAAACTAGCGACGGTAGCGGGCAGTCTGATCTGGCAGGCCGTGCGTTTGCCGCGCACGCGGCGTAAATTCTATGTCAGGCTGAACGATGTTCTGGACCGTGGTCTGGACATAGAAGCTGCGAATGCGACCGAACTGGCCGCCGAGTATCGTCAGATCGAAAGCACTCTTCTAGATCGCTGGGATGCGCCGCTTATCAATGATTTCCTTTGCATGATCGCGTTTGGGGCATCGCGCAACTTGCTGCTCAAGTGGTTGGGTGAAGACGGGCTGTTGCTGCATAACGACGTCATGATTGGTCAGGGTGATATCGTCTCAGCCGAACCGGCGCAGCGTATTGCCCGCATGGCCGGCTTGGTCCGCGAGGTCGGGATTGCTGATCAGCTAGGCGCGGAATGCCGGTTGGAAACCCTTGCTCCTTACCCTGAGATCGAAGCCGAGGTTAGATCTTATCTCGATAAATTCGGGGATCGATGCACTGAGGAGTTGAAGCTGGAGAGCATTCCGCTGCGCGATGATCCCACCAGCCTGTTGATGGCCGTCGCAGCCAGTGCCGCCCGTCCCGAGGGTAAGCGACACATCGGCACCGAGCCGGATTGGAAAACCCTGTTTCCCGGCAATCCGCTGAAACGCTACCTATCCAAATGGTTCGTAGGCTGGGCCAAGGGCCGCGTACGTGACCGTGAAAACCTGCGCTTTGAACGCACCCGTATTTTTGGCCATGCCAGACGTGTTTTTCTGGGAATTGGTCGAGAGTTTTCGGCAAGGGGGCTGCTTGCGGAACCCCGCGACGTATTTCATCTGACGACGTATGAAGTCTTGGGAGCCGTCGAAGGGTTCAGCCTATCGCCTAATCTGAAAACCATAGTCGCGCAGCGTCAGCGCGAAGAATCCGCTGCGTCCCAGCGTCCGGATCCGCCAGAACGTATAGAAATTCGAGGTCCCGCCATTGCTCCGATTTGGGCGGAAATAGAAGAGGTAGACAGTGATCCGGAGCGGATAAAATCCGGTACCGGCTGTTCAGCTGGACAAGTTATAGCAAAGGCCCGTGTGATCCGTGACCCGCGGACTGAGGCGCTGCAACCTGGTGACATCCTCGTGGCGCGTCACACCGATCCGGGCTGGATCGCAGTATTTTCGAACGCCTCGGCCATTGTTGTGGAACGGGGGTCACTTTTGTCGCATTCCGCAATAGTGGCGCGAGAGTTGGGAATCCCATGTGTGGTCGGTCTGAAAGGGGCCACTCATTGGATCAAGGATGGCGAAACCCTGTCGGTCGACGGGGCAAGTGGCAAGGTGGAACGGTGCGATGGGGCATAGTGAAATCGAAGGCAAGGCTGATTTTGATCACATCCGCTATGCACAGCTGTGGGAAGATGCAGACGTTTTGACCGACGCGCTGGGCGATTGTGCGGGGGGGACGCTGGTATCCATCTGCTCGGCCGGGGATAATGCGCTGGCTATGTTGATACTCGATCCAGCGAAAGTTGTGGTTGTCGATTTGTCGCCAGCACAAATCGCCTGCCTAAAGCTACGAATTGGCGCTTTCCAGACCCTGACACATCCCGAGTTTCTGGAGCTGACGGGATCGCAGCCCAGTAAGAGGAGAGCAGCCCTGCTGGAGCGAGCTTTGCAGGATACCGACCCTGAAACCCGAACCTTCTGGAGTGGTTTTGTCCCTGACGTGGAACGTTACGGGGCAGGCGGGGTTGGCAAGTTCGAGCGGTATTTTCGCATCTTCCGTACCCGGCTTTTGCCGTTTGTGCATTCCCGACGTACGATTGATGACGTTTTTACGCCCCGGTCACCTGAGGCGCGCGAGGTTTTTTTCGATACGCGCTTTGACACCTTCAGATGGCGGCTGTTGTTGAATGTGTTCTTTTCCCGCTTTGTGATGGGGCGCATGGGCCGCGATAAGGCGTTTTTCGATCACGTCGAGGGCAGCCCGGCCCAGCATGTGGCTCGTCGCATTCGCCATGCGGGCGTTGATACCGACCCGTCACAGAACCCCTATTTGCACTGGATTCTGAAAGGCACGCACGGAGACGCGTTGCCGATGGCATGGCGGCCCGAGCATTTTGATACGATCCGCACCCGCTTGGATCGTCTCGATATCCGTCCGGGATCATTAGAGGCTTTTGTCTCGACCGGTGAAAAAGCCGACGGGTTCAACCTGTCTGACATTTTCGAATACATGTCGCCCGATGTATTCGAGCAAGTCTATGGCTCGATCCTGTCAGCTGCCGCGCCCAAGGCACGTCTCGTGTATTGGAACATGATGGCACCGCGCCGCGTGCCTGCGCGATACAGGAGCGGAGTTGAAACACATCGCACGACTGAGGATCGACTGAAGTCACGCGACATGGCGTTTTTCTACTCGGATTTCGTCGTGGAAGAGGTGCTTTCGTGAGCATCCAGGCCCAGATTTTACTGGCCTTGGCGTCTGTTGCGGCCCTGTTGGGATTGATGGCCGTTGTCCGATGGCTGGCGCAAAAGGTCGGCTTGAGCGCAGAAGTGCAACGTAAACTGATGCATGTTGGAACCGGACTCTTTACACTGGTTCTGCCGTGGATTTTTCCGGAACGCTGGCCAATATACATGCTAATCGGGGTAACGCTGATCGTCATGCTGATCTTGCGCCTGCCCCGGTTCTCACAAGGTCTGGGCGCAACCCTACACAGCGTCGAGCGCACGTCATACGGCGATTTCCTGTTGGCGCTATCCGTTGGGCTTTGCTTGTTGCTGGCCGGGGAAAACACCCTGTATTACGTGCTTCCGATCGCCGTTTTAACACTGGCTGATGCCGCAGCCGCGCTTGCCGGGACCACGTACGGGACCAAACGCTATGTGGTCGAAGATGGCGAAAAAAGCCTAGAAGGGTCAGTGGTGTTTTTTGTCGTAACGCTATTGGTTGCGATCATCTGCTTCTTGTTTTCGTCGAAACTCCCACCGTCCAACATCATGATGCTGTGCCTTATGGTTGCGGCCTTTGGCACATTGGTCGAGGCACAAAGCTGGCGGGGGTTTGACAATTTGTTCCTGCCGCTTGGCTTGCTGATTTTTTTGAAAGTTCACTACTACAGCTCCTTGGCAGAGCTGGCGTTGCTGGCCATTTTGTTCTTTGCCGCACTTGCCAGTTTTGGGGTGGTGGGAACCAAGCTGGGCCTGACCAAACATACGACCCGTGTGTATGTTGTTGCGGTTTTTCTGCTGCTAGCGACCGCGAAACTGCAGAACACAGTACTGCCGATCATGGTTCTCGCGGCACACGGCTGGGCGCGTACTGCTTCTCCTTGCGACAGTAAGTTCCCCGATTTGGATATCGTAGCCGCCTTGGGGCTAATAGGGTTCGGCTGGCTTGCAGCGGGAAATGCAACGGGATGGGATGCAATATCCTTTTTTGGACTGAGTGCAATGGGGTTGGCCATGGGGCTCACAGCTGTGGCGCTGCGTGCCATTCCTATTGCGATACCGCTTGCTGCCGCTGTTCTGTTTCTAATCCGTACCTGGGCGGTTTCCCTGAATTCTGACCAATCAAACTGGGCCGAGCCTTTGACCGCGCTCTCACTTGTATCACTCGCATTTATGGCGATTGTGCCCTTGGTGCTCCCGAATTTGCTCCAAAAGAACCGCGTTTCGAGGCTCACGCTTTTGGCGCTGTTACCTCCGCTTGCCTATTACATCTGGTCCATAGCAGGGTCTATTGACGGCGGGATTGTTGCTAGAGTTGTATCATGACGAAAGAAAACATTCAGACCAAAGGCGCCAAACTATCTGTTTATCTGCAGGGCCCTGATTGGGATGGTGCCCCAGCTGCAACAATAGGCGACTTCTCGTGCGAGACCCCAGAGGCCGGTCTGGAGGTACTGCAAACGGCTATTGGGCGGGTCCGGTACGCCGGGGTTGATCGGATTATTGGACCTATGTCCGGTGATACATGGCACAGTTATCGGTTTGTATCGGACAGTGATGGATCAGCACCCTTTTTAATGGAGCCGACGCACAAATCACATGAGCCCGATGTGTTTAGGGCGGCAGGATTTGCCGCCATCAGCAAGTATTTCTCGGCGCGAGTATCATTGGCGCAAACGGCCAATTCGTCTCTAGCTGCAGTTGATGGGTTCGACGTAGAACCCTGGGACGGAACCAACCCTGAGGAGTTGTTCCGGCAGGTGTATCAACTATCTGTCGAGGCTTTTTCCCGAAACGCTTTTTATAAACCTATTTCTGAGCGCGATTTTCTTGCAATGTATATGCCTGTTGTTCCGATGTTGAAGCGCGAGCTTATCTTTTTTGCCCGCCGTCCGGACAGCTCATTAGCGGGCTTTCTGTTTGGTATTCCGAACTATGCTGAAGGCCCAAACCCAACAGCCGCGATCCTGAAAACTTATGCAAGCCTTGAGCGTGGTGCGGGTCGCCATTTGGCCAGTCATTTCCACAAGTCTGCTCTGAAGCTAGGCTTTGATTCCGCTATCCACGCGCTGATCCATGATGACAACCAATCAGCGGATCGCAGTGTTGTTGAAGGGGCCACCGTATTTCGACGGTACAACCTGTTAGGACTGCGCCTGGATGACTAACTTGTTGGACCAATTTGCCGTAGCGGTTGATAGACACCCGGACCGGACGGCCATTGTTGAAGGCAGCGGTCGCGAGGTCACCTTTCGTGATGTGCAGATACGCGCGCAGCAAATGGCTAGAAAGTGGAGACGTAAGGGGATTGGGCGTGGCGACCGCGTTCTTCTGGCGATGCCGGTCAACGCTAATCTCTACGCTAGTCTTGCGGCCTTGTGGTCGTTGGGCGCAACGGTGGTTTTGCCTGAACCCACGATGGGACTCGCGGGGCTGCGTCATGCAGCGAGAACGACCCGACCCAAGGCTTTTTGCGCGTCGGGTTATTTTGCGTTGCTCAGGTTTGTTGTGCCGGAACTCTTCAGGCTGCGCCTTTTGCTACCAGGTACCGCCCGGGGTGATCTGAGCGTCGCGCCCGTTCAAGACGGTGACACGGCGCTCATTTCCTTTACATCCGGCACTACAGGTCAGGCCAAGGCCATCCCCCGCAGCCACGCGTTTCTGATGGCACAACATGATGCCATTGCGCCGCTTCTGGACAGTGATGCAGTTGAACGGGATCTGGTAGCGTTTCCGGTGTTTACCCTGATCAACCTGGCGGCTGGGCGCACGACAGTTCTGCCGAATTGGAGAATGAGCAATCTGGATCGACTATCCTCCGAACAGTTTGCGGGCTGGATATCGAAGCAGCAAGTGACCCGTCTTTTGATCCCTCCGTCGTTGTGCGAAAAACTTGCACAGCGTAAAGATACGGGCCGGCTGCACACAGTCTTCACCGGCGGCGGTCCGGTATTCCCTGACCTGATTGAAAGGCTTCTCGCCAATTCCGGTCTGGACGTGGTCTGTGTCTATGGGTCAACCGAAGCTGAACCGATTGCGCATCTTGATGCGCGGGAAATCACCGAAGTTGATCAACTTGAAATGGCGGCGGGCAAGGGGCTTCTTGTTGGGCATCCGGTTTCGAAAATCAAACTCCGAATTCAGGACGATGAAGTTCAGGTGGCGGGCGATCATGTAAATGATGGCTATCTTGATCTCGCACACTCCAAGGAAAACAAAATCAAAGACGGTACTACGATTTGGCATCGAACCGGCGACGCGGGTCGGTTAGATGATCAGGGGCGATTGTGGCTGTGGGGCAGACTGGGGAGCGATGTGACAACCCCGGCTGGTCAAACCTTTCCTTTTGCAATCGAAGTAGCTGCCCGGCAATGGCCGAGCGTGACGAACAGCGCGCTCATGAGCTTCGATGGGCGTCCGATTTTATGCATTGAAGGCGACGCGGATCAGCTTTCAAACTGGAATAGCCTGGCGCAGGAATTCGGTGTTGCCAATGTGACCCATGTGAAAAAAATGCCTATGGACAAACGGCACAGGTCCAAAGTTGATCGGAAAAAACTCACCCAATTATTGGGTTATTAGATCACAGAATTTTCACCTTAAGAGCTCCAACGGAAAACCGTGGTCGAGCACACTTTTTGCCTTCCAACCGAAAGGTAGGAAAGTCCGGGTGCTTATGAAAAACCAGTGCCAGTATAGCTGCTCGCCGCATGAATGATTATTTCTCCCACTGCAAGTTGGCTGTGAGAAAGCGCAAGGGACAGGATGGGCTCATTTGAGACATTTATCGCAGCGTCGATGAGGTGTCGTTGTTCGTTCTGGGTTAGAAATGCTTGATGTTTGGGTCAGAATTGAATGAACCAGACCCAACCGTCACAGTTGGACTAGAAATGTGATGAACGTTCGACGTCAGAAGGCGGCTCAATGTAGGGCATCAGCCGAATTTGATCTTTGGGTGGCTTTGTTGATGGCTTAAACAAACATCACATTAGCACATTGCGATGTCGTCAGGAGGAGGCACCCACGTCATCAGCAAAGCCTATCCCAACCTTGGCTGGTCTCGCTCTAGGCATTTCCGTTCAAATATCGCGTCATATCCGGAGCGGCCATAAGCGTCTGAATGAAAGTCCCGAAGTGTTCAAGCGACCCTGCGCGCGGGTCGCTGTCGCGCCATGCCAGTCTGATAGAACGGCCAAAGATCCCATCAGCAATGGGATGTGTCGTTGCCAAGCCGCCGAAACGATCAGGGCCACTCACAGACAATGCCGGAAACAGCGCACAACCCTCTCCGAGTGCGACCATTTGCCGGAGCATTTCAAGGCTGCTCGCCACCCTCTGTCTAGGTCGGTCAATCCGATCGCAAAATGCTACGGTCTGATCCCTTAGGCAGTGCTCTTGAGAAAGCAGAACGAGCTGAGAGGACAGAACCTTGGACCAGCGAACTTTCTCATTGGGTCTGAAGTCCAGATCCTTGGGGCAGGCAAAAACAAATGGTTCGTGAAACAACGGAAGCGCTCTCAGTACAGGCTGTTTCGGGGCCGTCGCAATCAGTGCAGCGTCCAGCGTCCTCCTGACGAGCATCTCTTCAAGAACGTGAGTGGGTTCTTCGAACAATGACAACTGGAGATTGGGGTACGCATTTTTGAGAGACTTGAGGATAAGCGGCAGCAAGTAAGGCCCAAGTGTTGGAAGTACACCAAATTTTAACTCTCCCTCCAGATTGTCACTTAGGCTAAGCGACAATTCCAGCAGTTCACGGGCTTCTGTCAGAAGGATTTCTGCTTTTTGCAGAACTATCTGTCCATTTTGCGTCAACGAAATATGCCGTCCGTGGCGTTCGAATATCGAAAAGCCAAGGCGCGCCTCCAGCTTGGATACCTGTTGGCTGATTGCAGGTTGTGAAACCCCACAGATATCAGCCGCCCGGCCAAAATGGCCTTCTTCGGCAATGCTTTGAATGTACTCAAGATCTCTGAGTGAAAGGCCGGCGACTGAGGTTCTTCTAACCATGCATCACCTCTGATTATCGATCGGATAATTTATATAAGTTGGAGTAATTTGGCTGTTTTCGGTTTTGTCCTGCCAATACCAACTCAGGAGATTGACATGACCAGTAAATCGAAGCTGACCACCGCATTTGGCGCGCCAGTGCCTGACAACCAACACACACTGACGGCGGGGCCGCGTGGACCTGCGCTGCTTCAAGATGTTTGGTTTCTCGAGAAGATGGCCCACTTTGATCGCGAGGTGATCCCCGAACGTCGGATGCATGCCAAAGGGTCTGGCGCTTACGGTACATTCAAAGTGACCCATGACATCACCCAGTATACGCGTGCCAAAATGTTCTCTGATGTTGGCAAGAAGACGGATCTCTTCCTGCGGTTCTCGACCGTTGCAGGGGAACGCGGCGCAGCGGATGCAGAACGGGATATCCGCGGCTTCGCTATCAAGTTTTATACGGAAGAGGGCAACTGGGATCTTGTGGGCAACAACACCCCTGTGTTCTTCCTTCGCGATCCGCTGAAATTTCCCGATCTCAACCATGCCGTCAAACGCGATCCGCGGACGAACATGCGCAGTGCGGATAGCAATTGGGATTTCTGGACCAGCCTTCCCGAAGCCTTGCTTCAGGTGACGATTGTTATGTCTGACCGGGGGATTCCGGCCACCTACAGACACATGCACGGCTTTGGCAGCCACACGTTCAGCTTTATCAACTCGGACAACGAGCGGTTCTGGGTCAAATTCCATTTCAAAACGCAACAGGGGATAAAAAACCTCACCGACGAGGAAGCAGCACAGATCATCTCCGGTGACCGTGAAAGCCATCAGCGAGATCTTTTTGACGCCATTGAAAACGGTGATTTTCCTAAATGGACGCTTTATGTCCAAGTCATGCCAGAGAAGGATGCGGGTACATATCACCTCAACCCGTTTGATCTGACCAAGGTTTGGCCACATGGGGATTTTCCGCTGATTGAGGTTGGCGAGCTGGAATTGAACCGGAACCCTGAGAACTACTTTGCCGAGGTTGAACAAGCAGCCTTCGCCCCCTCTACAATCGTGCCTGGTATCAGCTTTTCGCCGGACAAGATGTTGCAAGGACGTTTGTTTTCTTATGGTGACACTCAGCGGTATCGGTTGGGTGTCAACCATTCCCAGATCCCTGTGAATGCGCCTCGTTGCCCGTATCATTCCTACCATCGTGATGGCGCGATGAGGGTCGACGGCAATGCCGGATCTCGGATTGGTTATGAGCCCAACATGCATGGCGAATGGTCCGAGCAACCGGATTTCTCTGAACCACCTTTGTCCATCGAAGGTGCTGCGGATCATTGGAACCACCGCGAGGATGATGACTACTTCTCGCAGCCCGGTGAGTTGTTCCGCCTGATGACGCCAGAGCAGCAAGAAGTACTGTTCGAAAACACTGCCCGCGCAATCTGGGCTGCACAAAGAGAAATTCAGATCCGCCACATATCGAACTGTTTCAAGGCAGATCCTGCATATGGTGCCGGTGTAGCAAGGGCTCTTGGTTTGACCGATGAAAGTGGGTTCCCCGCGTAAAGACAATTGGCAAGCCCCCGATCTTCGGGGGCTTCCCTGATACTGCGGGGTAGTCGACGGCGGGCACCGTTTGGTGTGATCGGGTATTCCGTCGCTGCGTGTGGCTAAACAGCCTTTTGGCGACGACCTTGGGGAAAGACGGTTTCCATACGCGGGCGCATTGGCCGGCTCACACATTGCAGCTACCTGATGCGCCTTCGTTTTGATTGACGGTGGCGGGATTGCTTGTGACCGATGCGGCCCCTCGTGTCAGAAGACTGCCAATCTCAGACCCCAACTGCAGTTCTGAGACCTGTCCAAGGTGATGCACAACGATCCGTCCCGACTGATCCAACAAGACAAGGCTTGGTGTACCGCGCATGCGAAAGCGGGACATCGTGTTTGGCAATTGCCCCACCCCCTGCCTGTCCACGCCGACAGGGAAGGTGATGCGATATTCATGCAGGAAGGCTTTCAGAGACACCGGTGTCATGGCGTCGTGATGCTCGAACACAGTATGCAAGCCAATCACGGCTACCTTTTCTTCAGGAAACGTTTTTTGAATTGATTGCACCAAGGGAATACCATGCAGGACGCATCCCGGGCACAACATTTGAAATGCCTCAATAACAACAACCCGTCCCCTTAGACCGCCTAAGGTTAGGGGTGTGTCTGTGTTAAACCATTCCGAAACGTCTAGTTCTGGTGTTTGCATTTTCATTGCCCTCAATAAAACGCAGCCGTCTTGGGTTCGGCGGCTGCGTAGTCGAATGTCAGTGAAGCTTCCCCGGCAGGCTCAGGTCGCCGGATGCGACGTCGAAAACATCTGTGACGCACAGCAAGGGCGCATGGATGTTAGCGTTCACTCGCAATGCAGAAGTGACACCATCGTAAGCGACACCATCCAGTTCTACGTCGCTGGCAAAGCCTGCGTTCACCACAATTTCGGGCCCATCAAACAGCGGTGTAAACCCTGGGCTGTCCAGAAAGATCGGGAACCCAGGCCATGTTGCAGGTAGCTTCGGCGTGGAACCTTCGGGGATGTCCCGTACGGCAAGCGCGTCGGGCCCGCACGCTTCGGTCGGGGTCAACACAACCCAGTGGCTGTGCCATTCGATACCGTCATTCGCCGGATCTCCGTCGCCGTTCTCGTCAAAAAGCGGTGTGTCATCAAAATCTGGATGACTGGTTGCGGCCATTGCAAGGATGCCTGTGCCGCCTTCGAACCCAACGGCCGAAGGGTCCAAAGAAGTAGGCCAGACATATGACCAGACGTCTGATCCACCGACCTCTCCGGTTGCCACCGGAACCGAGGCGCCAGCCGCTCCATTCGTTGTCATGTGAAAAGTGACCGTGTTTCCATTGCGATGCGCATGCGTTGCCAGAATGTCAAAGTCCGCGACTTTACTGGCGTCCGGCGAAGATATGATGGCGCCATCTTGATGGATGGCATGGTTCCCATCTGCAAGAGCCGTGCCTCCGATGACCAGCGCCAAAGTGGAAGTGAGCATTGAGAGTTTCATGAGTGTCTCCAATCAAATAATATCGAGTCGCTACTATAGTGAGAAATGCATTGCAACTATAATTTCGACTCGCTACTAAAAGTGTTATGAACACAGACCACCGCATACGCACGCTAATCAACCGTTTGGCCCGTATTGATGCTTCCGAAGGATGGGCGGGAGATTTGAACCCGACTCAGAGGATGGCGCTGGAATACCTCGCAGAGGCGAACATGTTTTCGCGCTCGCCGTCGCAAGTTGCGGAGTATATCGGAACAACCCGTGGAACGATGTCACAAACGCTCAAGGCTTTGGCGCGCAAGGGCTATGTAGAAGAGCAACGCAAAGAGCTTGATCAACGGTCGATCTCTTATGACCTGACCAAGGAGGGGGTCAAAATTGTACGTCAACCGAATCCTGTTGCACAGGCAATTGGAGATATACCCGTAGAAAACCAAGCCATGCTTGAGCAGGGGTTGATGCAAAGCCTCAGTCTGGCATTGGCCGCAAATGGAGGTCGGTCATTCGGCCAATGCAAATCCTGCACATACCATGATGCCACGACGGAAAACGGTTTCTGCAAACTGTTGGGTGTATCATTGGACGTCGGTGAAAAAGACAAGATCTGTATCGAGCATGAGGAAGCCAGATGAACCATTTTGATTTATCGGCGAACATCGACGGCATATTTGTCGGAGCGGTCAAAGATTGTTGGGAAGGCAAACCGCCATCGGCCATTCAAAAAGACAGGGTGGACGGGCGGCAGTTGATTACTTCGCTCGGATTTTCCGAGGATGCACAGGCAGATTTGACCCAGCATGGAGGCGAAGACAAAGCCATCCATCATTATGCTTTTGATCACTATTCGGCTTGGCAAGCAGAGGGCCTAATGGCACCCGGCACACTGCCAGTGGCGTTCGGTGAGAACATTTCAACAACGGGGCTGACCGAGGAAAACCTCTGCATTGGCGACATCCTGTCACTGGGTACGGCGGTTGTTCAAATCAGTCAGGGGCGGCAACCGTGCTGGAAACTCGGGCTACATACGGGGCGCAAGGAAATGCCTTACCAGTTTCAGAAGACGGGCCGAACCGGATGGTACTATCGTGTGCTCGAACCTGGCGAAGTTGGTTCCGGTGATCGGATTACCTTGGTTGAAAGGTTAAATCCCAATTGGTCTGTATTGGCCGTCACTCGTGCAAGGTTGACTCGTCGCATTCTGCCAGAAGATGCAGAGGTGTTGTCTCAGATGAAAGAAATGGCTCAAGGTTGGCGACAAGCTTTCTGCCGAATGGCGGAAGGCAACACCATAGAGGATACATCGGTGAGGCTAGGTGCCTGAGGCATCGTATGAAGCATTTAAGCCGTGGTTAGCGATAACGCACCTTCCTCGAGCCGAAAACAATCGAGAACACGAAAGCAGCTAACCGCCTACTATCACTCCTTTGGCAAACCGAACTCATTTGAGACATAAGCCTCAGCCTCGATGAAAGTTAGTAGCCTTGGGGCAGAAATACTTGACGTTAGGGTCAGAATTGAATGACGCAAACTGCTCATTGCTTGAGGACACCCTCTGATGGGCATGTTTTTCATATCACGTTGCCGCGAGGTCACCCGCCGCTTGAGCAAGAATCCAGTCAACCCCGCGCAGAAAATCGTCTATTGTCAGGGGATTGTCTTCTCCGCTCGAGGCTGAGAGCACAAACCCATGCGCATAGTCGATCAGCACGTGAACAAGAACATCACCGCCATCGCTGTTTTCGAGTTGGTCCGTGCTGACCTTTAATTCCTTGGCCACGTTCATGAGGTCCGCGCTCATCAACGCCACATCCTCAAGGATCGCGCGCAGTAGGTTGGCGTTCTTCAAGGCGTAACCGTAGTACTTCGCCATGATGCTTCGAGCCCGTTCGACCGGGGTATCCCCTTTTATACCTTCCAAGACTCCAGCAAATGCGAGTTCTACCAAATCGGACAAAAGCTGTTTCTTGGTGCCAGCGTGATAGGTCACTGCCATCGGAGTCACGCCAAGCTGATCGGCAAGAATACGAAACGATAGCGCGTCAACGCCTTTGCCTTGGACAATCGGCAATGCGGCCTGCAGGATCACTTGCTTCGAAAGGCGCTGTGCAGCCTTTGACGGTCGCCCTGGTGGAGAAGCTTTCGTCACCTGGTTTTCAGTCTGTAATCGAGATCTACCAGACCGGAGGAAAAGCTGCTAACCGAAACCAATTCCAGATCAACGTCACCTTCTGTTTCACCAAAGATCCGAATGCCTTCACCAATCAGAATGGGAACCAAGGTAATCCGCATGTCCTCAATCAGCCCGGCTTTGAGGAAGGATTGGATGATTGCACCGCCATCCACATAAACTCGATTGTAACCACGCGCGCCAAAGTCCTCCATCAAATCGGTGGGTGTTTTGTCTGAAACTTCAACTCTTTCGCGCAGCTCATCTGGAATGCCTGAGGTTTTCATTGAGCGACTGAGAACCACCACTGGTTTCTTGTAAGGCCACTCCCCGAATCCCAGAACTGTCCGGTACGATCCGGACCCCATCACGATCACGTCGACGCTACTCTGAAACGCGGCAAACCCGTGATCTTCGTCTGCAGTGGGTTGCTTTTCCAACCAGTCCAGCCTGTGATCTGGCCTTGCGACAAAACCGTCTAGGCTCATTGCCATCATGATATGTCCTGTGGGCATCCTCTGGGTCCCTGTAATTTATTTATATGCCGTATAATAATGGCTCTGAGGATACTCAAGGGGAATGAATGTTACGATTGACCCAGAATCCAGTCCGAGAAGGACTGTACTGCGCCGGTTGGTGCGGAGCTATATGGTTGAACCAAAAAATACCCATAGTCGGGCAGATCGGTTTCCGACAACCGAAACAGTCTTTCAGCATTTAGATCGTCCCGAACCAGATCATCCATCAAAGCTATTCCCTGTCCGTCGATGACTGCTTGCGCCCGGACATTTGGGTCAGGAACGATTAGCGCATCTCTCCTTGATTGTCGGGGAAGCTTTGCGACGTTCAGCCAATCAGACCAGGCGTTGCTGTCATCACGATCTCTCAGCAGCGTAAGGTGCGATATTGCCTCTTTCATTCCTAACTCTATCACTAGGTCAGCTGCCGCCCGGTCACCCACAGGATAGGGCGGCATGGGCATGAACGGAGTTACGGTGCCGCCGATCCAATTCCCGTTACCCCACCTGATTGCAAGATCCACATCCTGCGTCTCAGCTTGTGAAAACTCGATCATCGGTTGAATGCGAATCTGCACGTCCGGGTGGCTTTGCATGAATGACATCAGGCGTGGCGACAGCCAGCGCGCAGCGAAATAGGTCGAGACCCCAACGGTTAGAGAACGCGTTGAAATCCCCTTTAATGCATAAATTTCAGCTTCGATTTCTTCATATCGGGTCTGGCAGATCGCGAGCAGTTTTAATCCTTCACCAGTGAGTGTGACACCACGCGATGTGCGCTGGAACAGGATCATCCCAAGATCAGCTTCAAGCGTTTTGATCTGATAGCTGATGGCGCCCTTTGTCATGTTGAGCGCCGATGCTGCCGTCGAGAAGCTGGAATAACGAGCAATCTCGGCAAATAGCCTGAGTAAGTCATGGTGATGAAATCGGGTACTCATATCTTTAGTGTACAAAATTTCTAAACGCTAAGAGTAGTTTTTTTCGATTTTCAAATATGTTTTTAAGGTCGAAAACCGCATTCAAGCTCGTGGAGCGATGAAATGAAGTTGGACTTGTTGAACGCAAAAGCAAAAACACCGACACCGGCGGGGCACCGCGGCCGCGCGCGCAGGCGCCGCTTGGCCCGTAGTATTGCCCCTTCTGAGAGCACACCTTTCACGGGTCGCAGGATACCTGCATACAATCTACTAAGTGAAACGGTATTGGCCCGGATCGAAGATCAAGCCGATTGGATTCTAAGCAATATTGGCGTCGAGTTTCGGGGGGATCGAACGGCACTGGATCACTTCGCCCAAACGGGTGCCCGCATCGATGGCGAACGCGTGCGGTTTGAACCGGGGCACGTCCGCGCGCTTTGCGCTCCTGCCCCAAGTGAATTTCAGTTGCATGGCCGAGACCCGGTCAGAACGGTGACACTTGGCGGTGACAACGTTGTGCTGATGCCGGGATACGGCTCTCCCTTTGTCAGCGATCTGGTGAAGGGCCGACGATATTCGACGCTGAAGGATTTCCGCAATTTCGTCAAACTGGCCTACAGTGCGGCTGCCTTGCATCATTCCGGCGGCACGGTTGTCGAGCCGACAGATGTGCCGGTGAATAAACGGCATTTGGACATGATGCTGGCGCATCTGACACTCTCAACCAAGCCCTTTATGGGCTCTGTTACGGCACCCGAGCGCGTGCGTGACAGTATCGAGATGGCACGCCTCGTCTTTGGACGCGACTTCATGGAGAACCACGCGGTGATGCAGGCAAATATCAACGTCAATTCGCCGCTGGTTTATGATGATACCATGTCGTCGGCTCTGCGTATCTATGCGGAGGCAGGCCAATGTGTCTGCGTCTCCCCTGCGATTTTCGCGGGTGCCATGGGGCCGCTTTCGCCGGCGGCGGTGGCGGCGCAAACTCTGGCAGAAGCGATGGTTGGCATTGCGCTTGCGCAACTGGTGCGCCCCGGTTGTCCGGTCGTGTTCGGCTCGTTCCACTCCACAATGAACTTGCGCACGGGCGCTCTAACCTTTGGATCGCCCGAGGCGAACATGACCACGATGGCGCTGACACAATTGGGACGAAGGCTTGGCGTACCTGTGCGCTCTGGCGGTGGGCAGATCACCGCCTCCAATGCGCCAGATGGGCAAGCGATGCAGGACAGCACCGGTGCCATGTGGTCCACGCTTTTGTCCGGAGCCCATCAGGTCTGGCATGCGGCAGGCTGGCTCGAAGGTGGGCTTGTGATGTCCTACGAGAAATTCATCATGGATCTCGACCACTGTGGCGCGATGCTGAAACTGCTGAAGGGCTTCGAAACGAATGAGGAGGCATTTGGCCGTGATGCCTATTTTGAAACGGGCCCGGGCGAAAATTTCCTGTCGACCAAACACACGCTGCGCCACTATGCGGCAGCAAATTATGAGCCACAAATTTCTGACGCAGGGCCATTCGAGACCTGGTCTGAAAATGGTGCTCTCACTTCAGACCAACGCGCCACCGCGCGGTGGCGTCAGATGTTGAACGATTACCAGCGTCCTGAAATGAAACCCGGCATACAAGCCGCGCTTGAAGACTTCGTGTCAGAGCGCAAAGCGCGAATGCCGGATGAATGGTACTAGAACGGAATACCCAATACCTAAGAACTCTGCCGGGATTGCCAACTTGCTTGAGCAAGATTGAAGAACGTCGGCGCCTATGTCGTCAGGAGGACATTTCGCGGGCATAGCTGATCCAAAACTGGAAGGCATCTGATCGGGCATGGTGGAATAAAGCTGAAGTAAGTTGATAGCGGGGAGACGGGAGCTGATGGTGATCTGGTCATGGGCAACCAGAAATCTCTGAGTCTGCCAGAGTGACTTGTCGGGACCGATGATCTTTTCGCGTTTTCGGGTTGATTGGTGGGATCCTTCAATCCGGTTACTTAGACCCTTGTGCACTGCGCAGTGCTGGGCTCAGGTTTTGGAAGACACTGAACAATTTCAAAATTTGATTTCGAGAACGAACTCACTTCGGTGTTTCCAGTCGCCTTTGTTCTCGCTCTTTTCTTGTCTTCGCATTGAGACCGGCTCGGGCCTATTCAGCAATTTCGTTGATCAATCGTGTCTCGAGAAGTTGACCGTTCTGGTAAAGGACCGGGTAAGCAATCGATGCAATATGACTGTTGAACTCCCGGAAAGCCCGCAATGTCTCTAGATGAATATCACTGGTTTCGAAGCTTTCCGTTGTTCCATGCTGCAACCGGCGCAGGTGACGCTTGCGGCTTTCACGTTCCACGCGTTTGATTTCGGTTTTCTCAAGGCTGAGAAGCCGGGCGCTTTCCAGATCGTCTGAAACAAGTACATTTGATGCCAGTTTCATGTTTGCAAGAATACCTTCATGCATCTGAACAAGTTCAGACCAGCCATCTTGCGAAAAGCTAGAGCCTTTGGCCCGCATTTCACCGGCCAATACAGTCAGGCGTTTGGCGACAACGTCACCCGCCGTTTCAAGCCTGATCGCAAACTCCATAAGGTCGCGCGCGGTTTTAGCATCGTGTTTTTCATATAGCTCAGGGGGTATCGCGGCGACGAAGGCTCGAATACCCGAGAGGCACCGGTTTACGTCCTCGTCAATGGCCTGAACTGACCGGATCTGTTCTTTGTCTCCGCTGCGGTAAAGTTCAAGAGCAGGACGGAACATGGTTTCGAGAAGATCGCTCATCCGCAGCAGCTCACGCTTGAGGCTCGGCAAGGCCTGATTGGGATTTGCCACGTCTTCCATGTCCAATGCGCTGACCGGTAGTGCGGGTTGCGACTTCTGTACTTTCTGCTGGTCTGGCAAGAGCCTTTCGAACAAGTTCTGCCAGTGTCCACAAAACGGAAGGGCTAAAACCAAAAGCGACAGGTTGAAAGCAAGATGCACGTTGACTAGCATTTGCCCCCCTTGCGGGTCGCCCAAAAGCCCGGTTCGTAGGGCAAAATTTGCTGCAAACAAACTAGCCAACGCCCAACTTCCTCGCAGCGCCAAATTTGCATAGGGTATTCGTCGGGCCGTCACTGGCATTCCTCGGGTTAGCCATACCGGAATGAAGGCCGAGCCAAAGTTCGCGCCAAAAACCAAAGACATTCCGGCGGCAAATGGGATCGCTCCAATTTGCACAAGTGTCACACACATAAGGATGGCCGCTACCGAGGAATGCATGACGAAGGCTAAGGCACTCCCGACAAGAAATGCAGTGATATAGTCGCGCGACAAGTAATCCGCCACTGCGGGTAAAAATGCACTGTCCCGAATTGGATCCATCGCCTCACGAAGGAACCGAAGTGAGATCAGGATAAAGGCAACGCCCATCAGAATGCGCCCTAGCTGTCGGGCTTTTTTGGCTTCGGTCTTGACGAATAGATAACCGCCAATCGCCAGCAGCATTGGAATAAGCCAGTCCAACCGGAAAGTAAGAATCTGGATGATCAGTGCTGAACCCAGATCGCCTCCGAGCACAATCGCCAGACCGGCAGGAAAACTCAACATTCCACTGGCAGCAAACCCAGAGGTCAACAGCGCCACTGCCGCCGAACTTTGCAGTACAACCGCCATCATCAGACCCACAAGTGAGGCCTGCAGGTAACTGTGCTGTCGCGTCAAAACGCGCTGGAACGACGCTCCATAGCTGCGCTCAATTCCAGTGCGTACCATTCGAACTGCAAAAAGCAGCAACATCGTCGCGCCAGCAAGGCTGATTAAAAAGCTGACTATCGCCATGCTCTACCTCACTCCCACGGTTTGCTTGGAATAACAGGGTGCGCTGCAATCCTGCCAACCAACGACCGGAGACCGACCCGGTGATTTTGCGGCCGAGTAATTTCGATAAAACGCTCAGCGCCCGAGTTTGCTGAAATAAATCGGACGCGTCTGTTCCATCGGGGAAACGCATACACTTTCTTGGTGGTAGGCAGTGGCCCTTGGCACCATAATTGAGAATTGATCTCCACGTCCATTGACCACTGTTTTCCTGGAAGCAGAGAGAGCAACGGCGTGAATTGCTCTAAAGGTATGGCCACAAAGATCAACATTCGTCCTTAATCGCGTTGACAACAATGCCGATTGCACAGTCGAGATCCTTGCGCGTGATCGTTAGCGGCGGTGACAATGTAAGCACACACCCCTGACTGATTTTGTAGCTTAGGCCAGCTTCCAAACAAGCATAATAGATCCGCTCGGCTCGTGCATTTCCAGGTGTCTTGTCGGCACGGTCATCGACAATTTCGACACCAAACATCAGACCACGGCCGCGAATGTCACCGACGATCGGGATATTCTGAAGCTCGCCCATCAGACGATCCATAGCGTGCTCGCCCAACTCAGCCGCCCGGTCAACCAACCCTTCATCTTCGATGATTTGTATTGTGGTAAGCGCGGCGCGTGCAGTCACCGGGTTTTTTTCGTGTGTATAATGTCCAATGGCAAAGTCTCCGCAGACGTCTAGTTTGGTTCGCGCGATACAAGCTGCAATCGGCAGGATGCCTCCGCCAAGTGCCTTACCCAAGGTGACGATGTCAGGGATAATCTCGTCATGCTCAAAGGCAAACATCTTGCCGGTCTTTCCAAGCCCCGTGGGAATCTCGTCCATGATCAAGAGAGCCCCGTGACGATTACACGCCTCCCGCACAGCTTTCCAGAAGCCCGGTGGCGGCACATAAGGCACCGCGCGCATAGGCTCAGCGATGACCGCAGCTACGTCTCCCTCGCGTTCTAGAACGAACTCGACCATTTTTGCACAAGCCAACCCACAGGTATCTGGGCCGGCGTGATTGTACGGGCATCGGTAACAGGCAAAAGGTGCCACGTGCTCTGCACCCGGGAGAAGCGGGCCGGCTATATGGCTGCGAAATGTCGCCTCGCCGCCGACGCTTGCGGCGCCAAAACCGGCACCGTGGAAGGCATCCCAGAAGCTAATTGTTTTGAACCGACCGGTGGCAGCGCGCGCTATCTTGAGAGCGACCTCGTTTGCATCAGAGCCGCCGGTCGTAAACAGCATTTTCCCAAGGTCGTCTGGCGCGATTTCGGCGAGCTTTTCGGCCAATTCAACCGCGGGATCATTGGTGAAGCGACGGGGTGCGAAAGACAGGTCATCCAGTTGCGCCTTGATCGCGGTGATCAAACGGGGATGTCCGTAACCGATATGATGCACTGAATTGCCATGGAAATCCATGTAACGGCGGCCGTCCAGGTCTTCGACCCAAATCCCCTCAGCCTTGGCAATGGTGCTAACGCATGGCGAGGACAGTGACTGGTGGAGAAACGCGTTAGCGTCGCGTTTCAGCAAGGGTGAAGAATTAGGCCCTATAGATTCCTTCATCCATGCTTTTCGCGCGCTGGAAGTATTGGATTCGCCTTCCGTGTGGACGATTTGTGACATGCTTTTTCCTCAACGCCGCTTGTGAAAAAATGCGGACCTCGCAAAGTCCGCCAGTACCAGGGAGGAACTTGTGGTGCCCCGACCCGGGTCGGGACGGGGCACAAAAACTAGCGTGGCCAGGGCAGCGAGTAAGTTTTTACGTTAGTAAAAAACTTCATTGCCTCGATGACACCTTCTTTGACCCCATTACCGCTGTCCTTGATGCCTCCGAAGGGGGACATTTCGATACGGTATCCGGGTTGTTCCCAAATGTTGCAGGTGCCCACGTTCAGACCGTTGATAAAGGCAATCGCACGGTTCAAGTCGTTCGTACAGACGCCTGAGCTGAGGCCGAATTCGGTACCGTTCGAAATACGCATCACCTCGTCGTCATTGTCCGGAACCCGAACGATGGGCACAATGGGGCCAAAGGTTTCTTCCATCACCAGCTCGCTGTCATGGGGGACCTTATCGACAACGATGGGCGGCAGTAGTGCGCCCTGACGGCCCGGATGATAGAGGATTTCTGCGCCGTCGGCCTCGGCCATGTAAACGCGTTTTTCGAATAGTTCAGCTGCCTTGTCATGGATGACACAGCCCAGTTCGGTCTCGGGGTCTTGTGGGTCGCCGAACTTGATCTGCTTCGCCTTTTCCAGAACCAATGGCACAAACTTGTCGGCCACGCTTTCTTGCACCAGAATACGTTTGATCGCAGTGCAGCGCTGACCCGAATTGCCTGTGGCGCCTGCCACTGCAATGGTCGCGGCCTTCTCAAGGTCCGCGTCAGAAAGATCGTTCAAAACGATCAGAGGGTCATTGCCCCCCAGTTCCAGAGCTTGCCGCTTGTAAACGCCTTTTTCGGCGATCATCTTACCCACCGGCACGCCGCCGGTGAATGTGATGATGTCGATGTTGTCATTGGTGATCATCTCATCGCCAATGTCACCTGGCCAGCCGGTAACCACTTGGAACATCTCGGGTGGTAGACCCGCGTCGTAGAGGATGTCAGCTAATGTCAGCGCCGTCAGTGGCGTCAGTTCCGTCGGCTTACACACCATGCAGTTGTTGGTCGCGATTGATGGCGCGATCTTGTGGCTGACCATGTTAAGTGGATGATTGAATGGTGTGATTGCCGAAATCGCATTCACCGGCTCGCGCATGGTGAATATTTTTCGATCTTTGCCATTATGGGTCAGGTCGCATGAAAAGATCTCGCCATCATCCTTCATCGCCTCAGCGGCGGCGAACTGATAGACATCTTGTGCACGCTTGGTCTCATAAATCGCATGCTGGTGACAGATACCCAGTTCCAACGTCAGCCATTTGGCAAGGTATTCACGACGTTCACCAATCAACTCGCCCGCACGCTGCAGGATCTGGCTGCGCTCATACCGTGTGAGCTTTGGAGTGTAATTTGCCGCGATTTCGAACGCTTTGCGCGCATGTTCCGCCTTGCCGGCGGGTACATGCCCGACAATCTCGTTTGTGTATGGGTACAGAACCGGCACCGTTTCGTCGGTAAAGACGATCTCGCCCCCGATGCGCATTCCTTCATTGCGGATTTCGATTTTCGACATGGTTTGATCTTTCATGGATTACTGCGCCGCCGCTGTGGTTGCATAGAAAAACGCATCAAAATTGCGCAACTCGGGCGCAGTCCCCAAGTCGATAACCCGGTTTACGATGAAAGGAACTTCCTGCTCGGTCAGTCCACCGTGGCTGCGCAGCGGCTCGTTGAGAGCGGCCAGATCGTGGCGGTCTTCAGAGGTACCGATACAGATGTTCTCACCCGAGACCATCACAATATCGCCAATGCGGTCACCGGGCAGTTCAAAGCGCTTGATCGCCTCTTCTTTGGTCAAAACATGAGTGATGCCGGGTGTAGCTTTCAGTTTGCCGATGATGTCGTTGCGATCCGCGTCTTCGGGCAGATAGCAGGTGGCAAACGACCCGAGTGCGCCGTGGTGCACCACATAGGGGTCCGTGATCGGCAAGATGACACGGGCCGCGTCCTTGCCCAGCCATTCATCCACCAGATCCTGCACATATACCACGCTGGGCGAGCCATCGGCGTGGTGCTTGGGCTTCATGCCGTGGTCGGCGGTGACCACGATGGCAGCGCCCATGGCGTCCAGTTCGGTCAGATATTTGTCAAACATCTCATAGAATGCCTTGGCCTCGGCCTGATCGGGTGCGTATTTGTGCTGCACGTAGTCGGTGGTGGTCAGATACATCACATCTGGTTTCCACTCTTTCAGCAATTTGACACCCGCAGCAAAGACAAACTCGGACAACTCTGCCGAATAGACCTCGGGTTGGGCCATGCCCAACCATGCGCTTGCTTTCTCCTGACCATGCTCAGCCTGGGTCGACGTGTCGGACTTTTCCGCAGAGAAGCATTTGGCCCGGTCGTCGTCGAACTTTAGACCCGCCCCCAACAACGCGCGCAGCTTGTCCTTCGCGGTGACTATGGCCACCTTGGCGCCAGCGTCATAGAACTGCTTGAACACGGTCGGTGCACGCAAAAAGCGCACATCGTTCATCATCACTTCTTCACCACTGTCCGGATCAATCAGATAGTTTCCACAGATGCCGTGCACGATAGGCGGACGGCCAGTCGCAATGCTGAGGTTGTTAGGGTTAGTAAACGACGGGATCACCGAATGGGCCAGCCGGTCAGTGCCGGTTTCGCGCATCCGCTTGAGCGTCGGCATCAGACCGTCAGCAATAGCTTTGTCCAGATAATCCGGCTCACAGCCGTCAAGGCAGATGGCAATGGCGGGCACTTTGGGCATCGGGTAGACACGCTCGTTGGCTTCAACAGGGGTGTGGATGGTCATTTGGTTTGTTCCTTGATCCTTAAGCGGCCAGTTTGGCGCGTTCTTCTAAAGCTTGGAGAGGAGGTGTGGCACTCGACACACCCATTTTTTCCAGAGTTTCCTTGGCGGCAATTACAACTTTCCGCATAACCTTGTCGTCCATCTGACCGATGCACCCAACGCGGAAGCTGTCGACGACGGTCAACTTGCCCGGGTAAATGATGAACCCTTTTTCTTTCATCAGTTTGTAGAACTGATCAAAGACAAAGTTTTCATCGGCCGGGCAGAAGAATGTTACGATGATTGGGCTCAGCCAGCGATTGTCGAGCAGAGTTTCGAAACCCAGCTCACGCATGCCGGCGACCACAACATCCCTGTTGCTGGTGTATCGGGCTCCGCGACCGGAAACGCCGCCCTCAGCCGCATGTGCCCTGAGGGCTTCGATGAAAGCGGCAACCACATGGGTGGGCGGCGTAAATCGCCATTGACCGGTTTTGTTCATATGCGCCCACTGCGCGTGAACGTCCAGAGACAGCGAATGACTGTTACCCTTGGCATCCTCAAGCTCGTTCTTGCGCGCGATTATGAACCCAAACCCCGGAACACCCTCAATACACTTGTTGGCGGACGAAACCATTGCCTCATAGCGGACTTCCGTAGGCTTCAACTCGATCGCACCAAAGGCTGACATTGAGTCGACAAGAAGTTTGCGACCAGCGGCGTAAACCGCCTCCGATATTTCCTCTACCGGATTCAGAATGCCCGAGCTTGTTTCGCAGTGGATAGCAACGACATGGGTGATCGCGGAATCATTCGCCAGAATCTCGGCAACTTCTGAACCACGCGGCGGCAGATAGTCGCCCTTGTCCAAGACAACATGATCGCGTTCCAGATACTCGAGCGTTTGCGCCGAGCGTTGACCGTAAGCGCCATTGGCCAGCACCAATGCCTTGCCATCGCGCGGAATGAACGAAGCCAGCATCGCCTCTACTGAAAACGATCCGCTCCCCTGCATCGGTACGCAGTCAAACTCATCGGCGCCCTCGCCAAGCAATGCCAAAAGACTGGAGCGCAACTCCTGGGTCATACCCCGAAAGTCATCATCCCAGCTTCCCCAATCCCTCAACATGGCTTCTTTCACGGCGTATGACGTGGTCAAGGGGCCAGGAGTTAGTAGATAGGGCTCGCCGAGACGCGGTTGTTCAATTTGAGGAAAAGAAGACGTCATAACCAAGCTCCAGATCAACGTTTCAAAGACACAGTTGCAGCAACCGCAGCTATATGTGAAATTGCAAATATCAATCTAATTATAAGCTCAGCCTATGCTCGAACCTTCAGGAGTTTGAAATGCGACATAGCCAGCTCAAAGCCTTTCATTTCGTGGCCAAATATGGTGGGTTTTCGCGTGCTGCAGAGGCGCTTTTTTTGACGCAGCCAGCAATTTCAGAGCAGGTTCGCAAACTTGAGCAGGATCATGATTTGTTGTTGTTCAAGCGTGAGCGAAAAAGAGTGAACCTAACCCCGGAGGGGACGCAGCTTTACCGGTACACCAAGCAGTATTTTGAGATCGAGGATCAGATCGAGGACTATCTGTCTGAAACGAGGGCTGCGATCGACGGCGAGCTGCGGATCCTTGCCGATTCCGCGCACCACTTGACCGACTTTCTGGGGCCATTCCGAGAAAAATATTCAAACATTACGATTACCGTCCGCGCTGGCAACACCGAGGACATTTTGGAGGAACTCAGATCTTACAACGCAGAAATTGGTGTTGTTGGCAGCGTGTCTCCCGGCAAGGACATGAGCGTTCTTAGCCTCGGTTCGACCGAGATCGTGGCATTCACGGCCCGCAGTTTGCTTCTCGCGTCAAAACCTACATTGTCCCTCGCAGAGCTGGCGGAGTTGCCTCTCATCTTCAGGGAACAGGGATCAAAAACACGCCAAAAGCTCGAAGATGAAGCCAGTAAACGGGGGGTGCCGCTGAAACCGGCGATTGTGGCCGAAGGAAGAGAGGCCGTCAGAGAGTTGGTGGCATCAGGTGCAGGTATCGGGTTCGTGTCCCAGGCAGAATACGGTCACGACGACCGACTCAGACAAATCAAGCTGCAAGACGTCGACCTGCAAATGGGAGAAAGTATGATCTATCTGTCCCAACGGCGTGAGGTGAAGACCATTCGCGCCTTCATGAAATTCGCCAATTCTGTTCTAGAAGAAAAACAAAACCCCACCAATCAGTGATCGGTGGGGAGATGCCTAAATGGGCTTTCTTGTTAGCGAGTTCGCCAGGCTTGCGTGCGACCGAGGACGCCTTTGGAAGCAATCAGGTGGATGATCCGCGCTGCGGCGTTTGTGTAGAAGATCATCATCCCCATTGCGGCAGCCGGCGCAATATCGCCCGCATCGTCCATGTTTAGCACTGCAATAGATGCCAACGTGGTTTTGGGCGAGTATAGGAACACAACCGCAGATACCGTCGTCATTGCGTTTACGAACAGATAGATTGATATGTCCAGCACGGCTGGCAGGCAAACAGGGACCGTGACACGGGCAAACAACTTCATCGTCGGTTGCTTGAGCGAGGCTGATACCGACTCGAATTCTCTGTCCATCTGCTTGAGTGCTGTCACTGCCGTCAGGTGCGACACAGTATAGAAGTGTGTCACCGTACAGATCACCAAAATTGCCATTGTTCCGTAGATACCGTTCAGCGGATTAGACGGGCTATTGAAGAAGAAGATGTATGACAGGCCCAGTACCATGCCCGGGATCGCCATTGGCAGCATCGCGAACATCTGAAAGATCGATCGACCTGTTCTGAACCCGTTCGACTTTTCAACCAGATAGGCACCAAAGAAGACGACTGAAGTACCGATCACCGCCGTCAAAAGCGCCAGCTTGATCGAGTTAATGTAGGAGCCCCAACCGCCACCATCCATCTTGTTGAAATCGTAGTTCTTCAGGCTCAGGCTCAGGTCGTAGGGCCAAAACTTGATGAGCGCCGCGAATTGGCACACAGCCAGCAGCCCAACGATGAACAAACCGATCAGACAGCAATAGATTAGAAAGAACCGATCTGCCTTTCGATTTGGGGTTGGCTGGTACGGGACCGACCGGGCCGACAATAAGGCAACCTGCTTTGATTGCACCATGCGGTCGATGGCGAACGCCAGGATTGCCGGGATAACCAGAACGACCGAGACTACGGCACCCATTTCAAAGTTCTGCTGGCCGATCACCTGCTTGTAGATATCAACCGCCAGAACGTTGAACTGACCTCCAATAACTTTTGGCAGACCAAAATCAGTTATGACCAGATTAAATACAACGAAAGCGGCCGAGATCAGACCATATCGCGCGCCGGGAACGGTGACCGTCCAAAAAGTACGCCACGGCGTTGAACGCAGGCTGACCGCAGCTTCGTATAGTCGTGCATCAGAGATCGCCAGTGCCGTTGAAATGATTAGGAAGGCGTGCGGGAAGGTGAAGAACACCGAGCCTATCACGATGCCAATCGGACCATAGATACTGGCGCCGAACAGCAACTCTTTTATCATGCCCTGATTGCCGAACAGATAGACCAGCGCGATCCCGGGCAACAGCGAAGGCACCAGGATCGGAGCCATCGCAATCAGACGAAACACACCCTTGAACCGCATGCAACTCCGGTTCAGCGCATAAGCGAACCAGAACGCCAAAGTTACTGTGACAATGGTGCTAATTACAGAAATCCAAAGGGAGTTCTTGATAGAATTGAACAGTGCCGGGGTTGAGAAGTAGTTGACGAAATTTTCCAAGCCTCGCGATTGAACTGGCCTCAGCTGAACCCGCCGGAACTGATTGGAATCGAGCGTGACCCAATCCGTATTGTCTTGCAGCGTTGAACCGACAAGAAACCGCCCGGTGTCGCTTGTGTTACGGATTTGGTACATGACCGGACTGCGAAAGCTGAAATCGGGAAAAAGCTCGGTTACCGATAGCCGCCCGTCTGAGCCGGTAGACAGATCGGTGCCTGAAAAAGCCCCGATTTGTTCGTTCAGTGTGTCGGCTGACAGGATGGTTCCGTCAAATTGCCCCGCTTCGTCACTGACCTGAAACTCGTATTGTGACAACTCCATCCGATAGGTCGAGAATGACTTGGAAAGCATCGTGTAAAGCGGCAGGACCAACGTCGCGACCAGATAGAGTGCGATCACGAACATGCTGCCGCGCATCAGGATGTCATCCCTGCTGAGCTTGGGTTTGATGTCAGGTCCGGCTGGAAGAGTCCCCGGGTTGGTTGAAATCTCGCTCATGCTGCCGTCTCCGGAACATCGAAGGCCATTAGCCGGTTTTCGGGCAGTTCAATCACCATGGTCCTACCCTCTTCCAGTTCTAGGCGGCGCACGGCATTGATCGAAAAATCTGCGATCAGTTCCGAAGATCCAAATCGCTCGTTGCTCAAGCGGCATCGCCAGAATGAACCGAGGAATTCCATTTCATCGAGAGTGACGTCGATGCAATTCCTGTTGCCGCCGGTATCGAGATAACCAGCCTCATGCGGGATGATATCCTCGGGTCGGATCGCCGCAATCGCTGGCATTCCGTCGTTGAACGTGTGGCTGAGGCACGCAAAGGTCTTTTCGCCGACGCTCAGTCGACCACCCTTGGTGACCTGAGACTGGATCTGGTTCATTTCCCCGATGAAGTCTGCCACGAACAAGTTTGCGGGTTCTCGGTAAATTTCTGTAGGTGACCCCACCTGCTCGATAACCCCATGATTCATGACCACGATCCGGTCCGCCATCGCCAGCGCTTCTTCCTGATCATGCGTAACCATCACAGTAGTCACACCCAGTTTGCGCTGCAGCTCTTTGATTTCGTGACGTAGATGGACGCGCACCTTTGCGTCCAATGCCGAAAGCGGCTCATCCAGCAACAAGAGACCGGGGTTGGTCGCAATGGCGCGGGCCAACGCAATCCGCTGCTGCTGGCCACCGGACAATTGCGCAGGATACTTTTTGCCTTGTTCAGGCAACCCAACCAAATGAAGCAGTTCGCTGACACGAACGGCAATATCCGATTTGCTGCGACCAGTGTTTTCCAAGCCGAAAGCAATGTTCTTTTCGATCGTCAGGTTCGGGAACAAGGCGTAAGACTGAAACACAATCCCGAAATCACGCTCTGACGGCGGCAGATTTGACACATCCTTGCCGTCTTGCATGACAGTGCCCTTGGTTTGCAGATCGAGACCCGCAATCGCCCGGAGCAAGGTTGTTTTGCCGCAACCCGACGGCCCCAGAAAGCAGACAAATTCGCCTTCGTTGATTTCGAGGGATATGTCCTTGAGTGCAAGAAAGCTGCCGAACGCCTTCCACAAATTCTGGATGCTTAGATACAGTTCACCGGGTGGGGTTTTCTGAAGCACGGGAGCGGTCCTCATATCTGCACCTCGGGAACGGCCGATCTGGGCCGGTTGAAGCCGGGCGCGCTGGTCGCGTTGTTTGGAAAAATAGAGTGGTGTGCAGAAGAGGTGCTTACACCTCTTCTGCTGGTTGGTTTACTTCGCTTCAGACTTCCCGTCATAGCGAGACTGCCATTCTTTCAGTATCGCCGCGCGGTTGTTGGCGGCAAATTCAAAGTCGTTGTCGATCATCGCATCCAGAAGACCTTCAGGGAAGTGCTCGACCGGTTTTGCGACGCCAGGATAGGCGACAACGGCGTACCCTGTGTTGTACATCTCGTTGGCTCCCTTGGTGACGGTGAAATCAACCAGTTTCTGCGCGGCTTCGAGATTTGCAGTACCGGCAACAATAGCGGTCGCTTCCATGTCCCAGCCGACACCTTCTGACGGGACAATGATCTCAAGCGGCGCACCATCAGCTTTCGACTTAGCACCACGGAAAGCAAAAGAGATGCCAATCGGGATCTCACCTGCAGCAGCCAGTTTGCACGGCTTTGAACCAGAGTGGGTATATCGCGCGATGTTCTCGTGCAATCCGTCCATGTACTCCCAGCCGCCTTCTTCGCCGAACATCTGCAGCCAACTTGAAACATCAAGGAAACCAGTGCCCGACGAGTTCGGATTTGGCATGATCACCTGATCCTTATACATGGGGTCTGTAAGATCCTTCCACGATGTCGGCGGCGTCAATCCCGCTTTCTCGGCCTCGACGGTATTGTAGCAAACTGCGGCAACCCAAGCGTCCATGCCAACCCACGCCGGAGGATTGTCGCCATCGACAAATTTCGCGTCTAGGTCGCCAACACCCGCAGGCGCGTAAGGCTCCAGCATACCTTCGGACTTGAGCAACAACAGCGAAGTGGCCGCGAGACCCCACACGACGTCTGCCTGAGGGTTGTCCCTCTCGGCCAACAGTTTGGCGGTGATGATCCCGGTCGAATCCCGCACCCAGTTGATTTTGATGTCCGGATTGCTCGCATTGAACGTCTCAGCGTAGCGCGCCAGGTCTTCAGCTTCGACGGCTGTGTAAACTGTCAATTCGGTTTCAGATAACGCAACTGTAGCAGTCAAGGAGCTTACGGCCAGGGCTGCAAGAAATTTGGTCTTATGTTTCATCGTGATCCTCTGTCGGTTGATTATTCTCGGGAACGCCATTCTTGAGCAGCGCTTATTTGCAGTTCCATGCCCCGGCAGTGTGACAGATAAATAGATCAAGAAAAATCGATTATACCTTCCACATCATAAGCAAAACCTATGTAAGGCAATCCGCCCTAGCGCTCGGAATTGAGTGTCATACCCCATTGATATGAGATAGGAACTCTCCCTGCACCAGTCACCCAAGAGTTTCGTTCAAATCAGTGCGCTTCGGCATTCGCCCATCGAACGGGCGGTGGGCTACGAAATCCGAGGCTACATACTGCTACCTGTCGACTGACCAGCCGCCAATCGAACATGACTGTCATAGTGCTCGCAAATACCTTTGCAAATGTCTGACGTCAGCACTTGCGGGACAGTACAGGTCGATTTGATAAGAGAGATTTTCTGGCACATCGTACCCGCCAAGGAGTGGAGGTGAGATAGAAACCCAGAACACGTAAGAGCCACGGCTAAAAGATCGTCAAGGATATCCGTCGTGCTACCCGCAAGCACTATTCAGCGGAAGAGAAGATCTGGATCGTTCTGGACAAGCGCAAGGGCGAAGGCAGCATTGTGGAGCTGTGCTGCCGGGCAGGCATTGCTCAGAGTCTGTACTATAGCTGGTCCAAAGAACTCCCTGAAACTGGCAAGAAGCGCCTCGCGGGCTATAAGATACGTGCGGCGACCTTATCCGAAGTTAAAGACCTGCCCTTGGACTCGTTATCCCGCAACTTCCTTCTCCTTAGTCCAACTTGTAAGTCATCTTGTTAGGGCCAGAACCACAATTCCAACTGCTACGATTATCGCCGCCAGGAGCCTGTTGGATTTTGGGCCCTCACCAAACCACATCACACCTATTATTGAAGCGAAGATGACCGAACTTTCTCGGAGCGCTGATACAACACCCAACGGCGCGAAACTCTTAACATAGAGCACCAGACCATAGGCTAAGCCGGAAATGATTCCTCCTGCTAAGCCTGACCAGACATATCTCTTTGGAAGTGCGATGAGGCGCTCCCATCGGGTCGAGAAGATGAACCCCGCCACGAAGATCTCAGCCACGAACAATACCGTGATATATCCAAGCGTATTCCCTGACAGTCTCACGCCAATACCGTCGACTAAAGAGTAGGAAGCAATCATCAAACCTGTTCCGAATGCCGCCGCGATACCTACCCAGTTCGTGCCCTTTCCAAGTCCGCCAAAAGACAGGCAACCGATGCCGGCCGAAATGCAGACAATACCGATCCACGCGCCCGGAGGAAGGAATTCACCGGCAAGAAAGACCGCTCCCAACGCCACTAATATGGGCGTTATCCCGCGCGAGATGGGGTACACCACCGATAAATCGCCGTAACGGTAGGCCGTGTTGAGAAACCAGTAGTATCCCCAATGAATCAAGGTGGAACCAATAATGTATGGAATTGCAGCCATTACTGGAAAGCCCGTAAAAGTAAGCACGGCAAGCGCAGGTATGGCATGCCCGATCGAGATTAATCCCAACATAATGGCCTTGTCAGGCGCGCCCTTTACGACCGCATTCCACAGCGCATGAAGGAAAGCCGCAAACAGTACGATGAGGATCGCATGTACTGTCATAGCTCGTCGCAATCAGCGAAAACGCCTTGTAGACACATATGATTTTGCACCTCTATGCGCTCTGCTTCATGCGCTGATCGACTGGCGTTCTACCAAATCTTCGCTTGTATCGCTGCGAAAGCGTCGTACAGGAAACAAATCCACAGGCCAATGCAATTTCTGTCATATACAGTTCAGTGAATTCGGCGATGGCATGAGCCTTCTCCAACCGCTCTGCCATATAGTTTGGCTTTGAGTTCGTCATGGTTCGTAACGAGGTTAGGCATTGATTGGCGGTCAAAACTGTCAGGCTTCCGTGTCTTGAGAGAATTCAATCAGAATTGAGGAAAACGTTTTATTTGCGATATGAACGCCCTAGGGTCCTATACCCGCCTCAAGGCCAATCCGTTAAAAACATTCAACACGCCAGCAGGCAGGATATCCGCGATCAGTTCACAGAACACCATGATTGTCGCTGGCGTTGCTTGGCCGAATTCAGGACCACGCAATAGCCTGCATCTCCAGATTGTCTTCCAGCTTTTGCTCTATCCGCATGAGAACATTCGCGCGCTCGGTCACGCTGGTCGAACCTCAGGCATCGGCAGCCGAATGCGCTGGGTCCAGCGCGGCCTCAACGTCTGAAGCATCAGACCGTGTGATCTGGCCAATGGGCTGGACGGGAATCGGGCTTAGATTGTCAAAATACCGGCCTGCCTTTGGCTTGCAAAAGCCGCCTCCGATCAAATTGCCATAGCGGGATGCAGGGGGCGAGATACTCGTTACCGCCTGCAGATTGGTCATCTCATTTATTGATTTTCTCCATAAGTTCACGGTCGGGGCTTTTGATATCCCGCGCATCGGCTGACGCAGCGGTGTGGAACCCGGCCTACCGTTCTTGTTGTACGGCGACTTGGCTAACACGATGAATTTTCAGAATGTATCCGACCATAATAGTATTACTTTGGTCGCTGCTTGGGGTCTTCCTGTCCGCAATCGCCGAGAGCGCCAAAAAATGCGCCTCAATGTAAGCGCTTGCACGAATCGAATGTAAGCGCTTACAGTGTCGCTCAGAACTGCAACCTTTTCGGATCCTGTTTTATGTTCCTTACCGCCTCGCTGATCGTCTTTGTCATCTACTTCGCCAACGTCGCTCTGGGGGCCTTTGCAGCAAGCGCATTCCTTGGGGACGTGGGCGAAATGCTGGTTCTGTTTGCCGCGTCGATATTGTTTGTCGTCGCCATTCTTCAAAAAGAGGCTGACCGAAACAAAAAGAACGGCAGCTAAGGATTTCTGGGAGGAAACATAATGGACAAAGATCGCAAGGACCTTGCGTCGGCAGCACGCCGAAATTTTCTGAAATTGACGGCAACAGGCGGCTTCACAGCGGCCATGGTAGCTGGTGCTGCGGGGACGTTGTGGTCAACTGAAGCTGCAGCGCAAAGTGCCAGCGAAGAGCGCGACCGCGAGGCTGCAGCGGACCATATCATGGTTCTGGCAACTGCCTATCCGGTCGGTGCGTCGCGTGGTTATCCAATCATGCAGCTGGACCTGAAGGAAAACATCCAGAACGCGACCAACGGCAAGGTCTATGTCAAACTCGCGCCTGGCGGGCAGCTGGGTGCAGGCGGCGCGCTGGTGCAGGCGGTGCAGGGTGGCACAATTCAGGCAGCACAGCATTCGCTTTCGAATTTCGCGCCGTTTGCGTCGACCGTTGACCTGATCAACATGCCGTATCTGTGCGGGTCAAACCAGCGTTTCACAAACCTCGTCAACTCGCAGTTCTGGAAGGACACGGTCGAGCCGAAGGTTGAGGAGAACGGCTTCAAGGCGCTGTTTTATATCAACATCGACCCCCGTGTCGTTGCCATCCGCAAGGGTGGCCCCGGACCGGTCTTGACACCTGGCGACCTGTCCGGCGTCAAGTTCCGCGTTCCCGGCTCGAAGATGCTGCAGCAATACTACCGCATGGTTGGTGCAAATCCGACGCCTGTGGCCTGGGGAGAAACCCCGTCTGCGATCAAACAGGGCGTCGCTGACGCGCTTGACCCGTCCGTGGGTGCGCTCGAAGTCTTTGGTTTCAAAGATATCCTGAGCCATGTGACCTTCACTCAGGCCGTGCCGGATAGCCAAGTTTATTCGTGCAACCTGGAATGGTTTAACTCAATGCCCGCCGACGTGCAGGAAGGGATCATGTGGGGGTCCGAGATGACCTCGCACCAGAACCTTGCCAAAGTGCCATCGGCCCGCGCCTACGCTATGGCCGAACTGATTAAAGCAGGTGTCGAATTCCACTCGCTCAGCGAAGAGCAACTGGCCGAATGGAAAGCCGCTGGTGGCTACCAACGGTCCGAATGGGACGAGTTCAAGATCGATCTGGCCGGGTCCATGGACAACTTCGCCAAGATGGAAGAAGCCGCAGGTACCCAAGGTAAGTACTACGTGCATGACGCTTAACTGTCGGGTCGGGCGTGCCTCCACGCGCGCCCGATCACCAATCTTTCCCGCCTCAGTAAAATCCAAACGCGTCAGCGCGGTGCGTTTTGCTAGGCAAATCAGCAGGTTCTCACATGAGCTTTTTGCGCCGAATTGATAGAGACGCCGAGCGCTGGTTGCTTCTGGTCTTCTACGTGATGCTTGTCATCACCATGGCGATCGAGGTGCTGCGCCGGGAAATATTCTCTTTTTCCTCGATCTGGGGCGAAGAAATTGTGCGGTACTCCTTCATCTATCTCGCATGGATTGGTGCTGCGGCTGCAGTGAAAGAGCGCGCGCATATCCGCATTGACGTGCTGATGCACTACCTTGGGCCGCGTCCGAAGGCTTTGCTGTATATCTTTGGCGACCTGGTGATGTTCGGTGTTGCTGTGATTGCCCTCTATTGGTCCTACGAAGCCGTGCATGTGTCTGCCAAATTCGGATCGGTCACGGACGGGCTGCGCATTTCCAAAGTATGGTTCCTGATGGCGGTTCCATTGGGGTTCGGCCTGATCATATTGCGGCTGATTCAATCCCTACTGCGCGACATCCATTCTCTCAGAACGGGCAAACCCGTTTTTGAGGGCGACACACTCTTTGATTGAGGGATGATTTGAATGCTTTGGCAAACCTTTGATCAAACCGTCGAGCTGGGTTGGGATTTCTATCTGCCCGTTATCATATTCGTCTCGCTGATTGCACTGGCGGTTCCGGTTTGGGCCGCCATCGGGACCTCGGCGATCCTGATGTTGGTCATGTCCGGCGACCTTCCCCTGAGCCTTGTTGGTGAAAAGCTGTTCACCGGCATTGATGCCTTTGCGCTGACCGCGGTGCCGCTGTTTATCCTGACAGGGGACGTGCTGGTCCGAACCGGGCTCAGTCGAAAATTCCTTGATGTTGCCGAGGCACTGACGTGTTTCACCAAGGGTGGTTTCGGGTCTGCGACGGTTCTTGTCTGTGGCATGTTCGCGGCCATTTCGGGATCGGACGCAGCTGGTGCGGCCGCGGTCGGACGTATGACTATCGCACGCTTGGTCGAAAGCGGCTATCCGCGTCCCTATGCCTGCGCTCTGGTGGCGGCGGGCGCCTGTACCGGCATTTTGATCCCACCGTCGATCGCCTATATCATCATCGGCCTTGTTCTGGGGATATCCGCATCGACCCTGTTCCTTGCGGCCTTGATCCCGGGGATCGCGATCCTGTTGTCGATCCTGATCACGAACCTGATCGTGAACCGCATCTACGCCTATGAAGGTGGCGGACAGATGACGATGGCCGAATGGTTGGGTAATCTGGGCCGTGCTCTAAAATCCGGTTGGTATGCGTTTATCGTGCCGGGCATCATCTTTTACGGCATATTCTCGGGCCGCCTGACACCAACAGAAGCGGGTGCAACGGCCGTCGTCGTGACAATCATCATGGGCTTTATTCTGCGGACGCTGTCCCTTGCGGATTTTCCCGCCATGCTGGTCAGTTCGGCAAAGGTGAACGGCGTCATCCTTCCCATAATCGCTTTCTCGGCTCCGCTGGCCGAAGCGCTGGCCATCATGGGCGTTCCGCAAGGTTTTGTGACATCGGTGACCGGGCTGACGGATGAACCATGGTTACTGATCCTGCTGATGATCGGAATCCTGATCGCCGCCGGTTGCGTTATGGAAACCACGCCGAATATCGTGATCCTTGCGCCTATCCTGAAACCACTCGCGGACAACATCGGCATGAACGAGATACAGTTCTGCATCATGATGATCACAGCTCTTGGCGTAGGCTTCATCACGCCGCCATTGGGGCTCAACCTGTTCGTGGTGTCTGGCATAACCGGGGAATCCATCCTCAAGATTGCCGCCCGTGCCGTTCCCTTTGTTCTTTGCATGTTCTTGGTTGTGTTGCTGATTGCTTATATGCCAGCGATTTCGACTACGTTCTTGCCCGAAATCTACAAGTAGGACCTCGCTAAGATGAAACGTGAATACCTGAAAAAAGCGACCCTAACCGCTAAATCGGATGCTTCCGAAGTCCACGAGACGGTCAGGACAATTCTGGCCGATATCGAAACGGGCGGAGATGCAAAGGCTCTGGAATACGCAGCCAAGTTCGACCGTTACGATGGCAATGTCCTATTGACCGCCGAGGAAATCGAGGCTGCAGCCGCGCTCGTGCCGGAAAAGCTGAAAGCGGACATCCGGTTTGCACATGACAACGTCAAACGGTTTGCCGAGGCGCAAAAGGCCACGGTATCCGATGTCGAGGTTGAGATCGTACCGGGCATGGTTGCGGGGCAAAAGGCGATCCCGGTTGATGCGGCGGGCTGTTATGTGCCCGGTGGTCGCTATAGCCACATTGCGTCAGCCATCATGACGGTGACAACGGCCAAAGTTGCAGGCTGTGGTCACATCACCGCTTGCTCGCCCCCCCGTCCGGGTGTGGGTGTTGCCCCGGCCATCATCTATGCGGCGCACCTGTGTGGTGCGGACAAGATCATGGCGCTGGGTGGCGTTCAGGGCGTGGCCGCAATGACGTTCGGACTGTTTGGCCTGCCCAAGGCCAACATCCTTGTGGGGCCGGGCAATCAGTTTGTCGCAGAAGCCAAGCGTATTCTCTTTGGCCGCGTAGGGATCGACATGATCGCGGGTCCAACGGACAGTTTGATCCTGGCGGATGCGACCGCTGATCCACATATCGTGGCAACGGATTTGGTCAGCCAGGCCGAGCATGGCTATAACTCACCTGTTTGGCTGGTCACAGATGACCGGGTGTTGGCCGAAAAGGTGATGGAGCTTGTGCCTGCCCTGATCGATGATCTGCCCGAAGTGAACCGCGACAACGCCTTTGCCGCCTGGCGCGACTATGCCGAAGTGATCGTATGTCCAGACCGCGAGGAAATGGCCGCGTGCTCCGATGATTACGCGCCCGAACATCTGACGGTACAGGCCGAAGATCTGGATTGGTGGCTTGATCGGCTCACCTGTTACGGCTCGCTGTTCCTTGGGGAAGAGACAACCGTTTCCTATGGCGACAAGGCAACGGGCACCAACCATGTGCTGCCAACGTCAGGGGCCGCGAATTATACCGGCGGTTTGTCGGTCCATAAATACATGAAGATCGTCACTTGGCAGCGCGCCACACGCGAAGGTGCCAAGCAGGTGGCCGAAGCCACAGCGCGCATTTCCCGCCTTGAGGGGATGGAAGGGCACGCCCGTGCTGCGGATGTTCGTCTGGCCAAGTATTTCCCGGATGAAGCGTTCGACCTGACTGCAAATGGCTGATCCACGATCTCTGTTTGACCTGACTGGCCGTGTGGCCTGTGTAACCGGCGCCAGCTCCGGCCTCGGGCGGCGTGCGGTCATCGCACTGGCAAGCGCCGGGGCCCGCGTGGTGGGCGTAGCCCGTCGCGAAGACGCTCTGCAGCGCTTGCAAAACGAGGTCGGCAAAGATGTGGACTACGTTGCAGCGGATGTCGCCGACCGTGATGCACTCTCACACTTGGTAGAAGCGGTCAGCGCACCGTTCGGAGCGCCAGACATCATTGTGCACGCCGCTGGCATCAACATCCGTCAGACGGCGGATGACGTGACACCAGAAGGTTGGGATCAGACCGTGGCACTAAACATCTCGGCTCCGTTTTTCCTGAGCCAGGCGTTGGTGCCCGCGATGAAGGCCAAGGGGTGGGGGCGGATCGTAAATTTTGCATCGCTCCAAACCACGCGCGCTTTTCCCGGTGGCATCGCCTATGGGACGACCAAGGCGGGCATTGCCCAACTGACCCGCGCTATGGCCGAGGCCTGGTCGACCTATGGCATCACAGCCAATGCGATTGGGCCTGGGTTTTTTCCGACAGAGCTGACCGAGGCCGTCTTTGCCGATCCGAACCGAGCCACGCGCAATGCCGCCCAGACCTGCATCGGACGCAATGGCCGTTTGGATGACATGGACGGCCCCATGCTGTTTCTCTGCTCGGACGCGTCAGGTTACGTGACCGGACAAACCTTGATGGTCGACGGAGGGTTCACAGCAAAATGAAAGCGTTGGTCTATGAAGGCGTCGAAACGCTTGGTGTGCGCGAAGTCCCCAACCCGACAGTCGGTCAGGGCCAGTCGCTGGTTCGTATCGAAGCCTCGGGCATCTGCGGGTCGGACATGCACGCGTATCTCGGGCATGACGACAGGCGCCCTGCGCCCCTGATCCTTGGCCATGAGGCCGCAGGTGTGATTGAAGGCGGCGCCCGTGACGGCGAACGGGTCACGATCAACCCGCTGGTCAGTTGTGGCACCTGTCCCGCGTGTCAGACGGGCCGCGATAATCTGTGCCCGGACCGTATGATCATTTCCATGCCGCCGCGCGAAGGGGCTTTTGCCCAATATGTGGCAATGCAAGGCAGCAATCTTATCGCGGTGCCGGGTCATGTTTCGTTGCAAAAGGCTGCACTGGCCGAACCTCTGGCCGTCAGTTGGCATTCCATACGGTTGGGGCTGATGGCGCTTGATCCGGGTGCCAGCCGCACGGCGCTTGTGCTGGGTGGCGGGGCCATTGGCCTTGCTGCGGCCCTTGCCCTCAAGGCACAAGGAGTCGATGACGTAACCGTTGCTGAACCAAGCGACAAGCGACGCACATTCCTGGAAGATCAATGCCTAGTGAAATCTGTACCCGCAGGGGCAGGGCAGTACGGCATCGTGGTCGACGCCGTCGGATACGCGGCAACACGCGCGGCAGCTTCTGCCATGGCTGAACCGGGGGGTGTCATTGTCCACATCGGCCTGGGCGAAGACACGGGTGGCCTCGATATCCGGCGGATGACTTTGCAAGAGGTGACGTTCATCGGAACCTATACCTACACACCGGAGGACTTCCGGGATACCTGCACCGCGCTTTTCGATGGTGCGCTTGGCCCGCTAGACTGGGCAGAACATCGCAGCCTGAATGATGGACCGCAGGCATTTGCCGATCTACGATCGGGAGTGGTTGCAGCCCCCAAGATCATCCTCGACCCGTGGGCCTGACACTTATGATCACCAACCAAATGGAGACACTTCATGTACCATAAAATCCTCGTCCCCATGGCGCTGGACCATGGCGTGTCGACTCATACACTTAAGATAGCCAACGCGCTGCGTGCAAAAGATGCCCAGATCTTCGCCCTTCACGTTCATGAGGCGCCCCAAGGCTCTGTCAGTGCGTATCTGGACGAAGAAATGGTTGCCGCCGGGTTTGAAAAAGCGCGTGCTGATCTTGAGGGCAAGTTGTCTGGACATCCCGGTGTCACGCCTGTGATTGTAAAAGGGCATTCGGCCCGCACTATCATCGACTATTCCGAGGCTCATGGCATCGACTGCATCGTGCTTGGATCCCACAAACCTGGTCTGAGAGATTATTTCCTGGGCTCTACAGCTGCCCGCGTCGTGCGGCACGCAGGCTGTGCCGTCCATGTGCATCGCGCGTCCTCTTGATGACGCTCTCCTCTCCTTTCAAGAAAGGCCCTTCTGCAACATGAACATAGACAAGAAGATCACCGATGATCTTGTCGCGAATGACATCTCATTCGTGACGACGGTGCCCTGCAAACAGCTTGCGGGCGTTATCGAGGAAATTGACCAACACCCCGATATCTTCCATATTCCGTCGAACAAGGAAGACGAGGGCATGGGCCTGTGTGCCGGTGCGTGGATGGGTGGAAAACGCCCTGCGATCATCATGCAGAACACAGCCATTGGGGTGACGATCAACACTCTTGCGACGTTGATCCAGTATTACCGGATGCCGCTGCCGATGTTGATCAGCTACCGCGGAGAGCTGCGCGAGCCCGTGGCGTGCCAGGTGGAAATGGCTGTGCATACCAAGGCGCTGTTGGCACAGATGAATATCCCCACCTACCACTTCCATCACCAGAAGGATGTGGAAGAGCTAGATATGATCCTGAAGTATACCTTTATGTGCAACAAACCCGTGGCAATCCTGACCGATGCCAATTTCTGGGGAGGCTATGGCGACCAATGATCCGTTCTGAAATCCTCAAGGAAATTGCACCTCAACTCCGAGATCAGCTGGTGGTGTGTAACATCGGCATTCCCAGCCAAGAGCTGCATGCCATCGACGATCAACCAACGAATTTCTACATGCTGGGCACTATGGGCCTTGCCTCGTCCATCGGGCTGGGTCTGGCGCTGGTGCAGCCTAAAACCGTGATCTCAATCGATGGGGACGGGTCGGTGTTGACCAATCTGGGCACCTTGCCAACCATCGGGAACAATATGCCTCCGAATTTCATCCTGATGGTTATCGACAACGGATCATATGGATCAACCGGTGATCAGCCGACCTATACAGGGCGTAAAACCGATCTGGCGGGCATGGCGCGTGCGGCCGGATGTGATAATGTCGTTGAAGTACAGGATGTTGATACCGGCAAAGCATTGCAAGAGGCGATGGACGCACAGGTCGGCACGGTCATGATCGTGAAATGCGACAGCGGAAATGCCAAGATGCCAGTCATTACAATGGACCCGGTGATCATCAAGGATCGCTTTATGAAAGCGGTGGCTGGTTGATGAACCGCGCCGCGCGAATTCATTCCAGTGAGGATGCGCGGCGTTTGGCCAAGGCACGTCTGCCTTGGATGGTGTTTGACTATATCGATGGGGCCGCAGGGTCAGAAACGGGGGCTGCGCGTAACCGCGCTGCTCTGGATGACATTTGCCTTGAACCCCGGATACTGAAAGATGTCAGCCATCGGTCTTTGGACATGCCGCTGTTTGGCAAGATCGCCAAGCGGCCCTTTGGCATTGCGCCGATGGGCATGTGTAATTTGTCCAGACCCGGTGCCGATCTGATGCTGGCGCGGTTGGCCGCGCGCGAATCCGTGCCTTTGGGGGTCTCGACCGTGGCCTCAACCCCGCTGGAAAAAATGATTGAGGTTGCCGAAGGGCACGCGTGGTTCCAGCTTTATTTCAGCGGGGACGGAACGGGGTCATTCAAGCTGGCAAAGCGGGCGCAAGATGCCGGATACGAAACCCTGATCGTAACCGTCGACGTGCCCGAGGTTGGTCGCCGACCGCGTGAGTTGCGCCATGGTTTTACCATGCCGTTTCGTATCGGCCCACGCCAGTTTCTGGACTTTGCCCTGCACCCGCAATGGTCGCTCACTTCACTCGCCGCCGGTCGCCCTCAGATGGCAAATTTCGAGATGCCGGGCTTTGAGTTCGACCGCACCGAAAGCCGCGCGAGGGCGACTTGGACAACATTGAAGGCTCTGCGCGATTTGTGGAAAGGCAACCTGGTAGTAAAAGGCGTGACCAACGCCGAGGATGCGCTGCAGCTGAAATCCGAAGGTGTTGACGCCATTCAAGTGTCAAATCATGGCGCACGGCAACTTGAAAGCGCACCCGCTGCCGTTCACGCGCTGGGCCGGATACGAGACAGCGTTGGTGCGGATTTTCCGCTATTTTACGACAGTGGCTTACGATCTGGCGAAGACGTTCTGAAAGCCCTCGATCAGAGTGCAAATTACGTGTTTTTTGGCCGCGTATTGCAATTTGCAATCGCCGCGGCCGGCGAAGAAGGTTTGCATAGACTGTGGAATATCCTCAGCGAAGAGTTGTCCAGTGCACTTGCTCAGGTTGGTCGGACGAAGCTGACCTGAAGCAACTGAACAAATGTGAATGCCGTCGGTAACGCCTCTAACGCACACGATCCGGATGCCGATACGAATTATTTTGCCCCGGACGCTGTGTTCGACTACGCCAGCGGCCCGAGGTGTTTGCCCGCCGGTTCGAGAGTACTAAGACCCTGAATTGGGAAGCGTTGGGAAACCTAAGCAGCCCTTCATTTCAGACGCGCATGCGTGCGCTTTGCAGGAATCGAAAGCCGATCACGTTTCTTTCGCCGACCGCGATTTTAGCCAGTTTACGACTTGCATCACCGCGTGTTGGTTTGCGGCCGAACGCTCTATGAGGAGGTAAAAATCGCTACCACCGATGTCTCTTGCCGCACCAACCTCTACCAGGCGTCCTGCCTCAAGATCTCGGGAAACCATGAAACGGCTGACAAGGGCCACACCCTGCCGCGCGATCGCAGCGTCAACCGCAAGCGCTGTCTGGCTTAATCGAAGGCCGCGTTGCGATTTGTCACGAACCCCAAGGTCTGCAAGGTATCGCGGCCAAAGGTCATGCGTGTCATGAATTTTGGGCAGGCGTGCAAGGTCATCTGGTGTTAACGAATTGAATCCGTCGCTGATAAACTCGGGTGCGGCGACGGCAATCACCTCTTGCCTGAAAATAAGCGCCGCCCGAAGCGCGGCCCCAAACGGCGGCGATCCCTGCCGGACGGCAAGGTCGATCCCGTCGCTGTGAAAGCTGGAAACTTTTTCAGTGGCCATGATCCGCAAGTCGATTTCCGGATGGCTCTCTGCAAAGTCCGGCAGATTCGGGATCAACCATCTGGCAGCAAAAGTCGGGGTGACGCTTATTATAACTTTGTCCGGTTCCGGCTTTAGCTCGGCGGTTGCAGATCTAAGGCTCGCAAAGGCAACCGATATACGTGCGTGATAGCTACGGCCAACCGAGGTGAACTCCAATCCTTTGGGCACCCTTTCGAACAATGTGACTTCTAGGTGAGCTTCCAGCAGTCGCACCTGCTGCGCCACCGCCCCTTGTGTTACGCCCAACTCATCGGCAGCGGCGCGGAAACTGAGGCGGCGCCCAGCGACTTCGAATGCCCGTAAACCGTTGAGGGGAGGAAGATCAGTCATGAGACAATAGTATTTCTACTGTAATGAAACATCAAATCTCAATCGAACGACCCATCGAAACAGGATATTTTCGCAGAATACATAAGGGGAATCGTCAGATGGCAGTAGAAAAAGTAGCTTTGATTACCGCGGGCGGGAGTGGCATGGGGGCTGACGCGGCGCGCCGGCTTGCCAAAGATGGCTTCAAAGTCGGCATCCTCTCTTCTTCGGGTAAAGGCGAAGCACTCGGCGCCGAGCTGGGTGGTTTTGGCGTCACTGGTTCTAACCTCAGTGGTGACGATCTGACTGCTTTGGTCACGGGCGCGACGGAGCGTTGGGGCCGCGTCGATGTCTTGGTCAATTCCGCCGGTCATGGCCCGAAAGGGCCCGTATTAGAGATCGGTGACGATGACTGGCATCAAGGGATGGAGGTCTATCTGATGAATGTTATCCGCCCAACACGGCTGGTGACACCCTTGATGCAGCAACAGGGCAGGGGGGTGATTATCAACATCTCTACGTTCGCGGCGTTCGAGCCCGATCCGCTGTTTCCAACATCAGGCGTCTTCCGGGCAGGATTGGCCGCCTTTGCCAAACTCTATTCCGATAAATATGCCGCAGAGAATATTCGCATGAATAACATCCTGCCGGGTTTCATCGACAGCCTGCCCGAAACAGAAGACCGCAAAGCCCGGATTCCGATGGGGCGTTACGGTCATGCTGCGGAGGTCTCTTCGCTTGTCTCATGGCTGGCGTCTGAAGGCGGTGGTTATATGACGGGTCAAAACTTGCGCGTTGACGGAGGATTGACCCGCGCTGTCTGAGGCAACGTATCTGTTTGCACAACATCAAGCCTCAATGCATTTGTGCATTGCCTGAGGCAGTACAAAAGGAAGCGGGCCGGTCGGCACAATGCCGATCGGTAGGTTGATGCCGTAAACTTGCTGCATCAGGTCGTCGGTGAGGATATTTGAAGGTGTGCCAGAGCCCCAGACAGTGCCCTGTGACATCACGTAAATACAGTCTGCAAATAACGCGGTGAGGTTCAGATCGTGCATCACCACCACCACACCTCCACCTTGGGCGGCAAATTCGCTTGCGATACCAAGGACCGTAAATTGATGCGCGATATCCAGGCTGGCAACCGGTTCGTCCAGTAAAAGCCAGCTGGGATGATCGGCCCGTTGTGCCTGCCAGACCTGCGTCAAAACACGGGCTAACTGTACGCGCTGCTGCTCACCCCCGGACAGGGTCTGGTAAGACCTCTGCTCGAACCCTGCTAGGTCGACATGTGCCAGGGCGGTAGTGACCGAACCGTCATCTTGTGCGGCCAACCCGTTTGCCAGCCCCAGTCTGACAATCTCGTGCACTTTGAAAGGAAAGGCCACGCTGGTCGATTGTGGCAGCACGCCCCGTTTCGCGGCCAGTTGCCAGGGCTTTAACTCTGAGATGTCGTGGCCGTTCAGGGTGACGGTTCCGGTCGAGGCAATCTCTCCGGCCAATGCCTTTAGTAAGGTCGATTTGCCCGATCCGTTGGGCCCGATGATTGCGGTGACATGACCGGGATCGGCCTTGAAATTCACGTCGTGCAAGATGTCCTTTCGGCCCAGGCTGACGCAGATGTTCTTACCTTGCATGATTTACATTCCCATAATGCCGTGGCGGCGCAGGAGGATCCAAAGAAAGACCGGTGCGCCGAGAATTGCCGTGACGATCCCGATTGGCAGTTCCGCCGGGGCCACCACGACCCGGCTGATCATGTCGGCGCATAGCAGCAGACTGGCACCCAGCAGGGCGGAGTTCATCAAAAGCCTGTGGTGGTCCGGCCCCGTGGCCAGCCGTAGCAAATGGGGGACCACAATTCCGATGAACCCGATGCCGCCGGACACGGCAACAGCGGCCCCGGTGGCCCCGGCAACGGCCAGAATGGCAATGTTCTTGCTGCGCTGAACCGGGATGCCCATGTGATGGGCCACCGCCTCTCCCATCGCCAGACCGTTAAGCGCGCGAGCCAGAAATTGTGTGCTTGCAAGGGCAACCAAAATGATAGGCGCAGCCGAGGCGATTTTGGTCCAGGTTGCCCCAGCTAACGATCCCATTCCCCAGAACGTCAGGTCGCGTAATTGCTGATCATCGGCCATGTAGACCAGAACACCCGATGCAGCGCCGGATAAGGCACCTAATGCAATGCCGGCCAGTAGCATAGTTGCGACCGATGTCCGCCCTCCGCTGGTCGAGACACGGTATAGGATCAGAACAGACGCCCAGCCACCAAGAAAAGCAGCAATGGCCACTAACCCGTTTCCGGTCCAGACCAAAACCGACACTGGCACGTGGCTGCCAAGCATGATGGCTGAAATTGCGCCCAGACCTGCGCCCGCGCTGACGCCGACAATTCCGGGGTCCGCCAACGGGTTTCGGAAAAGCCCTTGCATGACCACCCCTGAAACAGCCAGTGCGGCACCGACCAGAATCCCCATGGCAAGCCGGGGCAAGCGTATGTCCCAAAGGACAATCCGATTCAGGTCAGACAGGGACCGCCCATTGATTAGGTCGATCACCGCCATGTTTAACGACGCATCCGAAGCACCGACTGAAATGCTTGCGGCGCTGGTTAGGCCAAGCAATACCAGTAAGGCCAAAGTAACCCGCCGTGCGGTTGCTCGCCGATTGTACCCAGGTGCCTCGGCGCTCATATGATCCAACGTCAGCGTCATGAGCCACCTTCATCCTGCAAAGCTGCTGACAGATCAGAAATGGCACTGGCGGTTCTAGGGCCAAACCCAAGAAGATATGCACCCTGCATGCGGATCAGCATCTTGTTCTGGCCCGCCGGGGTCAGCTTGACTGCGGGCAGTGAAAAGAGCGCGGCATCCTCGGTATTATTATCACCCCGCCGATCCATCATAAGGATGACATCAGGCGCAGCCGACACCAGCGCTTCGGGCGTCATTGGCTTGTAACCTGACACTTTGGCGGCGGCATTTACACCGCCAGCCAATCGAATGATGCTGTCTGCTTGGGTATCCACACCTCCCACTGTGATCCGGTTATCCTGCACCGACAGAACAAACAGAACCCGTTTCGGGTTGGATCCTGCGGCACTACTAGCCGCCAATTCCGCCTGATTGATCTGGCGTATGGTTTGCGCTGCCAATCCCTCGGCAGCAACGTCAGCTCCCAGCACGGCCCCAACGGTTTGGATTTTTTCGACCACGCCTTCCAGAGAGAACCCATCCTTGATCGTGACGTATTGCACGCCCGCTTCCTGCAGAACCGCAATCGCCTCTGGTGGTCCTGAACCTTCAAGCGCCAGGACCAAGTCTGGTTCTACCGACAAAACGCCTTCGGGCGACAGCGCGCGTCGGTATCCGATATCGGGCAGGTTCATCGCTTCTGTCGGGTAGGTTGATGTTCGGTCGCGACCAACAAGCCTGTCTTGCTGACCCAGAGCGTAGACGATTTCAGTGATGGAACTGCCGATCGCGATGATCCGCTTTGGTTCGTCGTCCGCAGCCTGCGCGACCTGTGTACTTAGCAGCATAGCCAAGGCAGGCCAGATCACTCGCATCCTGTTCATGTCAGCGCGGCCTCGGGTTGGGGTTCAAGTGCGGCAACTAACTCATTCCAGATTGGGCGATGGTCGGTATCGCCGGTGCGCTGACCAAATATCTGGAAGATCAGCCCACCTTCTGCATCGAACGCCTCGACCGAGACGGCGGGGCCGCGCTGAGTCGGTTTGGTGACAGCCCAGACCTCTGCAATATGGTCCGTCCTCAGATGCAGATTGAAACGCGGGTCAAGCACATTGAACCAGGGTCCCATCTGCTTGATCGTTCCGATAAGGCCACCGTGAATTTCGATACATCCACGATTGCCAACAAAGATCATCACTTCAATTTCCTTGTCGCACGCCTGTTCGAACATTGGTGATATTACCGACGGCGTCAGTTCCCTGACGAGCGGTTGGCCGGCGATGCGATAGGCCCCCAATCGGTTCATCTTGAGCTTTGAGGTCAAGCGCATGAACTGGTGGGTGTCCGTCATCTTGGCCCATTCCGCACGTAGGATTTCCGTCTTTTCGGGGTTGGCCTTGGGCGCTTCGGTCGGTCGGCGCGGTTCTAAATCAAGAGTTTGCGATTGGTCCTCAGACGCAAGGGCGCTGACAAGCTTATCCCAATGGTCCAGATCCGATCCTTCGCGCAGGAATATCTTGTGCACCGCATCGCCTGCGGCATCAAAGACCTGAAGCGAGCGTTTCACACCGCTGTCGGTTTTGCGTTCGATCGCAAAGGCATGGACCCAGTGGCTGGGAAACATGCGCAAATCAATCTCATCCGTCAGAACCATCGAGGCATGCGCGCCCGAATGGTAATTGTCGTATTGTCCGACCTTTTCGATCACGCAGGAGATATTGCGCGTCAACGCCATGACCTCTCCCAACCCGTTGAGCATTGGGAAAATGTCATCAAGGCTAGCCGACAGCCGCGTTACGTCCAGCCCAGCGAAGGCAGCGACCAACTGGCCTTCGGTAAGTCTAATCGATTCTGCCAGATCGCGGTCACGTTTGCCGCTGTTTTGCGCATAGGCTGCACGAATTTGAGCCGGGGTGTTAGGCACCTGTTCCGTCATGGGTTTTCCCATCTTCGAGTTGATTTTCAGAGGTGCTGGCCCGGCAGCCGAATTGTTCGGGTGCCCGCTGGCGAGAGTCGGCGATGCGACTGCGATTTATTGTTGACTGTTTTAGTAACCTTTATTAACGAGCACAAGTCGCCAAAAAAAGGCGGCTCCAAAAAACAATAAAACAGACTGACCAAAGCCAGCATGGCGCAAGCATTTCAGGTCCTCCTACTGTTTCGAAGGGACAGAGATGCGTGTGCAAATACGGAAGATAGCTTTGCTGGGAACGGCTTCGTGCCTCAGCATGATTGCGGCTGGCGCTATGGCGCAAGAACAAGACGATGGTTTCCTGGGCACCCTGATACTTGGGGAAAGCAAACGAGAGATTCAGACAGACACTGCCGTGCCGGTCACAAATATTGATCAGGAAGAGATCAACGACCGGCAGGCTAATACGGTTGCAGAGCTGATCGACTCGGTTCCGGGGGTAAGCCTGGTGAACGGCTCGACCCCTCAGGGATCGGGCATCAATATTCGCGGCTATGGTGCAAACGGCACGTTCGGAACCGACCAGAAGGTTCTGATCCTGGTCGATGGCGCCACAACGGGCGCGGAAGAGCTGTATCGGATCGGCAACCAGCTTTTTACTGACCCCCAGCTTTACAAAAGCGTCTCGGTCATTCGGGGCACTGTCGGGTCATTCGAATATGGGTCCGGGGTTGTTGGCGGTGTCGTTCAGCTGGAAACCAAGGACGCGTCAGATTTCACCGGTGGCGAGCCGGGTTTCCGGTTCCGTCAAACCTTTGAGGGGTATTCGAACGGCAACGGTTTTGCCTCGTCCTCGATCCTGGCGTGGCAGCCGAATACGCAAACGGAATTCCTGTTCAACTATACCTATCGGGATCAGGACGATCAGGAAGACGGCAATGGTGACGAGATCGGGAACAGCGCCTTCACGCTGCCGTCGCTTCTGGCTAAGGGCAAATACAGCTTCGGCAACGATCTCGAACATTCGTTCACCGCATCCTACAACCAGTCCACATCTGAAGAGCGCGACGTCCCTTATGACTCGTTTGGCACCACGTCGGATGCCTTTGGTAATGTAGACCGTGATATCGAAACAAAGATCGGTATCCTGCGGTATCAATATCAACCCACTGGAAATGATCTGGTCGATCTGGATGTGAACCTCAGCTATTCTGAGCAGGCGATCGAAAGCAGCTATGTTCCCGGGTCTTCCAGCCTTGAAAGCACGCCATTCTTCCCCGGCATTCAGGCCCTGGCAGATGCCACACATAACTATGAAACGACAAAGCTGACGATCAAGAACACGTCGTATTTCCAGACCGGCATCGCCTCGCATGACCTGCGGGCCGGGATCGAGTTTATCAACCGCGAACGGTTGGACGCGGCCTCGGCCCCGGGTGGAACCGACCGTCGATTTGCCCTGTTTGCTGTGGACGATGTGCAGATCGGTGACAATCTGACGATTACCCCCGCGGTGCGATATGAGACGCAGGACATCGACGGTGATGATGACGCCGCGGCCCCGTTCAACGAAAGCTATGACAACAACGCGCTTATGGGCGGGTTGTCGGCGCGGTACGCGTTCAACAGCGGTTTCGCGATCTTTGGTGGTGCGGCCTACACGGAAAGCCTGCCGATCATCGATGATCTGGGCACGCCGCTTTACATGACGCAACCCGAGAGATCCCGCACGTGGGAAGCTGGTTTTTCCTATGATCGCGGTGACGTGTTTGCCGAGGGCGACGTGATCCGCGCCAAGGTCAATTTCTATCGAACGACCCTGTGGGACATCACCTCCTACGTCTCTGGCACCCCGTCTCAACCCCTGTCCGAAGTGGAAACGAAAGGTGCCGAAATCGAAGCCTCTTACGCCAATGCGGGTGGGTTCTACGTCGATTTCAACTCGAACATCGTGACGGGTACGGAAACCAGCGCCACCGGCGATGACTCGCGTTGGCGGAATGAGCCGTCGGATTCCGCGCGCCTGACATTGGGCAAGCGGTTCGGTCAGACGTTGGACGTCAGCTGGGAAATCTTCGGTGCCCGGGCCGGAACGGACTCGAGCGGGGACGCGACCGCGGGATACGGAGTAAACTCTCTGCGTGCGACCTACATGCCGCAAGAGGGTATGTTTGAAGGCTTTGAGCTGCGCGCCGGTATCGAGAACATCCTTGATAAGGACTACCGCCCGAACCTGTCGACCCGCAATTCGACGGGCCGGACCTTCAAGCTCGGCCTGGCCAAAACCTTCTGATCCCAAGGAAAGGACCCGTTATGCGAAGTGCGGCAGCAAACAAAGCCAGCGCTGTCCTGTCGACCCTGCTCTCAGTCTTGGGGGCAGGGATCGCCAGCGCAGAAGACGTGCCCAAGACTGGCGGCGTATCAATCGAACTCAGCTCTGCCGAAGCAAGGGGGCAAAACTGTCTGCTCAGCTTTGTCGCCGAAAATATGCATGAGGTCGACATCAACGGTGCGGTCTATGAAACCGTCCTGTTTGGCAAAAACGGTGCGGTCGCGTTAATTACCCTGCTGGATTTCGAAGAACTGCCCGCAGGCCGCCCACGGGTCAGGCAGTTTCAATTCACCGACATGGCCTGTGACCAGATCAGCCGGATTCTGTTCAACGGCGTGCAGGAATGCATGACCCAGAGCGGTAACAAAGATGCCTGCATGAAGGGCCTCAGTCTAAAAAGCCGCCTTGAAACTGAGATGATTGGATAAAGCTATGTCCGAAATGCTGCAAAAACTGATGGAAATCCTGCAATTAGGGGGCCCGGTGGTGGCGATCCTGATTGCAGCCTCAATCGCGACCCTCGCCTTGGTCTTTTACAAAATCTGGCAATACAAAGCGGCGGGAGTCGGCCGACACGTCGAATTGTCAAGGGCGATCGACGCATGGGACCGAGAAGACCCCACGGCCGCCAGAATATACCTGAACAAAAGCCGTAGTTACCTGGCGCCGGTGATCGCAATGGCATTGTCCGGGAATGATCGCACCTTGTCCGAACGGGTCGATGCCGAGGCTGAGACGCGATTTGCAAAACTGGAACAGGGTCTCAACGTGCTGGACATCGTCTCGCAACTTGCGCCCCTGCTTGGATTGTTCGGCACAGTGCTGGGCATGATCGAAGCCTTCCAGACCCTGCAGGGGGCAGGCAACGCTGTTGACCCATCGTTGCTGGCTGGGGGCATCTGGGTGGCGCTGATGACAACAGCAGCGGGGCTGGCTGTAGCCATGCCGACGTCACTGATCCTGACCTGGTTTGAGGCCCGCGTGAACCGGGAACGCGTCTTTGCCAACCGTGCGCTCAGAACAATATTTGCCCCCGGCCATGCCGAGGAGACCGAGCAAACGGCAGGGGCGTCAATTACGGCGCTGGTACATGGCGCTTAATGTGCAAAGAAAGCGGCGCAAACGCCTGTCAATGACGTCGCTTATAGATGTCATCTTTTTGCTGCTGTTGTTTTTCATGCTGACATCCACATTCTCAAAATTTTCCGAGATTCAGTTTTCGACGGCCTCCGTCGGCGGCGCGGAGCCAGAACAAGCCATCCGGTTTATTAAACTGGATGCAGACCGAATTCTGGTCGATGGTGCGCCTGTACCATTGGCGCAGGTGGCTCCAATGCTGCTCGACGCCAAATCCCAAATCGCGCTCATCAGCCTGGGTCCGAGGGCAACCTCTCAGCAGCTGATTGATCTGCTCATCGGGCTGGCACCTGTCGAAAACCTGCGCACTCAGGTTTTGGGCTGATGCAGTTGAAATCGAAGCCCAGACAAAGCCGAGATCCAACCATCGCGCTGATCAATGTCGTGTTCCTGATGCTCATATTCTTCATGATCGCAGGCACCCTTACGCCGCCGCTCAACGGATCGGTTCAGCTTGTCGAAACGATGGATCTGGAGGGACGCGAGCCGCCTGATGCTTTGGTTATTCGCGCCGATGGCACACTTGAATATCGCGGGGCAGAGCTGACCAATGCTGCGGCCTATGTCGAGAGGGCGGCTGTTGATCTGCCCCTTGATGCGGTTCGGATCGTGCCGGATCGATCCTTGCCTGCGGTTGCGCTCAAACAGATCAGCGATGACTTGCGCGGGTTGGGTGCAAGTCAGGTTTATGTCGTGACCGAAAGGGGATTACGGTGATAACCAAATCCCGCCCGGTGGTTGTGATTTCTGTCGCATTGGCCGTAGCGACACATAGCCTTGCGCTTTTGGATTATTCGACCGCCGAACAGGTGCAGGTCGAAGGTGGCGGAGAGGAGAGGGCCGCCGCGCTGGGATCTGTATTCAAGGACTTCGTCGCCGGAACAAATGCACCAGCACCGGCCAGCACGCGCAAGAAACCGGCAGCACCTCATCGGTTGCAACCCAAGGCCCGCCCTGTCAAGCAGCAGCGCACAACGTCGCCGCAAACTCTCAGCCCGGTTGTGAGCAGCGCTACGGCCGCGACCGCTGTTGCGCCAAGCCCTCTCAGGCCTCAGGACGCTGAAACACCGAACAGACAGGGTGATGCTGCTTCGGTGTCGCCGACCGAGGATGCCAAGCCGCCGGAACCGAAGAAACAGGCAAGCAATCAAACTGCCACCGCGCATGGCAACGCGAAACAATCGGGGAAAAAAGGTGACGCCACCGGGAAAACCACGAAAGGCGCGGCAAATGTTGCTACATCCACGTCAGCGCTGACCGTATCCGGCAATGCTGACGCCAGCAACTATGCCGGACAGATTAAACGCAAGATTATCCGCGCCCGGAGAAAGAGCGCCAATATTCGAGGTGCCGCGTTGGTGGCCTTTCGAATAGCTGAGAACGGGACATTGCAGGCGGTTGGAATAGTACGCAGTTCGGGATCAAAGCGGTTGGATCAGATCGCCCTTGCCCAGGTGAAAGCGGCTGCACCCTTCCCGCCACCTCCGGCAGGGGTGAGACGAGATTATACTTTCGAAATCATCGGGCAGCGATAGGTGTCATATCCGATCGAGCCAAAGGGCCCCTTCGTAAAGATGGGGACACGGCTGCGCTTTGCGCCATCAACTATGAACACCGGTGATCATGGCGACAATTTCGTTCTTGTCGGTCTCGGCAGTTGTCCTGACGCCTATCTGTTCACCCCGGCGTAAAACGCAGATGCGGTCGGCAAGACGAAAAACCTGATCCAGGGAATGGCTGATGATCAAGATTGCCAGATTGCGATCCTTAAGTGACGCGACGAGGTCCTCAACCTTCGCAGTCTCTGCAACGCCAAGTGCTGCAGTGGGTTCATCCAGAAGGATCAATTTGCTGGCCCAATGGGTTGCTCGCGCGATAGCAATGCCCTGTCTTTGGCCTCCGCTCAAATCACGTATGGCTGCGCGCTCAGAGGGGATGCGCACGTCAAGCTGATCAACAAGGCTTTGGGTTTCGGCACGCATGCGTGCTTTATCCAGCAGTCCAAAGGGTTTGCGCGTCAGTTCGCGGCCCAGAAACATGTTCATATAAACCGGCTGTTCGTCAGCCAATGCGAGGTCCTGATAGACCACCTCAATACCATGTGATCGAGCCGCGCTAGCATCCGAAAAACCGACTTCTTCGCCGTCGAGCGCGATCTCGCCGCTGGTTGGTCGATGCACGCCAGAGATGATCTTGACGAGCGTGGATTTACCCGCGCCATTATCACCGACCAGAGCCACGATTTCACCGGGGTAGAGGTCCAGTGAAAAATTCTGGATTGCGACCACTCCGCCAAAAGATTTGTGGATTTGCTTGAGGGAAAGAACCGGAGTCATTGCGCAAATGCTCCCGGCCAGCTGACGTGGTCGCCAAAGCCGTTTTCGATTGAGGTAAGCTCTGGCATTCCGCTGTCTACGCCTTTTATCCCGGCAACCAAAGCGCGGGTTACAAAGGCCTGCCCACGGAAACCGAAGACAACCGTGTCGCCTGGTGCGGGGTTTTGATCGCTGTCGCTGTCGATCATGGCGTAGTAATCTATTGCGGAATAATCAGGAATTTCGACATTTCGCAGGGCTGACCGGCTGATTGTCGGGCTGCTGCTTACCAGCGCTCGAACCTGGTATTTCGGGAAAACCGGATCGATATAGAGCCCGCCGCCAAAGCAATAGGCTTTCCCGCCGTGATGGTGCGAGACCTCGGAAAGGTAAAGTACGGCGGGATCCTCAGGAAGGTCTTCTACCGCATGGAGAGGCGTCGTGCCATGTAGGCCATTGCCCGGTTCTACCTGCGTGGCCCCGGCTTCGGCTAATGCTGGAAGAACAGCTGAAGATGTCGTTCCGGGGGCATTGATTTCGATCTCCGTACGTCCTGCACGCGCCAGAGCTTCTGCAGCCATGTTGAGCGTGTGGAGGTTTGGGGTCGGCACAACCTTGCGGGCATCCTGGTCGAAAAGCAGGGCGGGAAAGGTCGTAATGCCTGCAAAGCGCCCGCCCTGCAGCGCATCCAAACGGTCGGCCACCGCCAGGATATCATTCGCGTCAAATCCCCCCTCGTGGCCACGATAAAACGTATCCCCTTCGGTCTGGATGCGCGCCATTAGTGCCTGTTCTCTCTCGGCCCGAGCAGAGGCGTCTGCCGCCTCTTTTGCCTTGTTGTCCGAGAATACCGTCCAATAGTCCGGGCGTAGTTTGGCTGCGGCGAAGAGAGCTTCTTGGCGGGGCACCTGTACAAGGTGACCCAAATGACCTGTCCTTAAGCCAGCGCGGTCACATGCCAAGGCGCAGGCCATATCCACGGCGACGGACCGGCTGATGCCACCGCGCATGACCGCCTGACAAAAGCCGGAATGGCGGCCCACCTGTTTGGTCATGGCAAAAGTTGTAAGGCCATGCCCACGGGCCACATCAGAGAAAAGGCGCGCGTTGCGTTCGACGGCATCCAGGTCAAGCACATAGGCGTTTGCGGGGATCTTCCCTTGTTGATGCAAGGCCATGGCGGCCTCGATGAACTTGGGGTTGCGGCGTATGAGAAGATCAAGAAACATTGGGTTGCTCCGGTGTCTATCGGCGGATTTCGCGGAGTGAAATTGCTACGGCGATCAGTATGATCAGCCCGCGTACGATCATCTGGTCCGAGACCTGAAGCCCCATCAGGATCAGCCCGTTATTCAGCATTCCCATCATGAGCGAGCCCAAAAGCGCACCTATTATGGATCCCTTGCCGCCATTAAGCGCAGTGCCACCTACGATGACAGCGGCAATGACCGTCATCAGATCGCTTTCGCCCATTGTATATTTGGCGGCTTGAATACGCCCGGCATAGAGCAAACCAGCCAGCCCAGCGGTTGCACCGCACAAGGTTAGAACCATCAGCCGGATACGGGGAACCCTGATGCCAGAGACTTGGGCTGCGCGGGCATTGTCCCCAACGGCCAGAACGTGTGCGCCAAAACGTGTGTGTCGGTAGATGACATGGCCAATCAGCACTGCAATCACGGTCCAGATAACAAGTGAAGGCACACCAAACAGCTTGCCCGAGCCGAAGACCCCGGTGAAAGTCCCGTTAACGACAGGAATGGATCGCAGATCGGTCATCGAACGCGCAATTCCGGCAAATAACCCCATGGTGGCCAAGGTCACCAGAAATGATGGCAACCGCAGATAGGCCACCAAAGCACCATTGAACGCGCCGATCAGAATGCCTGCGCCAAGCCCCGCTGCGACACCCAGGATCATTGGGCCGTTCTGCATCGCAACAGCTGCCGAGAGGGCTGCAACTGCAACGACAGAGCCAAAACTCAGGTCGATCTCTCCGGCTGACAGGGCAAAGACCAATCCGATGGCCATGATCGTGGCTGGGGCTGTCTGAAGGACGATATTTGTCAGATTCCGACTGGTCAGAAACCCGTCATCGTAGAGAGTGATCCCAAAAAACAGAAAGATCGCAAGAAAGCCGAAATAAATGACACAGCGCTGTAGATCCAAGTCGCGCATACGTTGAAAAGCCTGTTCCATGGATGCCTCTGGGAATATCCGGTTGCGGCAGGTCGCCAGAGGCGACCTGCCCATCAGGTCTCTACTTCGATGTCAGACTGGCTGGTGCATCAATATTCAGCGAGTTTTGCCATCCATCGGCAACGTTGTCCGCTGTCACTGTCAATGCAGGGGCTACAACAAAGGATGGTACGTCCTCGCCCAGCAGGTCGAGCACGGCACTGGCGGCCATTGCACGCCCCAGTTCATAGGCTTCATCGGCAACAATCGCCGCGACATTCCCACCCTGAACCATATCAAGGGCAATCGGCTCTGACAGATCCAATGTCACGATCTTGGTCGAGGTGTTTCCGTTCGTCCGCAACGCTGCAAGAATACCCTCTGCCGGACCAGCCCAGGTTACGTAGATTCCACCCAGGTCTGGGTTTTTCAGCAGCATAGCATTGGCAATCTCTTCGGCGCGCGCAGGATCAGAAATGCCTTGTTCTGCAACGATTGTGATGTTCGGATAGTCGTTCTCAATCGTGGTCTTGAAAGCGTTGTCGCGCTGATTGGTCACATAATAATCTGCGTCGTGATAAATCCATCCAACTGTTCCTTCATTGCCCATGGCAGCCGCAAGCGCATCCGCCGCTTGTTTGCCCATCTGAAACAGGTCATCCGTCACGATTGCCGCATAGTCGTCCGGGTGCTTGTAGCCGGCCGGCAGGTTCGAGAGGAAACTTAGGGCAACTCCGGCCTCTTTTGCCTCTGCAAATGCTGCGGCAGAGGTCACCGGGTCCAGAGGAAGCGACAGAATGATATTGGGCGATTTGGCCATGACCGTCTCGATATCGCTACGTTGTTTTGCAGCATCAAATCCTGCGCTTGTCACGGCAACGACCTCGATCCCCAGACGCGCAAATTCATCGCTGGCACCTGCTGTTACCGCATTCACAAAGTCGGATTGGTCATGCCACAGCAAAGCAGCTGAATATCCAGCATCTTTCACCTTTTCGACATCATCATCAGCGACAACAACCATTGATGAAGGGGTGGCACTTTCCCCCGCTGGACCGATGGTTTCGGCGTATAAGCTGCCCGCCAGCGCGAACATCGCGGTAGCGGCAAATGTGCTTCTAACAAGTGACATGTTTGTCCTCCTCAGTTTGGATGCATTGCGAGCGTGTCCGACGCACCGAACTGCGCTATGAAAAGCGCAAAAGCCCGGACGGCGGCGAGGTATTCTTCGACCTCAATTCGTTCTTCAAAAGTATGCGCCACGGCGATATCACCCGGTGCGCAGTAAACGGTTGGACAGCCGATCTGTTCTGTTAAAAATGGCATCTCAGACCAGTAGGGCGCGCCGCCGATTTCTACTTTTCGGGACAAAGTTTGCTGTACACAGTTTTGCAACAGGCGAACCGCCTCAGTATCGGGGTCGTTTTCAACTGGTGAGCCGCCCTTGGGATGATCACGACCGGCTGGGTAGTCGATGCACACCTCTATACCTGTAGGTAGGCGATCCAGGCCAAGCGCTGTTTCCAATGCTGCCACTGCATCATCAAGCATTTCGCCAGGTCTAAGTTTCCGGATCAGTGAGAGCCTGCATTCTCCGGGCACTGCGATAAACCCGCCGCCATTGATATGCGTCACCAGAACAGAAGAGGCACCGACAAGGTCATGACGCGGGCCCGCGTTCAGTTCTTTTTCATGATCCCAGATTTTCGACAGAAGCGTATGCGTTGCTTTCAATGCATCGACCCCCAATTCGGGTCGGCCGAAATACGCTGTTTTTCCAGTTATCGTGATCTCGGCGATAAAGAACCCGATCTGGGCGGAATAAATGTCCAAACTCGTTGGCTCGACATAGATCGCGAAATCAGGACGGGGGATTTCGTCGGACTTGATACGTCCAACCAGATCTTTCGCCCCGGCGCTAACGCCGCTGTCAGGTTCACCGCTTTCTTCATCACCGATGAAGGCAAAGGTCAGACTGGCTGAAGGCATAACGCCAAGTTTTTGCAGCAGGCGATACCCGGCAATCGCAGCGCAAATCCCACCCTTGAGGTCGCTTGCCCCACGTGACCAGATGTGCCCGTCCTTTTCGGTCGCGCCGAATGGATTTTTGCGTGCATCGTCTTCCCAATATTCCTCCCAGCCCCGGACATGCACAGTATCCGTATGGCCCAAAATCATGAGGTTGGGACCCTCCACAGAAGCAATTCCCCAGACATTTTCGCGTTCACCCGCGAAACAGCCCCGTCCGGTATTCAGGCCCAGGGCCATAAGTTGCTGGTCCAGAAAACGCGCAAAACGTGTTTCATTGCCCGTCACGCTTTCGATGGACAGGGCATTGCGCAACAGAGTTAGGTCTGCATCAGCATCCTGTTCTTGACGCAAGCGTTCTGAAAGAGCCTTAGCGGTCATGACATACTTGCCTTGAAGGTATCGAGCGCTGGAGGTGGTACGTTGATCTCGGCACCTTTCTGACCCTCGGCGAAAAGAGAGATATGTAAATGCGACAGGGCTATAGACACACCTCCGGCAAGGGCAGCATGCGGACCCAGCTTTGAGGGCTGGATCTCTATTTCACGGGGGTAGCACTGGGCGGCAAAGCGTCTGATCCGGTGCATCAACTCGTCACGCGCGCCGATAGAGCCCCCCATCACGATAAGGGACGGATCAAGGACCGCTACAATCGACGCCGAAGCCCGCGCGATCTGATAAGCGACATTGTCCAGCGTTTGCTCGGCTGCTTTGTCGCCGTTATTGGCAGCCTCAAAGATCGCAGGAACTGAGCAAGTTTTGCCCGTAAGCATCCTGTATTCGCCAATGATTGCATCGGTGGCGGTTACGCGTTCCAGCGCGCCTATAGTATGGCTTTCCTTTGCAATCGGATCGGCACCAAAGGGAAGAAAACCTATTTCGCCAGCTGCACCAGATGCGCCACGCAGCAAAACACCTCCGACGACGATTCCGGCACCAATTCCGGTTCCGACGGAAACGAAGACCAGATCATCCTGGTCGCTTCGATGATCCATCCAATGCTCACCCAGAGCGGCAAGGTTGACGTCATTTTCGACAAGGATTTCTATCCCAAGCCGTTCGTTCAAAGTGCCAGCAAGATCAATCTGATCCAGCCCGGTTATGTTAGGCGCCATCAGAACCGCGCCGCTCTTGCTGTCCGGCACGCCTGGGACACCGACGACAGCTATTTTCAATTCGCCTGACGGGCATTGGGGATCGTCTGCGGTTGCGCGAACCATACGGGCAACCTGATCGACTACTTGTCTGCCGCCGCTTTGTTCTGTCGGCTCTACGCGTTCGGCCAGAACGCGACCGGTCAGATCGCATAGTGCGACCCTGATCTTTGTTCCACCCAGATCGACGCTGGCGACCGTTGCCGCATCCGGAGCGATTTCATATACCACAGCGCGGCGTCCGACATGCCCCTCGGTCTGACCGACTGTCCGCACCCAGCCATCGCTTTCTAGGTTTCCGACAATTTCCGAGATTGTCTGTTTCGAAAGACCGGTCAGCTTCGACACGCTGGCGCGCGAAATGGGCCCATAGGTCGCAATCGCCTGAACGACCGCACTTTGAGACATTCGTCGAGAGATTTTCGTCTGCGTTGCCACGTCGATTCCATTTATTCGTTCTGTTACCGAACTAAATATGGAGTGCGATTTGAGTCAACCCCGTTTTTCTGCGCTAAAGCATGAAATACGAAAAATGAGCCTGCTGCGTCCGGGTCGAATTTTGGCTAAAGGCCTAGAAGCCGTTCTGAAAATTGGTGCTGGGTCAGAAGGTTTGAGTAAGGGTGCCCGAACCAGAAAGAATCTGATTGCGGGCTAATAAAACCGGCTTATCCCAAGATGGTCTCGATCTTTTCAAGGGTCGCAATATTTACAGCCACGCCTTGTGTGGCCGATGCGACGCGTTTTGCGCGTCGGCCATCGCCAGGCAAATGTGCATCGTCTTGCGATCGAATGGCGCCGACGAGTTCCTCGATGCCCTGAGCAAAGCCACCCGACGACGATGTCGCCACAGGGTCGATCGCAATGAAAAACTGTCCGGTCTTGGGCGGGCCGCCAGCGGTTCCTGAAAAGGGCGAGGCGTTGATGCCCAGAGTGGCCCCTGTAAGAGCGGCCGCCATAACTTCGGTCAGAAGGGCCACACCGACGCCCTTGTACCCACCAGAAGGTGCCATGGAGCCCTTGAGGCCCACATTGGGATCAGTGGTCGGATTGCCCTCGGCGTCCAATGCCCACCCAACGGGGATCGGCCTTCCTTCTCTGGCATGTTTCATGACCTCGCTCTTGGCGATTGTGCTGGCGCTTTGATCGATCAGCAGGGCGGGTTGCCCATCTGTACCGGGTACGGCAACGGAAAAGGGGTTGGTCCCTACAACCGGCTTTGCGCCACCCGATGGCGCGATCGAGGCTGGCGCGTTGGTAAAACCAAGCCCGACAAGCCCGGCCTGTGCCAGACGATAGGTGTGATAGCCCAGCACGCCGCAGTTATAGCTGTTGCAGATGCTCAGCACGGCAACGCCCTGTTCGCGCGCAGCGGTGATCAGCGTCTCATACCCGAGATCGATGGCTGAATGGGCAAATCCGGTTGCGGCATCTACGGTAACTACACCTGGCTTGGGCCGTGTCATGACCGGTTTGGCAAGACCGTCGACCTTGCCACATTGGACATGCTCACAATAGATCGGGATATAGGCCAGCCCATGGCTTGCCACGCCGTCCGCCTCGGTTGCCGCGGTCGCAACCGCCAGCGGGCGGGCGTTTTCCGGTGAAGTCCCCGCAGCAACAAGCGCGCGAAACGACAGGTCTTCGATTTCGTTCAGAGTAAGGGTCCGGGTCTCGGTCAAATCAGTACCTCATCAGTCATTATCAGAAAGCCCGGCCCCTGCACCCAGCAGGCGGGATTCCTCGGTTGCGGGGGCATAGGTGCGGTGGGCAAAGCGATTCAGCGTTGCCCAAGCCTGATCAGTCGGGGCGGCGCGGGTCTGATGTGGGCGGGGGCCTGTGCGCTGTTCCCCCAGCGAAACCACCACCCTGCGCGCCTGGGCGGGTAAGGTATCTGGGGTCGACACGGAATACCCATCACATGCCGCCAGATGCCCATCACAATCAAGCACCACACAGCCCTTGAGTTCACGTGCCGCATAGGCAGCAAAGGGCAGTAACAGTGCAGGGATTGCAATGTTGGCCATCTCAACCGGTCCGGCGCGCAGCTGTTCGGCACAATCCGACAGCAAGGTGCCAGTGGCCAGAGGGCACAAAGCGCCCTTGCCCTGCCATGGGCCCTGCATCGCATCTGGTCTGTGATCTGCCGGCGCCGCAGCCAAACCCAAGTCCAGCAGGTGGGCCAGCTCTGTAGTCCCGTCCAGCCCATGCCCGCACAACCAGCGTGTGGCCTTGGCGGCCTCTTCTGCCAGACCCCAGGCATAACCTGCCCCTCGGGCGGCGCGTTTAGAGGTGGCTTCGATCTCGTTCAGTGAATAGGTCATTGCGGCAACTCCGGATAAACCCAAAGATCGGCATTTTCCGGCGTTAACTCATCAGGATATGGTGCGCCGGAATACATGCAGATCCGCACCCAGCGGTCCGACCGGGGGTCAAAATGGGTTGCCCCAAAAAACGACAGCTTGGCCCGCAGCATGTCGATAGGCAGGACAGTGGCGCTGATCGTATTGTCGTGGATTTCACCATAGGGGGCTACTCGGCTCATTTGAGCGCGGCGCAGGGTGTGGCGATGTTCAGGATGGCGCAGCAGAAACTCTGCAACGGAGGAGCGAGTATCCCATTCGGCAAGTGCCTTAAACGCCATCGCGGCGTCACGGGCCGGGGCAAGGGGCTGTTCGTAACCGGCTATCGGTTCCTCAAAGCGCTCACCCAGTCGCGGCTCCAGCTTCTCCTCGGAGACATACCAGGCCCGCGCACAGTTTTCCGCTGCGTTCCAATCCAGATCCAAGGCCCAGCCAAAACTGTTACTGATCAGATCGCGCGCAGCGCCTACCGACATTGATCCATCAATCACATGGGCACTTGAATTGCTGTCGGCCATACAACAGCTCAGCCCATCGACCAATTCGCCATAGGGCTCAAGGATAAGCGAGGCGAGCAGTTCCTGGCCCTCCTCGCTCAGCGCGGATTGCGACCACAGGATCAACCGATCCCAGGGTTGGTTCTGCGTCAGATCATCCCTGTCCAGATACCCAGAGATTGCCTGCAGATCGTTGTTGAGCGCCGCCAGCTTATCGCGCTGGACCGGATGCTCAGACTGCCACCAGGACATCGAGAGTTTGCTACGATCATAGATGCCACGGAATTGACGGGCCTCATCTTCCGAGGCGGTCAAGAGCGACCGTACCCGGGCGATGGCCTCCTCTCGCGCCATGATCCAGTTATTGAACAAGATCGGATGGTTGACGATGAAGGGGGCCATGCCCAGACCTGTGGAATTGCCAATGCCGAGCCAACTGGCGATCTGCGGATCTAACTGCGCGGTTTGATCGCCGCCCTTCACTTGGGCCATATGCTGCACCAGGTCGCGCACAAAGTTCCGGGTCAGGTAGACCGACAACATCTCGGTCTGGAACGGGCCGTTGACCTCGGGGCGACTGGCTGTTTTCTCGCGATCTGCAGCCCCAAACTTGCCGGAACCATACACGGCGGTTGTCCGCATCAGGTAGCCAACCTGATAAATCTGTTCCAGATCGGGTTGTTGACCAGCGGCCAGACGGTCGACCACATGTGCCCACAGGCGGACTGACCGGTTGGCGCGCGACAATGACAGTTCTGACTCGCTGACGCGCCCGGCCTCTTGCACTGGTACGTTTTGCGACAGGCGGTGAATATCATCCGCCGTCGGAATGCCGTCAAATAGCGCGAAGGTGGCATCCCAGGCCTCGGCGATGACCCGGTCCGAGCGTTTTTCGGGCGGCAGATCATGGGCAAACGCCACCAGAGAATATGCGTGATCAGGGCCTTGCGCGGTATAGACCGCATGGCCAACGCCGTGTTCGTCAATCTCGAACGCAGGGCGGGAAAAACTCCAGTTTTCCTGCGCCATACGGCGGGTCAGTTGCCGCATAAAGCTGAGACGGCATTGATGCAGCGAGCCCAGCCGCGACAGCCGCATGACCATCGCGGGATCACGTCTGACATTTTCAGTCTGCACGCGTGTATTCATAGTGTTACCCTTGTGGGACGAAGTTCTCGGCAAAAAACTTATACCAGTTTCTGCCCATGATCCCGGCCACTTCGTCATCGTTCAGGCCGGTCGCGCGTAACCCTTGTTCGATGTTCCCAAAATCTCGGTTGTCCTGAAACCAGCCCGGCATGGGCGGAAAGCCTGGTGCCGAAGCGGATCCCTCGCCATAGTCGATTTCCTTGGTCCAGCGGCCAACCCGCATCCATTCCACAATGCTGTCGGGTTGATCCTGACACAGGTCTGTGCCGATCCCCAGATGCTGCGCGCCGTATTTGTCGGCGGCGCGTGCGATCATCTCGCAAAAACTGTCCAGCGTGCAGTCGGATTTATCTTTCAGATGGTGGGGATAAACCGAAAAGCCAAGCATCCCGCCATTTTCCGTCACTGCACGAATGACATCGTCACGCTTGTTACGCAGCGCGGGCGACCAATCATACGGGTTCGCGTGAGTGATGGCTATGGGACGCTCGGACAATTCAGCGGCCTCGATGGTGGAACGGTCCGCCGAATGGCTCATGTCCACTACAAGACCTACGCGGTTCATCTCTTTGATCACCTGCTTGCCCATACGGGTGATGCCTGTGTCTTCGGCCTCATAACAGCCGGTCGCCAGCAAGGACTGGTTGTTATAGGTCAGCTGCATGAAACGGGTGCCAAGATCGTGCAGGATTTCGACTAGCCCGATATCGTCTTCGATGGGCGAGGGGTTCTGAAAGCCAAAGAACACAGCCGTCCGGCCCGTTTTACGAGCCGTATCGATATCGCTGGCCCAGCGCCCTTTCATGATCAGGTCCGGGTATTGTTCGAACCAGCGGTTCCATTTCTCGAAATTCAGAACCGTTTCGCGAAAGTTCTCGTGGTACGAGATGGTGACGTGAATCGCGTCCACGCCCCCGTCACGCAGTTGGCGGAAAATCTTTTCCGACCAGTTGGCATATTGTAGCCCGTCGATCCGCATCACACGGGGCCCGCGCTGATATAGGCGGTTTTGACCGTGGTATAGAACTCGGCCGCAGCCTTACCCTGTTCGCGCGGCCCGTAAGAGCTGTCGCCGCGGCCGCCAAAAGGCACGTGGTAATCGGTGCCTGCAGTGGGCAGGTTCACAGTCACAACACCAGTGCGCGCATTGCGACGGAAATGCGTGGCGCGGGCCAGCGATTTGGTCACGATGCCCGAGGTCAGGCCAAAGTTGGTGTCGTTGACGACGCTCAGCGCTTCGTCATAGCTGCCAACCTTGATGACACTGGTCAGGGGCGCGAACATTTCTTCGCGGTTGATGCGCATGTCGTTGTTGGTGTTCAGAAACACGCCCGGCGACATGTAGAACCCGTCATGAGGCATCTCCAGCCGGGTTCCGCCACAGGCCAGCTCGGCCCCTTCGGATTTGCCCAGATCAACATAGGCCAGGTTTTCGCTCAGCTGCTGTTGGCTGACGACGGGACCCATCTGCACGCCTTCCTCCAGCGCGTGGCCGACCTTCATCGCTTGCGCACCGGCCACCAGCTTTTCGACAAACGCGTCATGGATACCCGCATGCACAACAAGGCGCGAAGACGCCGTACATTTCTGTCCGGTGCCGCCAAACGCTCCTCCCAATGCCAGAGTAACGGCCAGATCCAGATCGGCATCGTCCATCACAGCCAGCGCGTTTTTTGATCCCATTTCCATCTGAACTTTGGTCAGGTTCTGGATGGCGGCTGCTGCGATACCCTTGCCGACCGGGACTGACCCGGTAAAGGAAATTGCATTGACCTTGGGGCTTTCGACCAGGCGTTGCCCGATGCTGCGCCCCGAACCCATGACCAGACTGAACAGACCTTTGGGGATGTCCTGACGTTCGATGATTTCGGTCAGTGCGACAGCGGATGCCGGGGTGATGTTGGCGGGTTTCCACACAACCGCGTTGCCATAGCACAGTGCTGGAGCAATCTTCCACGAGGCAGTCGCGGTAGGGAAGTTCCATGGGCTGATGATGGCGACAACGCCGACAGCTTCGCGGCGAACGTCTACTTCGATATCGGGGCGCACAGAATCTGCGTTCTCACCGATTTGACGCAGGCATTCAGCTGCGTAGTAGGTAAAGAACTGCCCGGCGCGGAACACTTCGCCTTTGCCTTCGGCCAGCGGCTTGCCTTCTTCGCGCGCCAAGAGCGTACCCAGTTCTTCGGCCCGGGCCATCATTTCATTGCCGATAGCGTTCAGAACGGCTTGCTTCCGTTCGATGCCATAGGCGGCCCATTCAGCCTGTGCAACACGGGCTTGATCCAGCGTCGCCTCAAGCTGGTCAGCGCTGGCCTGTGCAAACATGCCGACCAGATCGCTCAGGTCCGAAGGATTGCGGTTTTCGATTTCAGACTCACCTGCCAGCCATTCGCCAGCAATCAGATTCAGTTGTGTCACGTTACGCCCCAGTGCGATTTCATTTGACCTAGGATGGATTTTTTGGCGAACATCAGTCAAACTCAATTAAATGAAACAAATTGCAGAAAAACTGAAGTATGGCGATCAAGATTGAAACACTGCGCAGTTTTTGCACGGTTGTGCAGACTGGTAATCTGACCGAGGCCGCCGACCGTCTTGGACGAACGCAATCGGCGGTGTCGATGACGCTGAAGCAGCTTGAGGAGCACCTGGGTAAGAAGCTGTTCGAGGGAGAGCGCAAAAATCGACTGTCAGAAGTGGGTCGGCAGGTTCATGATTTGGCTTTGAAGCAGGTCAGACAGTTCGATCAAACAGTTCAGGATATCGAGGCAATAGCCAGCGCAGAGTACGGCCTGTTGCGGATCGTGTCTGTGCCGTCGGTGGCGGCTCTTGCCTTTCCCAAGGTGCTGAGTCACATGAATAGCCATTTCCCCGATATCAGGATCGAGCTCCGCGATACCGATACACAGCAGGTACTGGACGCGGTTGTGCAAGGAAAAGCGGATATCGGCATTGCATCCGGATATCTTGCGCTAAACGGGGTCACAGCCACGCCCTTGTTCGAAGACAGGTTTGGGGTGGTTTGCACGGCTGCTCACCCGCTGGCACAGCAATCGGAGATGCCAACCATCGAACAGGTGGCTTCGGTTCCCTTCATACGCAATGCTCTGTGCGATCTGGTTCAGTCCCCGCGGTTTCACGCGGCGATTTCGAAGGCCGGTGTGACCATTCAGAACACCCATTCACTGATCGCATTGGTGCGCACCGAGGAATGGGTGACGGTTTTGCCGCAAACCGTTGCACGGTCTCTTCCTGAGGCTATCGTCTTCCGTCCTATAGCTGATCTCGAAGATCAAAGGCAGGTGTATCTTTATGTCTCGCAACGCTCGCGCTTTCAAACGCTGACGGACGCGTTTGGGGACTTCATCCTGAAGCAGGATCTTGTACTGGGATCTGAGGGCTGACTGGATAAAATCTGTGCCCCTGTCTGAGATGGCGCCGCTTAGGGGATATTGATGGCAGACAAGCCCACTCAAGAATCGGCTGCACCTATTTCAGGCGTCATATCGATCAAGATCAGAATAAACCGAAACTAATATTCGAGAAAGACGCATATATCGATTTGTGGCATGTTGTTCTTGATGGGTCATGTGTCGGCATGTTTGAATTTTCCTGTCAAACCGGCGCGCCCGGTAACTGGCTAAGAAAGGGGGATGGAACGTCATCCCGATGTCGTTTGACAGGCGTACCGCTGCCCAGAGGGTAAGAAGAACAGCGCCTCGAACGCCCAACACGGAGAAATAATATGAACAAACTCACTATGTTACTGGGAGGCGCGTCGATGATGGTCGCTGTGCCTGCTTTTGCTGCTGACATTGTGATCGGTGTGCCGAACTGGCCATCGGTAAATGCAACAGCGCACATTCTAAAGGTTGCGATCGAACAAAATCTGGGGCTAGAGGTCGAGCTTCAGAATGGCACCAACCCGATCGTGTTCGAGGCGATGGATTCCGGCGCCATGCACGTACACCCCGAAGTGTGGATGCCGAACCAGCAGAACCTGCATGACACCTATGTAACCGAAAAGGGTACAGTTACCTTCAATTCCAATGGCGTTGAGGCGTTTCAAGGAATGTGTGTCGACAAAGCGACCGCTGATGCCAATGATATCCGGTCCATTGACGACCTGACCAATCCCGACATCGCGGCACTGTTCGACAGCAATGGCGACGGGCAGGGCGAAGTATGGATCGGTGCCCCCGGCTGGGCGTCGACCAATGTCGAGAAAATCCGGGCCAAATCATATGGCTATGACCAGGTCATGGAATTGACCGAGATAGACGAAACCGTCGCCTATGCGAACCTTGATAACGCGATCAAAGCGGGTGAGCCTTGGGTGGGTTTCTGCTATACGCCGCATTACGTGTTTGAACTGCATGATCTTCAGATCCTGGAAGAGCCAGCCTATGACGCGGCAAAATGGAATGTCCTGCAGCCCACGGATGATCCGGATTGGCTGGAGAAATCCGAAGCAGGTGTCGCCTGGGATTTGGCCTATCTGCACCTTCACTATGCCAAATCTCTTGAGGATGAGTACCCCGAGGTTGCTCGGCTGTTGTCCAACATGAAACTGGATACTGCCGCTGTCTCGGCCATGACTTATGCGCTTGTCATAGATGGCAAAGAGCCGCTCGCATATGCCGAAGAATGGGTCGGTGCGAACGAAGATGCGGTTCTGAACTGGATGTCAGAGTGATCGGTAACGCTCGGAACTGAATTACAGATAGGCCGCCGGGAATGCCTGGCGGCCTGTTTTGCATTGAAGGGGCAAGTATGACCGAAACAGTCGTTAAACTGACAGATGTCTGGAAGATTTTCGGTGCGCGGGCAGAGGAGGCCATGACCGCAGTACGGGATGAAGGGATTGGAAAGCCTGAAGTTCTTGAAAGGTATAATTGTGTGGTCGGCGTACAGGGTGCGTCTTTCGAAGTTCCGCGCGGCGAAATCTTCTGCATTATGGGTCTTTCGGGATCCGGGAAATCCACGCTGGTGCGCCACGTGAACCGCTTGATCGAGCCGACCTCAGGCAAGATCGAGATTCTGGGCCAGGACGTATCCAAAATATCCGAGGCTGAACTGCGCCGTATCCGCGCGCAGCAGATCGGGATGGTTTTCCAGCATATGGCGCTGATGCCGCACCGATCTGTCAGAGACAATGTGGCCTATCCTCTGGAAATTCGCAAAGTGTCCAAGTCCAAGCGCTGGGCCGTCTCGGACCATGCGCTGGGTCTGGTGGACCTAACCGGGTACGAAGATCGCCTGCCCAAAGAATTGTCGGGCGGGATGCAGCAGCGTGTTGGAATTGCCCGCGCGCTGGCCTCTGATCCGGAAATCCTGTTAATGGACGAGCCCTTTTCTGCGCTCGATCCGCTGATCAGGCTGCAGTTGCAGGACCAGTTCAAAGCGCTGGTCGCCCAGTTGCAGAAGACCACATTGTTCATCACCCATGATCTGGACGAAGCTATCCGCATTGGCCACCGGATTGCGATCATGAAAGATGGTGTCATCGTTCAGATCGGCACACCGGAAGACATCGTGATGAATCCGGCCGATGACTATGTGCGCGAGTTTGTTCAGGGCATTTCCAAGTTGAAACTGGTCAAGGCACACTCGATCATGGAGCCACTGGACAGCTATTCCGGCCCGACCGACGGCGCGCCGCGCGCGGATGAGGGGGCCGATCTGGATCAGTTGATCGACCTGGCTGTCGACACGGACCTGCCGGTGATCATCACCGATGCAGGGCAAGACGTCGGCGTCGTCACCAAACCGCGCCTGCTGCGCGGAATTCAGGGGGGCAAGAATGACTGATGTAACCACCGAAGTGAAAGTCACCGCCGCCTCGGATATCGAGGTTGACCATGAGGCACTGGATCGGTCCATTCACGAGTTTGCTGGTCCGAACGGGGACTATTACGTCAAGGCGTTTCACAAGATCCATGATGCAACCAGTGCGGTTCCGAATACGTTCAATCTCTGGGCCGCGGTTCTGGGGCCTTTGTGGTCAGCATCACGAGCCATCTGGGGGATGTTCTGGACCTTCCTGATCCTGGAAATCATCGCTTGGGTTCAGATCGGGCGTGGCGCCTGGGGCAATCCGGGCGCTGACATGGTGGAACGTGCCGAACGTCAGCAGGCACGCGCCGACGAGCTGCTGGCGCGAGCGGCTGATGCGACAGAGAAGGCCGATATTGACCGTTTCACCAAGCTAGCAGCGAATATACAGAAAGCCGCCGATACCAGCTTTGGAAAAGCCGCGGCCGCGCAGTCTGAAGCGCTGAGCATCATGATCACCGGATTGCTGATGCTGCTGGTCTTCAAACTGGCACAGGGCTTCTATGCCGACCGCGTCTATGAAAAACAGTATTCAAAATGGCGGACCGATCCGGATAGTACCGAAAGTGGCCAGTCCAGGCGAAATATGGTGCTGGGGGCTGTGCTTGTTGCGGCGATTGGGCCGTTGATTGTCTACAAATTCACGGTCAATGCGTCGATGGCCATGTTGGATGCATTCCCCGAAAAAGAAGTGTCCGCACTGATATTGGGTGAGGGCGGCGGGACCCTGTTTTCAAACCTTGCAAGCTGGATGGAGGCGCAGATAGATGCGGCCGCTCTTGCTGGCGGGGACGTATTCGATGGGATTGTCGCTGGGGTTCGGTCGGTTCTGGATGCCCTGACCATTGCGCTGATCGGGTCGCCTTGGCCGGTTGTGATGCTGGTGATATGTGTGACGGCTTGGAGGGCTGCAGGCCCCCGAGTGGCGATCTTCACGGCGTCTTCATTAGCCTATATCGCCTTGCTGGGATATTGGGATGTGGCGATGGAAACTGTGGCGCTGGTCGGTGCGGCGGTGCTGTTGTGCGTTGTTTTTGGCATTCCACTGGGCATTTGGTTTGGCAAGTCCAGGCGTGCCTACCGCGCGGCAGAGCCCGTGCTGGACTTGATGCAGACTTTGCCGGCCTTCGTCTATCTGATCCCGATTATCGCCTTCTTTGGCACCGGCAACCCGCCCGGCATTCTGGCAACGATCATCTTTGGCATGCCGCCGGTCATCCGACTGACCGCGCTGGGCATGCGCGGAGTGCCCGACAGTATCAAAGAGGCTGCTGTGGCTTTTGGGGCCTCGAAATGGCAGCTGTTGAAGGATGTCGAGATACCTCTGGCCTTGCCGTCGATTATGACCGGGGTGAACCAGACCATCCTGATGTGCCTATCGATGGTGGTGATCATTTCGCTGATCGGTGGCGGAGGGCTGGGCAAGGAAATCCTTGAGGCGTTGCAATACGCAGCCAAGGGTCCCGGCCTGTTGGGCGGCTTTGCCATTTTGTTCCTTGCTATGGTCATGGACCGTATTGTTCAGGGTGCATTCCGGCGAGAAGACGAAAGAATCTGAACTTCTATGCCCTCGGCCCAGGCCGGGGGCATTTTTTTACCGGAGGATGAAATGGTCGACCGCTATGAGCAGTCCATGATGGACAATTTGTACTGGTGGGGCATACCGACGATGTTTCGCTGCCCCAATATCGGACCTGAGGGGCGGGATATTGCACTTGTCGGTGTGCCGCATTCGACCGGAAACGGGACAACCGAAAGGGATCAGCATCTGGGCCCGCGCGCCTTGCGGAATGTCTCGGCGGTACAGCGCAGGGTCCATTCGGTTTTTGAGATCGACCCCTGGAGCCGCGCGAAGATTGCCGATGTCGGTGATGTACCCTTTCCGCGCGCCAACGATAACGAAGACTGCATCGAACGCATTACCGCCTTTTACAAGGACATAGATGCGGCAGGTGCGCGCCCGGTATCCGTTGGCGGTGACCATTCCATTACCGGCGGGATCGTACAGGCGCTGGGATGTGGGAAGCTGGCCGGAGGAGCGCCGATCAGTTTTCTGCACCTGGATGCCCATACGGATGTGTTTACAAAGGTCGATCACTTTTTGGGGGCAAAGAAGTCGGCCGCTCATTGGGGGGCTTATCTGGCTGATCAGGGGCAGGTTGATCCTACCCGTTCGATGCAGATCGGCCTGCGAGGCCATCCGCGCAGCCTGGACTGGTTGCAGCCTTCTTACGACTATGGGTACAACATCGTCACCATGCGCGAATTTCGTCAGCGCGGGCTTGCAGATGTAGTGGCGCAGACCAAAGAGGTTCTAGGTGATCGCCCGGTCTATATCACCTTCGATCTGGATTGCCTTGACCCGACAATCGCTCCGGCGGTGTCCAATCTGGAGCCGGGCGAAAAGGGGTTCGACATTGACGAAGCCGTGGGTATCCTGCGTGCCGCGCGCGGTTTGAACATTGTCGGCGGTGACGTTGTTTGCATGATGCCGACTAAGGACAGCCCCAATAACATCACCGCCCTGACCGCGGCGGCGGTGATGTTCGAGATGATCTCGATGATTGCCGAAAACACCGGTTAGCGGCGGGCGTCTACGGCCTGTGCCAGAACACACAGTAGCTCGAACATTAGTGAGATGCCCAGCCAGGCCGTGCCCCCAGCGGCATCGAAGGGTGGCGCGACCTCAACCAGATCAGCACCAACCAAATTGACACCGCTTAACTGGCGGATCACCTGCTGCGCCTGAAAACTGTTCGGCCCGCCGATCTCTGGCGTGCCGGTGCCGGGGGCATAGGTTGGGTCCACAAAGTCGATGTCATAGGTGCAATAGGTCTGACCTGTTCCGACGATCCCGCGCACCTCGGCCATGACATCGTCAATGCCGCGGTCGAACAGTTCTTCGATGCGGATGATGCGGATGCCCTGTGCCTCGGCCCAATCGATATCGTCTGTGTTATAGGCCGTCCCGCGTATGCCGACTTGGACAAAGCGCTTGGGGTCCACAAGGCCCTCTTCAACGGCACGACGAAACGGTGTGCCATGGGTGTATTTGTAGCCACCGAAATAGCTGTCGAACAGGTCGGTGTGGCTGTCGAATTGAATAAGGCCTAATGGCTCCGACTTGGCCAGAGCGCGCAAGACGGGCAGGGTGGTCAGGTGGTCGCCGCCCGCGGTTAGCGGCGTTATGCCCCGTTCGGTCAGATCGTCATAGAAAGACGTGACTCGGTTCATGGTGTCTTCGATGTCCACCGGGTTCGGCGCGACATCACCCAGATCGGCGCAATTCACCATGGCAAAAGGGGCTACACCGGTGACCGGGTTCATTGCGCGGATCATGGTCGAATAGTCGCGCAACTGCCGAGGCCCGTGCCGCGCGCCGGGGCGGTTTGTGGTGCCGCCATCCCACGGGATCCCGATGATCCCAATATCAACTTCGTTGATCCGGTCGTCCTTGGGGGTCAGTTCGGGAAGGCGCATGAACGTGGGGACACCAGCGAAACGCGCAAGCTCCATTGCCGAGACCGGCTGAAAGAAGGGATTTGTCATGAGGGCCTCATCTGAGTGTATGTGCTGCAAGCCTACTGGCTAGAGTCGGTCGACGTAAGTCTAATAGAGAATGCGAAACCGTCTGCGGATTTCAGCGTCCTGTTCTTCGGTCAGGTATTGCGGATGATGTCGTGCCAGGATGTCCTTTGCGTGCCGGCGGGCAACCGTCCACGCATCGGCGGCCCCTTCGGTCTGCCATGTCCGGGGTTCGTTCCGGTCAGCCAGCGCCGGATAGAAGTAGTCCCGCTCCATCGCGGCATAGGTATGGGTGCTGCCCAGAAAATGACCGTCGCCCAGTACCGCCTGGCAAATCGCGTCAAAGCCCAGATTCTCATCGGTCACTTCGATGCCGCGCAACGCGCGATAGGTATGAGAGTGCATTTCGTCGTCAAGAACGAACCCTTCGAAACTGGCGCCCAGCAAGGAAGCGGTCATACCCGAGCTTTCGTAGATCAGATTGCCGCCAGCCAGCGCCGCAGCGAGCGAGGTCATTCCTTTCTCGGCCCCGTACTGTGCGTCGACAGCTTTCGCATCAGTCATCGAGGCGGCCACACCCGAAGGCAGCCCCAGCGCGTTGGTGATCTGCGCCGACGCCGCGTTCAGGATGGCGGTCTCACCGCTGCCGCCTGCGAAAGAACCGGTGCGCAAATCGACGATGAAAGGCCAGTTGGAAAACACCATCGGAAAGCCGGGTTTGATCGCATTGACCATAACAAGGCTGGCCAGTGTCTCGGCCAAAGATTGCGCCAGAAACCCGGCAAGTGTTGCAGGGGCGGTGGCGCCTGCCTGTGCAGCGGTAATGCAGGACATCGGGATATTATGGGCGATACATTCATAGACAACGTCCACCGCATCTTCGCCATAACGCAGTGGTGAAATCACCGGACTTATGTGGGCTTTCAGGAACGGCCGCTTGGCAAACTCGCCTGGCCCGCCTGCAACGATGTCGAGCATTTCGACGATCGGGGCCACATGTTCGGCAAGGGTAAACGACGTGGCAATCGGTTTGGTGGTATTGCGAACCAGAGCGTAAACTGTGTTCACGTCCAGATCGAAAACATCTGGCAGATCAGTCGCGACACAGCAGCGCGTAAACCAGCTGACATTGGCCAGCGTATCCTGAAGCCGCGTGAAATCATGCAGATCGGCCAGCGTGGATGGGCGATAGTGGCCGCTCTCCAGATCCAGCGTCTGCACCGCCGCACCGCCGGTGCCAAAGAACACACGATTTCCGCCCACTTCGATCGAGCGCGCTTCGTCCCGGCCATGAAACGAGAAAGTCTTGGCAGCGGACCCAATAGCGTCTTCAACCATGTTTCGAGGAAATAGCAGCCGCCCTTGCTGTCCGGTTTGTGCACCGGCTGACCGCAGGTCGTTGGCCAGCCTGTCCGGGACCTCGCCCATGCCCAGAGTTTCCAGAAGCCTTAAGGCGGTATTGTATATTTGTTTGACTTCGGACTGTGTCAAAGGTTGAAAGCGACCACCGGCTTGCCCGGGGGGGCACGGATCTAAGGCGGGCTCTGCTGCGCGTTGCGCAAGACGCGCATTTCGACCGCTTCTTTTACTGCCCTTTGACAACGCCCAATCCTTTTCATGTCAGAATTCCCGGAACCGTAAAGGGCGATGCGGGGTCTCTGCAAAAGGGAAATGCGCCTTTCAGAATCCTCAATCGTAGTTTCGATTTTTCAGCACAAGCCATTCGTAAGCTGTTGCGAAGACCCGTTTTCAGCAAAACCTATTGGGGTTCAGAGGAGCAAAGCCAATGAAGTCGCGGACAAAAGTAGTGGTAATTGGTGGCGGGATCGCAGGGTGCTCAACTCTGTATCACCTGACGCAAGAAGGATGGGCAGATGTCGTCCTGGTCGAACGAAACGAGTTGACCTCTGGTACCACCTGGCATTCAGCCGCGCAGGTGACGAATTTTGGAACAAACCAGACCATGGTTGGACTGAAATCCCATTCGATCAAACTGTACCAAGACCTGTCTGCGAATCCCGACTATCCCATCAATTACCACCATGGTGACGGCGGAATCAGGTTGGCGAACACCCAAGCGCAAATGCAGGGATACCGACATTTCGCTTCGATGGCCCGGGGTATGGATGTCCATTTCGAGGTTATTGATGCCGAAGAATGCGCTCGGCGGCACCCTCTGATCTCGACCGAAAACCTAATTGGCGGGCTGTGGGATCCTTTGGACGGGGATATTGATCCGGCTCAGCTGTGTCAGGCGTTGGCCCGGGCTGCACGTTTGGCCGGGGCCGAGGTGTACCGGAATACCCCGGTTGTCGGGTTGACCCAACACAAGGATGACACCTGGACGGTGCAGACCGAACACGGTGATATCGACTGTGACATCGTGGTGAATGCCTGCGGATATCGTGTGAACGAAGTGGGCGCCTTGATGGGGGTGCACCACCCCGTGGCCTCGATGGAGCATCAGTATTTTCTGACGGAAGAAATTCCTGCAATCCGCGATGCCGGCCACCGAATGCCTTTGCTGCGATGTCCGATCAGCGATTTCTACTGTCGACAAGAAAAGAACGGCCTCTTGCTGGGGTTCTATGAACAGGGCTGCAAGACCTGGGGCATGGACGGGATCGATCCAAATTTTGTCAATGCACTGTGCCCGGACGATCTGGACCGTGTCTCGGATGTGCTGGAGGGCGCTTTTGCCCGGATGCCTGCTCTGTTGGAGGCCGGGATTCACACCGTCGTCAACGGGCCGATCACCTACACGATTGATGGTGCGCCGCTTGTCGGGCCGATCCCGGGCAAGCGCAACGCCTTCTGTATCATCGGCCTGCGGGCTGGATTGGGTGAGGGCGGTGGCCATGGTTGGCTGTTGGCCCAGCAGATTGTGCATGGAGAGGCCTGTTATGACACCTGGTGCCTGGACCCGCGTCGGTTCACGGGCCACGCAAATGTGGAATTGACGGCGCTAAAGGCAGTTGAAGATTACCAGAATGAATTCCGCTTTCACCTCCCGCATGAACACCGCCCTGCAGGAAGGCCCGCCAAGACCACAGCGCTGACCCCGGTTCTAGCGGCCGAGGGCGCCGAATTCACTGTCGTCAATGGATGGGAAAGGGTGGATTACATCAAGCCTGACCCCAGCTTTGAACCGACCCTCAGTTTCGATTTTGACGAAACCTATGATCTGGTCGGGGCCGAGGTGGCAAATGTTCAGTCCAATGTCGGGTTGTCCGAGGTGAATGGTTTCAACCGTATCGAGATTACCGGCGCGGATCGGCATGCCTTTCTGGATCGTCTGTTTTGCGGTGCTGTTACGCGCCGCGACGGCAGGGTTGGGCTGGGCTATCTTTTGAACCATCACGGGATGGTCAAAGCCGAAGCGACTGTGGCGAACCTGCCCGCCAGCGATCGCGGTCCTGCCCGGGTCTGGTATGGCTCGGCGGCGGCAAGTGAATTCCACGATATGGATTGGCTAAAGCAGAACCGCCACCCCGATGAAGACGTGCATTTACGCAGTCTGACCAACGACTGCACCATTCTGATCCTTGCCGGCCCGAAATCACGTGATGTGCTGGCGTCCTGCGCGCGCGGTGATTGGTCCCCGCTGGCTTTTCCATGGCTGAGCGTCAGGGAGTGCTTTGTTGGGTTCGCTCAGGCAACGGTGATGGCGGTAAGTTTTTCTGGCGAACTGGCATATGAAATCCACGTTCCCAACCCTTCGCTTTATAGCGCATATCTGGCGCTGCGGCGGGCTGGAGAGCACTTCGGCCTCAAGCTGTTTGGCGCTCGGGCGATCGACTCCATGCGGATGGAAAAGACGTTCCTGCACTGGAAGGCTGATTTGATCACCGAGTTTGATCCTTTTGAAACAGGTCTGAATCGGTTTGTGAGGTTGGAAAAGGGCGACTTCATCGGGCGCGATGCCCTGCTGAACCGTGATGCTTATGGGCCGCGGAGAAAACTCGTGCCGCTCCGGTTGGAAACCGAACAGGGATCTGCCCATGCCGGAGCTTCGCTGATGCTGGGTGACACGGTTGTCGGAACAATCACCTCGGGCGAGTGGGGACATCGCACCGGCCTCAATCTTGCCCATGGATTTGTCGATCCGTCACTTGCAGAAATCGGGTGCAAGATAGAGTTGGATCACTGTGGAATACGGGTCAACGCAACGGTGATCGCACCTTCGCCCTATGACCCGGACCATAGCAGGCTCCGGGCTTGACGCAGAACGGGCTGCAAGTTCATCATTGCAATGAGGGGCGTTCTTTGTTTCGCTAGTTTTGATGTAATCGAAACAACGGACTCTAAATGTGCCAAAGTCGCTAAGCCTCCGCTGGCTGGAAGTCTTTCAGTTGGTCGCAAAGTCAGGATCGATCCAACAGGTCGCATCGGAAACCGGTTTGTCCATCAGCACAGTTTCCAATCACCTACGAAGCCTTGAGACCGCGTTGGGCATTGATTTGGTGGATCACGGGCGTCGTCCAATGGGTCTGACACCTGCCGGTGAAGTCTATGCGCGCCATGTCCGCGATGGGCTGATCGTTTTGAAAAAGGCCGAGGCGGAGATCCGGTCGGGTAACTGGCGCCATGCGACGGATTTGAGGCTGGCACTGATTGATGATTTCGACAATCAAATTTCGCCGGATCTGTTTCGGTTTCTTGCGCATGCTTTGCCGCGCTGCAGTTTTCGGCATTTCACACGCCCCAGCCATGAGATCATTGCCAAGTTGCAGGAACATAAGCTGGATGCAGGGGTGGCGACCCGACCGTTCGAACGGACCGAGGGCCTGATCGAATACCCGTTGATGCGCGACCCTTTTATCGTTGTTTTGCCCGGAGCGTTCAGTGGCATGCCCGAGGAGATGTTTTCATCAAACGCAGAATTGCCGTTGCTGCGCTATTCGCGTGATTACGTGATCGGCAAGCAAATTGAGATACAGCTCAGGCGAGGTAAATTTGATCTGCCCAACAGGTTCGAACTGGAATGCAATCAGTCGATCATAGGATTGGTCGCTGAAGGCACCGGTTGGACCATCACCACGGCCGCAAGTTTTCATAGGGCCCACAGATTTCACGACCAAGTTCGGGTGGTGCCATTTCCCGGCCGAAACTTTGTAAGAACAGTGTCTTTATTCACGACCGACGTATACCCCGAGACCACTTCGAAGCTAATCCAGAGAGCGATGGGAAAGCTTATTCGTCAACATTTTACCGACCCGATGTGCGCAAGTCACGCCTGGTTGAAAGGTGAGTTTCGCACCATGGAGAATGAGGCCGCCTGAAGTCAGCCGGGGCGCCCCAGCGATTGGCGTTCGACCAAATTGGTTCGCAACTGTACATTGCAACTTTCGGTGGGCTTTTCGATCAATCCAACCAGTTCCAGCGCAGCCCGTCGACCCATTTCCCGATGTGGGACATGCACGGTCGTCAAGCCTGGATCGGTGATCTGCGCCAGTTCGATATCGTCGAACCCTGTGACGGATACGTCTTGAGGAACTCTAAGCCCCATCTCCTTGGCCCGGCGCGACGCACCGATAGCCAGAACATCGTTCCCGCACAGCACCGCTGTTGGTCGATCTTGCCGAGACATCAGACGGGAAAACGCCTCTGCCCCGTTTTCGATTTCATATGGCGTTTCTACGATCGTCAGCCGGTCATTTGGGATGTTGTTGCGGCGCATTGCTTCTTGCACCCCTTCGATCCTCAGTCGGGCACGGTCGTTTCCGGTGCTGACACCAGAAATCATACCCAGGGTTCGGTGACCCAGCTTGATCACTTGATTTGCCAGTTCGGCCATGGCCGCACGGTTGTCAAATCCGACCGAAGGGACTGGTGCGTCTGCCTGAAACGACCACGCTATCAGAACCGGAATCCTGCGCTTTGCGAGATAGTCATAGATCCGCGAGTCTCGATCATGCCCGATCAGCAGCAACCCGTCCGCCCCCCGTGCGACCAGGTTGCGTATCTGCTCTTCTTCGATCTCAGGCTGATAGGCCGAACTAGAGACAAGCAGGGTATAGCCATGCTGGCGCAGCTCTTCCTGAAAGGCCTGAAGTCCACGCGCAAAGATTGCGTTTTCCATGGTGGGAATGATGGCGCCGATGGTGTGCGACCGTCTGGCAGCCATAACACGTGCGGCAAAATTCGGCGTGTATCCCAAAGCGTCAACGGCAGACTGAACCCGATCACGCGTAGCCTGCACCACCAGGCTCGGAGAATTGAGGCAACGTGAAACCGTGGCGGTCGATACGCCCGCGAGTTTCGCAACATCCTCCAGGGTCGGTGCAGTTTTTGCCTTTGGCATTGTCAAACCTGAAATTTGATTTTGCAAATATGTGTAAGCTCTGCGCCGTCTAGGTGAAAGCAAAATGTAACCGCTTACAGAGATTGATTGCTTTGTCGCAGGCAAACCGGTGCGGGCTAGGCTCAGGAAAATACCAACCCGTCGCGATTTTGTGGTTGGATATTCAGAATGTATAAACTTCAAGTATAAAATATTTTTACTTGAAGGGATGTGCCACCTGGTCTAGCGTTTCAGGTAAAGCTGCGAATGGGGGAAGGTAACGATGCGTGTTGCATGTCTCGGCGGCGGGCCGGCTGGCCTCTATTTCGGGATTTCAATGAAGCTCCGCGATCCGGATGCCGAAGTGGTTGTTATCGAGCGAAACCGCCCGGATGACACCTTTGGCTGGGGCGTCGTGTTGTCAGATGAGACGCTGGATAATCTTGCAGCCAATGACGCAGCCAGCGCGGCGGTGATACGTAAACACTTTGCCTATTGGGATGACGTAGCACTTGTGCATAAAGGTCAGCGCACCGTGTCCAGCGGCCACGGATTTTGCGGGATCGGACGCAAGCAACTGCTGCTCATTTTGCAAGACCGAGCGCGCGAGCTTGGTGTCGAGATGCGCTTTGAGACCGAGGCGGCATCAGCCTCGGACTATATGATGAACTTCGACGTCGTTGTGGCTTCGGACGGGCTGAACTCCAAATCACGGGCCGAGTTCGCAGATGTTTTTCGACCTGATATAGACCAACGACGGTGTCAGTTCGTCTGGCTGGGTACGCATCAGAAGTTTGACGACGCCTTCACCTTTATTTTTGAGGAAACGCCAAAGGGCTGGGTCTGGGCACATGCCTATCAGTTCGACCGGGATACGGCGACTTTCATCGTGGAATGCTCGCAACAGACCTTCGATGCTTTTGGGTTTGGTGAGATGACCAAGCAAGAGTCCATCGCTTTGTGCGAAGACATTTTCAAAGATCATTTGGGCGGCCATCCCTTGATGAGCAATGCCAGTCATATCCGCGGCTCGGCCTGGCTGCGGTTTCCTAGGGTCTTGTGCGAAAAATGGAGTTACAAAAACTTGGTATTGCTGGGAGATGCCGCAGCGACCGCACATTTTTCCATTGGCTCGGGAACAAAGCTGGCACTGGAAAGCGCTATAGCGCTGGCTGACTTCCTCCATAAAGAAGATACGCTTGAAGCGGCTTTCGCGCGGTATGAGGACGAGCGTCGTCTTGAAGTGTTGCGCCTGCAATCGGCAGCGCGGAACTCGGTCGAATGGTTCGAGAATGTCGAACGTTACCTCGATCAGGATTCGGTTCAGTTGAATTACGCGATGCTGACACGGTCTCAGCGGATCAGCCACGAGAACCTGCGCCAACGCGATGCCAACTGGCTGGGGCATGCCGAGGCATGGTTCATGCAACAGTCTGGGGGCGCGGTTGATGGTCCGGCCCGGCCCCCGATGTTTGCGCCATTTCGCCTGCGGGGGATGCAGTTGAAGAACCGGATCGTGGTGTCACCCATGGCACAGTACAAGGCGGTTGATGGGTGCCCGGTTGACTGGCACCTGATCCATTACGGTGAAAGGGCCAAAGGTGGCGCCGGGCTGGTATACACCGAAATGACCTGTGTCAGCGCCGAAGGCCGGATCACTCCAGGATGCCCGGGGCTTTATGAGCCCGAACACGAGGCCGCATGGGCTCGACTCACCGAATTTGTCCATGCGGAAACCGACGCCAAAATATGCTGTCAAATCGGCCATTCGGGCCGCAAAGGTTCAACCTGCATCGGGTGGGAAGGAATGGACCAGCCGCTGAAGGAAGGAAACTGGCCTTTGATATCAGCTTCGGCGATCCCTTGGTCCGACGGTAACGCTGTGCCCAGCGCGATGGATCGTGCAGATATGGATAGGGTCACGTCCCAATTTGTGACCGCAACCCGGATGGCAGATCGTGCTGGGTTTGACATGATCGAACTGCATGCGGCGCATGGCTACCTCATCTCGTCCTTTATCTCTCCTTTGTCGAACACGCGCGACGACATGTATGGGGGCAGTCTTGAAAACCGTATGCGTTATCCGCTTGAAGTTTTTTCAGCTATGCGGTCGACCTGGCCCAAAGATAAGCCGATGGCGGTGCGCATTTCTGCCAATGACTGGGTCGGACCTGCTGGCGTGACGCCGCAACAAGCTGTGGATATAGCGGCGATGTTCGATGCGGCGGGTGCAGATATCGTGGATGTTTCCGCCGGGCAGACTTCGACCGATGCCAACCCGGTTTACGGCCGTATGTTCCAGACCCCTTTCGCGGACCGCATTAGAAACGAATGTGGCATCAGTACTATGGCGGTGGGGAACATCTATGAAGCCGATCACGTAAATTCGATTCTCATGGCCGGTCGTGCGGATCTGGTGTGCCTTGCCCGGCCTCATCTGGACGATCCGTACTGGACCTTGCACGCGGCTACGGCGTTGGGGGACCGGCAGGAAACTTGGCCCCGCCCCTATGAAGCCGGACGGGATCAGGCCTGGCGCCTGGCAGATCGCATGGCGGAAACGGCGGGTGAAGTATGAAACATGTCGTCATAACCGGCGGCGGCACCGGCGTTGGTGCGGCTATAGCCCAAGATTTCGCGAATGGCGGAGCAGCCGTTACCATTTTGGGCCGTACAGAGGCCAAGCTGCAGCAGCAAGCTTTGCCTTATGTCCTTTGTGATGTGACCGATGACAAGCAGGTCCGAGCTGCTATTGAAACAGCAAGGGCAGAACGCGGCCCGATTTCAATAGCGGTTGCGAATGCCGGCGCGGCCCATTCGCTTCCGTTTCATCGGATGACCGCCGATGATCTGCGGACCCTGACGGATGTGAATCTGGTGGGTGTTTTCAATCTATGGCAGGCGGCTTTGCCTGACATGCAAGCCGCAGGAGCGGGCCGTCTGATTGCCATCGCGTCCACCGCCGGATTGAAGGGCTATCCTTATGTTTCCGGCTATTGTGCGACAAAACATGCGGTGGTCGGGCTGACGCGGTCTCTGGCGGTCGAACTTGCGGCGACGGGCATCACCGTCAATGCGGTTTGCCCGGGGTTTGTGGAAACGCCGATGTTGGATCGCTCGATTGCGAACATCGTCGAGAAGACGGGAATGAGCGCAGAAAATGCGGTGAAAAGCCTGAAAAAGATAAACCCACAGGGTCGTTTCATCCAGGTCGAAGACGTAGCAGGTGCCGTGAGGTGGTTGTGCTCGGATGCGGCAAATTCAGTCAATGGCCACGCGCTTAGCCTGTCCGGAGGCGAGATATGAACCCAAACCCGCTTCAAGCACCATTGGAAGATCCATCCAAAGAGAGATTGCGGTTATGGCTGCGGCTGCTCAAGACCACGCGTGGCATCGAGGCTGCGCTAAGAGAGAACCTCAGGTTAGAGTTCGACACGACACTGCCGCGCTTCGACGTGATGGCAGCCCTGTCGCGGTTCGAAGATGGGCTGAAGATGAGCGAAATCTCGGGTGCGCTGCGCGTTTCGAACGGGAATGTGACCGGGATCGTGGATCGGCTGGCTGATGACGGCCTGCTAGTGCGCGTACCTGTGCCTGGAGATCGTCGTGCCCATCGCGTACGCATGACACAAAAAGGATGCGAGGAATTCGCACGTCAGGCCGCGGCGCATGAGGCGTGGATATCCGATATGCTTGGCCAGTTTTCCGCCGAGGACGCCCGCACTCTGACAACCGAACTCACTATTTCGGAGGAAATCGATGGCCAGTGACGTCAAACATTTTCGCTGCGAAATCCGGAACCGGGTTGCAACGATTGCACTGAACCGACCAGAGCGTAAGAACCCTTTGACCTTCGACAGCTATGCCGAACTGCGCGATTGGTTCAGGGATCTGGTCTATTCAGAAGAGGTAGATGCAGTGGTGTTCGCCTCAAATGGTGGCAATTTCAGCTCGGGCGGCGATGTGCACGAAATCATCGGTCCGCTAACGCGCATGAAGATGAAGGACCTGTTGCTCTTCACGCGAATGACCGGAGATCTCGTCAAGGCGATTGTGAATTGTGGCAAGCCGGTGATTGCTGCGGTGGACGGTATTTGCGTGGGGGCCGGGGCCATCATCGCTATGGCTGCGGATTTGCGTATCGCCACCCCGCAGGCCAAATGTGCATTCCTGTTCACGCGGGTGGGGCTGGCAGGGTGCGATATGGGGGCCTGCGCCATCCTGCCCCGTATCATCGGGCAGGGGCGTACGGCCGAACTGCTCTATACCGGACGCAGCATGACCGCTGATGAGGGGCTTTCCTGGGGGTTCTACAATGCGGTGGTTGATCCATCCGAGCTTGACGCTACCGCGCAATCTCTGGCTGACCGTATCGTGGCAGGCCCCAATTTTGCGCATATGATGACCAAGACCATGCTGGCGCAGGAGTGGTCTATGTCGATCGAACAGGCAATCGAAGCAGAGGCGCAGGCCCAGGCGATCTGTATGCAAACCGGAGATTTTGAACGCGCCTACAAGGCCTTTGTTGCAAAAGACAAACCAGTATTCGAGGGCGATTGATGGCAGATCAGAGCTTTCTTTCGTGGCCATTCTTTGACCCTCATCACCGGGGCTGGGCGGATCGGGTGCAAGACGTCGCTCGGGGACTAGCTATTGACCATGGCGACCCGGACCAGGCTTGTCGCGATCTGGTCCGCCAGCTGGGCGACGCCGGGCTGCTGCAGCCTACTTCGGACGAAAGCGGCCATTTGGATGTCAGGACGCTGTGCCTCAGCCGTGAAACACTTGCCCGCCATGATGGGTTGGCCGATTTCGCCTTTGCAATGCAGGGGCTTGGAACCGGTGCGATCTCGTTGTTCGGCTCAAAAGGCCAAAAGGCGCATTGGCTGCCGCAAACGCGCTCTGGTCAGGCTATCGCGGCCTTTGCATTGACTGAACCTCAATCGGGGTCGGATGTGGCAAATTCGACAATGACGGCTATCCGTGATGGCAACGACTTTGTCCTGAACGGTGAAAAGACATGGATATCGAACGGGGGTATCGCAGATGTCTACACCCTGTTCGCCCGTACTGGCGAGGCACCCGGGGCCAAAGGGTTGTCAGCTTTTATCATCACTCCTGATCTGAAGGGTTTCGAAGTTGTCGGGCGCCTGGACACAATCGCGCCACACCCATTGGCGACTTTGCGTTTCAATGATGTGCGTGTGCCGGCTAGCGCGATGATCGGTCAAGCTGGCGCAGGATTTCGTATTGCAATGTCTGTGCTAGATCTGTTCCGCCCGACAGTGGCCGCCGCTGCCCTGGGATTTGCACGACGCGCGCTAGATGAGGCGCTGACACGGGTATCGGAACGGCAGGTGCAAGGCGCCCCGTTGTTTGATTTGCAGATGGTGCAGGGGCACATCGCCGAGATGGCATTAGATGTCGATGCTTCGGCGCTTTTGATCTATCGGGCAGCGTGGGCCAAGGACAGCGGAGCGGCGCGCATCACACGTGAGGCGGCGATGGCCAAGTTGTTTGCTACCGATCAGGCACAGTTGATTATCGACAAGGCGGTTCAGTTGTTTGGTGGCGACGGGGTGCGTTCTGGGATGGCGGTTGAATCTCTGTACCGAGAAATCCGTGCCTTGCGCATCTACGAGGGCGCCTCGGACGTTCAAAAAGTAATCATTGCACGTCAGACGATGGCCGCGCACATGGAGGGAAGGTGATGCTTGGACCGTCTGCACATACCGACACGTTCAGCCGCGATAACCTGCCCCCCCAGGATCAGTGGCCCGACTTCCTGTTGGCGGGTTTTGCATATTCCGATCATGTGAATGCAGCATATGAGCTGACCGATGCCATGGTTGCCAAGGGCTTTGGTGATCATACCGCTTTGATCGGCAATGGTCGGCAACGAACTTATAAAGAGCTCAGCGACTGGACCAACAGGCTGGCACATGTATTGGTCGATGACTTGGGGGTCGAGCCGGGAAACCGGGTGCTGATCCGATCGGCTAACAATCCGGCAATGGTTGCGTGCTGGCTTGCCGCAACCAAGGTGGGTGCGGTCGTCGTCAATACTATGCCGATGTTGCGCGCTGCAGAACTGACGAAAACTGTCGATAAGGCGGAAATCCAGTTTGCATTATGTGATACCCGGCTGATCGACGAAATGCAGTCCTGCGCCAGTGATAGCCGGTTCCTGCAGCGGGTCGTCGGGTTCGACGGAACTTCAAACCACGATGCCGAGCTTGATCGTCTTGCACTTGAAAAGCCGGTACAGTTCGATTGCGTTAATACCGGGCGCGACGACGTGGCCTTGTTGGGTTTCACCTCCGGCTCGACAGGTGAGCCCAAGGCCACCATGCATTTTCACAGAGATATTCTGATCATTGCCGACAGCTATGCGCGTGAGGTGTTGCAGGTCGTTCCAGAGGACGTTTTTGTTGGTTCTCCACCTTTGGCCTTCACATTCGGGTTGGGCGGTTTGGCGGTGTTTCCGTTGCGGTTCGGCGCGACTGCAACCCTGTTAGAACAAGCCTCGCCTGCGGGCATGATCGAGATAATCGAAAAATACAAAGCGACTGTCTGTTTCACTGCGCCAACCGCCTATCGGGTCATGCTGCAGGCGATGGATGACGGTGTTGATCTGTCTAGTCTGCGTGCGGCTGTGTCGGCGGGCGAGACCTTACCGCAGCCAATCTATGACGAGTGGATTTCCAAGACAGGCAAACCAATGCTCGACGGGATCGGCGCGACCGAGATGTTGCACATCTTTATTTCAAACCGGTTTGACGATCACCGCCCAGCCAGTACCGGCAGGCCGGTTACCGGATATGAGGCCAAAGTACTAAACCCAGACGGTACTGAAGCTGCAGTTGGGGATATCGGACGCCTGGCTGTTCGTGGTCCGACAGGGTGCCGGTATCTGAATGATAAGCGGCAGGCGGGTTATGTGACAGATGGGTGGAATATCACTGGTGACAGCTTTTATCGGGACGCAGAGGGGTATTTTCATTTTTCTGCGCGCAATGACGACATGATTATCTCGGCCGGATACAACATAGCCGGACCCGAAGTCGAAGCCGCACTTCTGGCGCATGAAGCCGTTGCGGAATGCGCGGTGATCGGCGTCCCAGATGCTGAGAGGGGTCATATTGTCCAAGCACATGTTGTTCTGGCTTCAGGTACGGCTGATGACGCTATGCGCGAAGCCCTTCAGGCTCATGTGAAATCTATGATTGCCCCGTATAAATACCCGCGCTCGATCCGGTTCTGCGATGGTTTGCCCAAAACCGCGACCGGAAAAATCCAGCGTTTCCGCCTGAAATCATGATCAATGTATGTAGAATATAGCGGGCAGAAAGAATGTAAGAAAAAGACCGAATTGCCAAAGGCATAGACCGAACGTTGAGAATAATGACATAAATCGCGTTCATAGGGCCAACGAAGGGAGAAGACGATGAAGAGACTATTGGCGGCTGCAGCGATCACTGCGCTGTGCGCGACGGGTGTTACAGCGGAAGTTAAGGTGGGGATGATCACAACGCTTTCAGGCGGCGGGGCCGGTTTGGGCATCGACGTACGGGATGGGTTCATGCTTGCGATTGCTCAATCGGGGCGGGATGATATCGAGGTGGTGATCGAAGACGACCAGCGCAAACCGGATATCGCGGTACAGCTGTCAGACAAGATGATCCAATCCGAACGTGTAGATGTGATGACCGGTATCATCTGGTCAAACCTGGCGATGGCGGTTGTGCCAGCCGCCGTGAACCAGGACGTTTTCTATCTGTCACCCAATGCGGGCCCGTCACCTCTGGCGGGGAAGGGCTGTCACCAGAACTATTTCAACGTTGCCTGGCAGAACGACAACCTGCACGAGGCCGCGGGCGCATACGCCAATGGTGCGGGTTACAAGAGCAGCTTCATACTTGCTCCGAATTACCCGGCGGGTGTCGACGCGCTGACTGGCTATAAACGCTTTTTCGAAGGTGATCTGGCCGGTGAGATCTATACCGAGCTTGGCCAGACTGATTATGCAGCTGAAATCGCGCAAATCCGCGCAAGCGATGCGGATAGCGTCTTTTTCTTCCTGCCCGGCGGGATGGGGATTTCGTTTCTGAAGCAATATGCCGACAGCGGGATCGATCTTCCAGTTGTTGGCCCAGCCTTCAGCTTTGATCAGGGCATTCTGCAGGCGGTAGGCGATGCGGCGCTGGGCGTGGTGAACACTTCGCAGTGGAACAAGGATATCGACAACCCGACCAACGCTGCCTTTGTTGAAAGCTTTCAGGCAGAATACGGACGTCTGCCCTCGCTTTACGCCAGTCAGGGATTCGATACCGCTAACCTGTTGCTTGCCGCGCTTGACAAGGCTGACCCGTCAGATGCGGATGCCTTCCGCGAAGCGCTGAGGGCGGCGGATTTCAACAGCACACGAGGGGATTTCAGCTTTGGCCCGAACCATCATCCGGTTCAGACCATCTATGCGCGCGAAGTGATCAAAGAAGGTGATGTATTTACCAATAAGATCCTTGGCGTAGCTCTTGAAAACCACTCTGATGCCTACGCGGCCGATTGCAAAATGTAACTGAATTTCTGCCTGCCCCTAAAAGTGGGCGGGCAGATCACCGGAGTTTCCATGTCCTCGATCCTGATTATCGAGCAGATCCTGAACGGGCTGCAGTTCGGCGTCATGTTGTTTTTGATGGCTGCTGGCCTGACGCTGATCTTCGGGGTGATGGGCCTGATCAACCTGGCCCATGGCTCTTTGTACATGGTGGGTGCATTTGCCGCTGCAGCAGTTGCAGGGGCGACCGGGTCATTTCTGCTTGCTCTGATTGCTGCTCTGGCTGCGGCCGCACTGGCAGGGGTGATCGTAGAAATGCTCGTTATCCGGCGGCTTTATCAGGCACCACATTTGGATCAGGTTCTGGCCACCTTTGCACTGATCCTGATCTTTTCCGAAGGGACAAGGTGGGTCTTTGGGTCTTTCCCATTGTTCCTGGATATTCCAGCGGCACTTTCGGGTCCGATCACGCTGCAGGGCGGGATCGAATATCCCCTCTATCGCCTAACCCTGATCGGGACTGGTCTTGCTGTTGCAGTAGGTTTGTGGGCCCTGATCGAACGCACGCGTTTGGGTGTGCAGATACGGGCCGGTAAGAACGACCGGGAAATGATTGCCGCACTGGGCGTCGACATCTCGAAACTTTACACGTTGGTATTTGCACTAGGGGCGGGGCTGGCGGGGCTTGCCGGTGCTTTGGTTGGGGCAATTCAGTCGGTACAGGTGGGCATGGGTGAACCTGTTCTGATCCTGGCCTTCGTGGTTATCGTAATCGGTGGCATAGGCTCGGTTCGAGGGGCGTTCATCGGGGCGCTGTTGGTTGGGCTAACCGACACGCTGGGCGGGGTTTTCCTGCCCGAGCTGTTCAAACTGTTCATGGAACCGGGAGCCGCTCAGAAAAGCGGCTCGGCTCTGGCATCAATGGGAATCTATGTCCTGATGGGATTGGTCCTGATCTGGCGCCCAACAGGTCTGTTCGGAGCCCGCGCATGAGAATGAATGAAAGATACATCAATGGCCTGATGATCGCCGGCCTGCTGGCGCTGCCCCTTTGGGCGCTGGCCGTGGACCAGCCCTTCACAATCACGCTTGTGACGCGGGCGGTGATCTTGGCGCTTGCAGCGGTTGGTCTGAATGTCATCCTGGGAATTGGGGGGTTGGTCAGCTTTGGCCATGCTGTTTTCTTCGGGATCGGCGGCTATGCGATGGGCATTCTGACCTATCACGCGCAGACCTACACGGCACTGGATCTGGGCTTGATTTCTATCGAAGGCAGTAAATCCATGCCCGTGATCTGGATAGTTGCGATGCTTACTTCGGGCATTGCTGCCTTTTTCGTCGGTCTTCTGTCCCTAAGAACGTCAGGCGTTTATTTCATCATGATTACGCTGGCCTTCGGACAGATGTTTTACTACTTCGCGATTTCTTGGGCGCAATACGGGGGCGAAGACGGATTATCCATCTATGTTCGCAACGGTTTTCCCGGCCTCAACACATTGGATCCGATCCAGTTTTACGGCATCTGTTTCGCGCTGCTATGTCTCGTCCTGTTCCTGTTTGCGCGGATGCAAGCCGCGCCATTCGGGCTGGCTCTTAATGCGACGCGGCAATCTACGGCGCGGGTCGAGACCGTGGGATTGAACCCCATGCGGCTGAAACTTCTGGCCTTTGTTCTGTCCGGCGCTGTCACTGGTCTGGCCGGGGCGCTGTTTGCCGATCTCAACCGGTTCGTTTCGCCGTCTATGTTCAGTTGGCAGCTTTCGGGCGAATTGATTGTGCTGATAATCATCGGAGGTGTCGGACGCCTGATGGGTCCGGTAATTGGGGCTTGCGTGTTTGTCGCGCTCGAGCATTTTCTGGGCGAACTAACCGATTTCTGGCATGTATATTTGGGTGTTGTTCTGCTGTGCATCGTTCTGTTTGGTCGCGGTGGCCTGATTGGGCTGCTAACCGGGAAAGAGGGGGCACATGTCTGATCCGGTCCTTGCCACCGAGAGTCTGAACAAAAGCTTTGGTGCGTTAAAGGCTACGGATAACGTCTCGATTGATCTCAGGCCAGGAGAGATCCACGCCATCATTGGTCCGAATGGAGCGGGAAAATCCACGTTGATCCAGCAGATCTGCGGAGGTTTGCAACCGGATTCGGGGCGTGTTTTGCTGTGCGGACAGGATGTGTCGGACCTTGGCACGCAAAAGCGGGCAAGGGCAGGGATGGGGCGGACGTTCCAGATATCGGAACTGTGCATGGAAGATACGATTCTGGAAAACGTCGTGTTGAGCGCCATGGGTGCGGAAAACCTCGTATGGCGGTTCTGGAAACCTGCCTTGAAACGGCCAGAGCTGCTCGAAAGGGCCGAGGCTGCGCTGGAAAGGGTGGGCCTGGGCGATGAACGCGAAACGCGTTGCGCAAATCTCAGCCATGGTCAACGCCGCCAGCTTGAAGTCGCCGTGGCTTTGACTTTGTCACCTCGGGTCTTTGTCATGGATGAACCGATGGCCGGGCTTGGCGCTGGAGGGTCCAAGCGGTTGACCGGGTTTCTTGACGGTCTGCGGGAAGAGGCGCCCATCCTGCTTGTCGAACATGATATGGACGCCGTTTTTGCGCTGGCTGATCGGATCAGCGTATTGGTCTATGGCAAGGTGATTGCAACCGGGACGGCAGATGAAATCCGCGCAAGCCGTGAGGTGCGCGATGCCTATCTGGGGGATGAGGCATGACTTTGTTGCGGGTAGAAAACCTGACCGCGACATACGGCGTCAGTCAGGCTTTATTTGGTGTCGATCTTTCTCTGGCGCAGGGCGAGGTTACAGCTCTTATGGGGCGCAATGGGATGGGCAAGACCACGACTGTCAAAGCCATTTGCCGGATGATCCGGTCCGAGGGCACTCTGTCGCTGAACAATCAGAATCTGCACGCTCTACCCAGCTATAAGGTCGCGCGTCTTGGTGTCGGGCTGGTACCCGAGGGGCGCCGGTGCTTTGCCGACCTGACGGTCCGCGAGAATCTGATCGCCGCTGCCAGACCCGGCGAGTGGACATTGCAGAAGGTGGCTGAACTGTTCCCACGGCTAGAGGAACGTCAGGGCCAAAGGGCAGCCTCACTATCCGGCGGAGAACAACAGATGCTGGCTATCGGGCGCGCCCTGATGACGAATCCGCAGCTCTTGATCCTCGATGAAGCAACCGAAGGGCTGGCTCCGATCGTGCGACAGGAAATCTGGTCGGTCTTGCATCGCCTAAAACAGGAAACCAATGTTTCGATCCTGTTGATCGACAAGTCTCTGAAAGAGTTGGCGCTGGTGTCTGACCGCGCGGTCATTCTTGAGCGCGGTAAAACAGTCTGGTCTGGCGCGATGGTGGATCTCGGTCATGACATCACAGAAAAATATGTGGGGGTCTGATGACTTTTGAATTCCACCAAAAGGTTCTGTTCAAACATTGCGACCCGGCGGGGATTGTCTTTTTCCCGCGCTATTTCGAGATGATCAATGATTGCGTTGAGACCTATTTCGATCAGGTGCTGTGCAAACCGTTTGAAGAGATTCATCCTGTTGGCGCAGTGCCTACCGCACAGATACAAACCCGATTTTCAGCGCCCAGCCGTCACGGTGACCATTTGATATTCCGGATGAAGATCACAAAGATCGGACGCAGTTCAGCCGAATACTCGGTCGTGGCCAGTTGTGCGCAAGAGGAGCGACTGACAAGCGTAGCAACGCTTGTTCATGTAGATTCAAAGGGCGGTCCAACGGCCTGGCCCGCAGACATCCGTAAAAAACTCGAGGCATTCAGGGACGACGCGCTATGAGCCACAAGACAATTCACCCCGACGGCTGGTTGCCTGCCAAAGGATATGCCAATGGCGTTTTGACCAAAGATGGAACGTTACATATCGGCGGGCAAATAGGATGGGACGCGAACAAGAAATTTGTCAGCGGCGGGTTCATCGGACAGATGAAACAGGCGCTGCAGAATATCGTTGATATTGTCGAGGCCGCTGGTGGCTCGGCCCGCGATGTGACCCGCCTGACCTGGTTCGTAACAGACAAACGCGAATATCTGTCTCTGCAAGCCGAAGTTGGGGCCGCCTATCGTGAGGTTTTCGGCAGGCATTTTCCTGCGATGTCAATGATCATCGTGGCGGGTTTGGTCGAAGACGAGGCCTTGTTGGAAATTGAAGCGACAGCACATTTATCCTGAAGGCAAGCGACATTGAAACGGGCCCAGCGGAATGAATTTGAGCGATTTTCACCATAGGAGGTGAGAATTCTGCCAAACCTCTTTTCTGAAATCACAGGGCCGCCGAAGCGGGTTGCAGCGGCCTAAACCGGGCTGAATTTTGCGCTCGTACCAGAGTGAAAAGGCCAACGTGCAGGGCGTAACCAAGTCATTTGGGCGACCGATTGAATGGTGAGGGGAGACAAAGACAAACTTCCGCCGCTATTTCGTCAGATCAATCACAAATTCATATCTCAAACAGATCCTCAACAAAACATGAGGGTCGACGCAGTGAAAAGAGTCACAAGGCATCTAAGTCTCGAAAGACGGCGGTTGTCGCTGATTGCGGCTCTGGCTTTTGCCTCGGGTTTCACTCTTTACTCACATATAGAGGCAACGCGTTTCGGATTACCCGTCCCGGTTGTTATCGGCCTGATCTATATGGCTGTCATTGTATGCGCGACGGCTCTATCCACCTATTTCCTTCCTGGCTTGCGCCGCGTCACGGATACGGTGGCGATGACGCGTCTGGCATTTGCTCTTTGGGTGGCCGGAACCCAAAGCCATGAGATCGCAGCCTCGCCCACAATCAGCGCCGCCGTTGTGGTAGGGGGCGCGATCTTCGTGTTGCAAACGGGTTCTTTGGTTCAAAAGCTGGCCGGTAATCGACCGGATTTCGGCTTTGTCCCTCACATTGTTGGAAACACGCGTCTGTTTCTGGCCTGGTTGGATAACGCCTGCGAATATCAGGGTGCCCGGGTCCAGCCGGTATTTGCAGGAAAGACGCCTCGAACGGTGGTCTGATGGCAAAACTCTGGTTTATTTGGTCAGCGTTGCACAGGCCGTCTGGGCCCATCTAAGGGCCAGAGGCGAAAGATGCGGCCCGACCTGTCTGAGAACCTTGGCATGATAGTCATTGATCCAGTCAATTTCTGACTGATTCAGCATATCTGGCATCAACATATCCGTCTGGATCGGGATCCAGGTCATGTTCGAGAACTCCAGAAATCCGTCATCTGCCTCGACAATTTCGAACAGGTTTTCGATGCGAATGCCGAACCTGCCGGCCTCGTAATATCCCGGCTCGATCGACATAACCATGCCAGGCATCAGGTCGACCGGGTTGTAAGGTTTGCCAATGCGCTGCGGATGTTCATGGACAGACAACCGGTGGCCAATTCCATGACCCGTTCCGTGGTCATAATCCAATCCCAGATCCCACAGCGGGCGGCGACAGATTGCATCAATGTGATGGCCCTGTGTGCCTGCAGGAAAGCGCAGCGTGGCCAGAGCGTGAAAGGCCTTGAACACTGCGGTATAGGCCCGGTCATATCCATCAGGCCGCTGAGGCCCGAACGAAAAGCTGCGCGTGGCATCCGTTGTGCCGGTGTCGTACTGCCCCCCGGAATCCAGCAGGTATGTGCCCCGCGGTTGGATCGGAACGGTATTGTCGACCTCGGTAGCGTAATGACACATCGCGGCATTGCCATCGGCGGCCGAGATTGTGTTGAAGCTTTCGTGGATGAACCCATCCTGAACGCTGCGGAAGGCCAATACCCGCTGTTCTGCTTCGCGCTCGGTCACCGGTTCAGCCTGTTTCTGTACCTGAGCCGCCAGCCAGGCGCAGAATTCGGTCCAGGCGATCCCGTCCCGGATATGGCAAGCGCGCAACCCTTCCAGTTCCGTTGTATTCTTGCGGGCTTTGGTTTTGCTTAACAATCCGTTGACCGGCACGCCCTTCGCTCCGGTACGCTCCAGCACTTGTTTGACCGCCGTCGGCGAAAAATCGGGGTCGAAAATCACAGCCTGGCCGGGCGCTGTGAGATCACTGAGTGTAGACAGAAAACCATCCGGCGCCTGAACCGAAACATTTTCCGGCATGTGGTCAGTGACATCGGCATCCAGTTTTTGGTCAGACACGAACCAGTGCACTTGGCCCGAGCTTTGCAACAGAAGGAAAGAGTTGGGAACAGGGTTGAAAGCCACGTCTGAGCCACGCACATTAAGCAGCCAGGCGATGTTGTCGGGCTGAGTTTCCACCAGCAAGTCGGCCTCTCGGCGTGTTAGCTCTGTGGCCAGATCCGAGATCTTATCACCCGCCGCCCGGCCCGAAAACTGAAGTGGAAATGGCTCGATCTGTCCTTGGGGGGCAGCGGGTTGGTCGGTCCAGATTGCATCGACCGGATTTGAAGCCGTCGCTACCATCGCGGCACCGCTGCCTTCCAGCCCGTGCTCAAATCGGTCAAACCAGACCGGCGGTAGGTGCATCGAGTCAAAGCCGATTTTCCATCCTTTCTGTGCAACGGCGGCCAGCCAGTATTCGGGCGGCTCGTTAAACAGATGATGGTGCGAGAAAACAGCCTCGGCACACTGGTTTGCAGCCTGCACCACATAGCGGCCATCGACAAATAAAGCGACAGTTTCGGGTGTGACGATGGCCATGCCTGCCGAGCCGCTGAAGCCAGTTACAAAGGCGAGGCGTTCATCATGAGGGGCAACATATTCGCCCTGATGTGCGTCGTAGCGGGGCACGATAAAGGCATCCAGACCTTGTGCTTTAAGCTCTGCGCGCAAGGCCGAAACAATCGCGGATCGGTCGGTTCCGGGGGCATCAAGCATCGGCATTTATCTCTTCAACATGGTGACAGGCGACCTCGCCACGATTTTCAAAAGGCAGCAGGGCAGGCACTTTGGCTTTGCATATGTTGCTGGCGTGAGGGCACCGGACATGGAATGGGCACCCTGAGGGCATGTTCAGCGGTGAAGGCAGCTCTCCCTCAAGCCGCTTGACGGTGCCCCGGTTGTCGGGGTTCAGCGAAGGCGCGGCTGAAAGCAGAGCTTGGCTGTAAGGGTGGGAGGGGGCGGAAAACAAGGTTTCGCTGTCGCCGATTTCAACGATCCGCCCAAGGTAGATTACCGCGACCCGGTTTGAAACATGACGGACAAGCCGCAGGTCATGGGCCACAAACAGGATTGTCAGATCAAGTTCCCGCTGCAGGTCCAGCAACAGGTTTACCACCTGCGCCTGAACCGAAACATCTAGTGCCGAGACCAGTTCGTCCGCAATCAGAACTTCGGGTTCGACCGCCAATGCGCGCGCAATGGCGATCCGCTGACGCTGACCTCCGGAGAATTCGTGCGGCAGCTTGTCTTGCGCGTCCTTCGGAAGGCGGACCAGATCAAGCAACTCGGCCACACGGTCGGGAATTTCTGCTTCTGGGCGCATGTTGTGAACGCTCAGGGCTTCGGCCAGAATTTGCCCTGTCGTCATCCGGGGATTGAGCGATGAATAGGGGTCCTGGAACATCATCTGAACCCGGCGGTTATAGGTGCGGTCAGCTTTGATTTCGCCGTCGAATATGTCCTGACCTTCAAAGTGGATTGAACCGTCGCTGGGCTTATGAAGGCGCACGATACACCGGGCTAGTGTGGACTTTCCACACCCGGACTCTCCGACGACGCCCAGAGTTTCGCCGCGGGTCAGATCTAGGCTGACACCATTCAGCGCCCGTACTTCGCGACCAGGACGCCGCGAAATGACATCGCCGATGCTTCGGCCCATTGGGAACCGCAGATGCAGGTCACGGATTTGCATCAGGGCGGTCATGCGGCGTTCCCTTGGGTTTTGGTTATCGGGTTGAAACAGGCGACCTGTCTATGTTCGGTGATCAGGGTCATCGCTGGGCGCTCTTGCGCGCAGGCGTCTATGCATGCGGCACAGCGCGGTGCAAACGCGCATCCGGCAGGCAGGGCATCCAGTGCGGGCGGCACTCCGGGAACAGAATATAGCGGCGTGCGAGGAGCGATGTTTTCGGGCACAGACCGCATCAGACCGACAGTGTAGGGGTGATGCGGTGACCGCAGCACATCGCGGACCGGCCCTTGTTCGACGATCCGTCCCGCATACATAACGGCCACGTTGTCGCAAGTCTGGGCAACCACGCCAAGATCATGGGTGACCAGCACAACCCCCATATCCATATCCTGCGCCAGTCGCAGGATCAGATCGAGGATCTGGGCCTGAATGGTCACGTCCAGAGCTGTGGTGGGCTCATCCGCCAGCAACAGTTTGGGTTCTGCGGCAAGCGCTATTGCGATCATGACCCGCTGGCGCATTCCGCCGGAAAATTGGTGAGGATAGTCCTTCAAGCGTTGCGCTGCCGAGGGGATGCCGACAAGGTCCAGCATTTCGATTGCCCGATCCAAGCGCGCGGCGCGGGGCAGGTCGGTATGGGCACGCAGGGTCTCTTCCAGTTGCAGTCCGACTGTCAGCAGAGGGTTCAGCGAAGTCATCGGTTCCTGAAAAATCATCGCGATTTCGCGACCCTGAAACCGACGAAGAGCCCTGTCTGACATGGATATCAGATCACTTCCATTCCAGCGCACCTGGCCGGTCACGTCGCCATAGCGGCGCGCCAGCCCCATGATCGAGCGCAACGTGACGCTCTTGCCCGACCCGCTTTCGCCGACCAGCCCCAAAACTTCACCCCGGTTCACGCCGAAACTGACATCGCGCAGCGCAGGCAGCGCGCGACCGTTCTTGTGAAAGGTTGTGCATAGCCCGGTTACTTCTAGAAGTTTCGATTGGTCCTGCATCGCTATCCCCGCGGTCTCAGCAGATCGGCAAGCCCATCGCCCAAAAGCGAAAAGCCAAGGCCGGTCAGAACGATGGCGATGCCGGGCATCAGGCTCAGCCACCAGGCGGTCGAGATAAAGTTGCGCCCTTCGGCGATCAGCACGCCCCATTCGGCCTGCGGTGGTTGCGCCCCCAACCCCAGATAGCCAAGGGATGACCCCAGCAAGATCACCAGCGCCATGTCAGTCATCCAATAGACAATAACCGGTGTTATCGCGTTTGGCAGCAGGTGGCGGAAGATGATGCGGCTGTCGGAATATCCCATCACCACCCCGGCCGAGGCATAGTCATTCCCCATTTGAGCGATTACCTCGGCCCGCATCAGGCGCGCATAATAGACCCAGTAAACAACTGAAATCGCGATATACATGTTGATCAGGCCCGGCCCTAGAACCGCAACCACGGCAATGACAAGAACCAGGAAAGGAAAGGTGATTACAGCGTCAACGATGCGGCCAAAGATCATGTCCGCGATGCCGCGATAATACCCGACCAGCGCGCCAACAGTTATACCAGTGACCAATGCGAATACAGTCCCGAAAATTGCCATCTGCATGTTGACCTGATAGGCCCAGATGACGCGGGATAGGCTGTCGCGCCCTAACAGATCTGTGCCGAACGGATGTGCCCAGGATGGTGGTTGGCGCAGGGCCAGATAGTCGATTGCGCTTGGGTCATAGGGCGCGAATACGCCGGGAAACAGGGCAAGCAGCACCGAAAACCCGATGATGATGCACCCGGCCACGAACCCAGGTTTGCGCAAGGCCCGCTGCATGAAGGTGGGGCGCTGCGAGGTGCTGTTGAAGGTCGCGTCACTCATTGCAGGCGCATCCTTGGGTCAAGGCGACTCTGAAACAGGTCGGTCATCAGGAAAACCACGGAAACCAGAACAGCAAATGTCAGGGTCAGCCCCTGAATCAGGGGGTAGTCGCGGGCAAAGATAGCCTCGAGCATCAGGCGCCCCATTCCGGGCACGGCGAATACGGTTTCGGTGACCAATGTCCCGCTCATCAGATTGCCGATGGACAGGCCCAGCAGGGTTACCGTGGAAATCAGCGCATTGCGCAGGACGTGGCGACCCAGAACCAAACGAGGCGGCAGGCCTTTGGCACGCGCGAACTGGACATATTCGGCGTCCAGAACCTCGATAATCGCGCTGCGCAGGTTCCGCATGATGATGGCCGAGGTGTAAAGCGCTACGGTCACTGAAGGCAGGAACAGGTGATAGAGCCGCTCGGTAAAGGTGTCGCCATATCCTCCGACCGGAAACAGGCGCAGCTGTGCTGCCAGAAAGGTCAACAGAACGAGGCCAATATAGAACACCGGCATCGACAGCCCGATCTGAAAGACGGTGCGGATCACCGCATCAGGCCAGCGGCCCCGGTTGAGCGCAGCAACAAAGGCCAGCGGACCGGCAATCAGCAGCGACAAAACCACCGAATACACAGTCAGGAAGACAGTGATAGGAAGCCGGTCAGAAATCACATTGATCACATCCGAGCGCATCAGGATGGACCGACCCAGATCGCCCTGCACGGTGTTGGTAAGGAACAGCCAGAATTGCACCAGCATAGGTTCGGTCAACCCAAGCCGTTCACGGATGGCCTGGATGTCGGCGTCCGAGGCACGATCACCGGCCATCGCAATGGCAGGGTCCCCCGGTAGCAATCGAACAAGAAGAAAAATAATAATCATGACCAGGAAAAAGGTCGGGATCATCATCAGGAGTCGTTTGAAGATATAGGACAGGCTGGACAAAGCGAGCTCCGCAAATTTGTCCCGCCGCCTGAAAGCGGCGGGACCAGGGGTCTTACCTTAGCGGCTGACGGTTGCTTGATCGAAGATATTGTTGCCCAGAGGGGTCTGGACATAGCCTTCGACAGCCGAGCCAACTGCAACGGCAAAGGGGGTCTCATACATGAACAGCAGGGGGGCTGCCTCGGCATATAGCTCTTGCATTCGGGCGAATTTCGCTTTGCGCGCCTCGGCGTCCATTTCACCGGCGGCTTCGTCGAACAGGGTGTTAAACTCGGCGTTTTCCCAGCCGGTTCCTACCGCCTTGGCCGTGGGTGTGTGGCCCAGCCAGCCCACCACCTGGCTGGGATCATTTACATCGTTGACCCAGCCATAGGTGTGAATGTCAAACTCACCTGATCGGTTCTTTGCGCCGCGTGTTGCGCCGTCCACTTGCTCGACCACAAGATCGACGCCCAGAGGAGCCCACATCTGCTGGAGCGCCGCAAAGATGGTTGCATCGTCCGCAGAACCTGCCAGCGTGGTAAAGGTGATTTCGGTTCCATCGGCAAACCCGGCCTCGGCCAACAATGCCTTGGCCTTGTCCACGTCATAGCCATAGAGCGGGGTCATGTCGGCGGCATATTGGGTAGCCTTGGCCATCAACGGCGAGCTCATCGGTTGACCCGCGCCATGCAGTACCAGCCCGATCAACGCTTCTTTGTTGGTGCCATAGTTCAGCGCCTGCCGGACGCGGGCGTCGGCCAGTGGGTTGGCAGAACCATCGGCTCGGCTATCGCGCGTATTGATTGGCGAATAGATGATCCGCGTCGACGGATAGAGGTTCATGTTGATGTTGGAATCCTGCTCCAGCTCGGCCACACGGCTGAATGGTATGAATTCTGCGGCATCAACTTCTCCGGCCTGCAAACTCAGGATGCGGGTAGCGTCATCCGGGATGATCTCAAAATGTACGGCATCCAGATACGGCAGAGCTTTGCCGTCTGCGCCCATGCGCCAATAGTTTTCATTGGCGCAGAAATCCATCGATGCACCTTGTTCAAAGCCACACAGATAGAAGGGGCCAGAGCCTACTCCGGCGGCTGTGGCGGCAAATATCGCAGCGGATTTTTCCTGATCTGTTGCACCTTCTGCGGCCTCAAAGGCCGCTTTGGACACGATTGCCGTGTTGAATGTGGCCAGCATGGACAGGATGGTTGGATCCGGGCTGCCAAGGGCAACCGTGATCGCGTTTCCATCTGCGGTAACCGCGTCGATCGAACCCAGCAAGCCAGCCCAGGGGCTCAGGTCGGGATTGCGCGCTCGGTCGAGGGAAAAGACTACGTCGTCACCTGACATGGGCGTACCGTTTGCGAATTTGATCCCCTCGCGCAGGGTCAGCGAAACCGTTTTACCATCGTCAGAGACCGTATAGGTCTCAGCAAGGCCGGGCTCGACAGAATTACCGTCGGCACTGCTGCGCAGCAGGGTGTCGAACAGGCTGCCGACCATCCAGATATCGGGGTTGCGATCCGCATAGATCGGATCAATCAGGCGCGACCCGTCATAGCGTGCAAAGTTGAGTGTGCCGCCTCTTTCCTGTGCCAAAGCAGGCATGGCCAGGGTGGCGGCAACGGTTAGTCCCAAAACCGTCTTCAATTTCATAATCAGTCCTCCCGCAGAATGAATTCATGCTCGGGGCGACCATATCCGATTCTTAACAATACTAAAGCTTTTTTTAGTGATGGGTGAAAAATGGCCAAATGTATTTAGGCTGACCTCTGTTCGGTTGGTCAATTTAACTTGCCACAAAGCCGGAATCATTGATCGGAGAGGTTGTTACCCAAAGCTCTACGGCTTCTACGTCCCCCAATACGACTGAGAAATGACGGGTAGATGTGTCGTGGTGAACGACGTCACCTGGCGACATAATGAAAACCTTGTCACCAAGGTGATATTCAAGCCGTCCCGAGATCAGATAGCAAAACGCCTCGCCCTCATGCCGCATCTTTTCGGAAACGTGCCCCGGGGGGCGATGAACGATCTGTGGGTTGAACAATGCACCGGTAAAACCAGGGCCCAGCTTCTCATAAAACCTGCCCCGCATACCCAGGGAATATGTCTGGCGGTTGTCCTTTGCCACATATTCGCTGAACACCTCGGGTACGCTGAGCAGCTTTTCGATGCTGGTTTGAAGTGCCGCGGCAATCGCCATCAGCGAGGTCAGCGAGGGTGAGCTCAGGCCGCGCTCGACCTGAGACAGAAAGCCCGTTGTCAGATCAGAGGTCTGTGCGACCTTGTCCAAAGTCAGGCCCATCGCCTTGCGCCGCCTGCGAATTGCCTGCCCCAGCTCGGTCGGCGTGCCCTTCGGCTTTGATTTGTCGCTCGCGTTTGCTGCGTTCATTCCCTGTCTCCCGGAATCGTGGGTTGCCGCGCATTCAACCGGATCGCAGAGGAAATATCAAAATTTTTTTAGCAGAGGTAAATTTTTTTGGGAAGATCCGGGTGTAAACCTTCAAACCCCTCAATTTTTCCAACGGCTTAGTATCTAGCGAAACAGAATCAGAGTTTGATTGAGTGACGCCGATCCGCCGAGATCATGTCGCGGATGTTCTGGACGATTTGTTCCGCATGGGCGCTCGCCAATCGGTCGGCCTCGGTGATGTCCTGGGCCGCTATAGCTGCGATTATGTCGTCATGTTCCAGGGAATACCGATCCGGTAACCGATCCCCAAAGGACGAATAATAGGGCCGCATGATCCGTTGCCCTTCGTTCAGCAATCTGCGCGTCAGGCTTTCGTAATATGGGTTGCGCCCTGCTTTGGCGATTGCATTATGAAGCTCTGCGTTTTTTGCGATCATGGTCAGAACGTCATTTCTGGCAGCCGCATCCGAAAATTCCTGTTGCCGTATGCGAATGTCGCTCAGATCCTGGTCCGTTCGGTATTCGGCGGCCAGCCGGGTTGTAACGCGATACATCAGGGTCATCGCATCAAAGAATGTGTGAAGATTCAAAAAGTCTATGGGCGCCACGATGCTCGCGCGGTTCGGCAGTGTCGCCACCAACCCTTCCGATGTCAGCCTGACAAGGGCTTCGCGGATCGGGGTGCGCGACATCGAGAACCGCTCGCTCAGCTTGGCCTCGTCTATGGCGCTGCCGGGCGCAAGGGCGAGGTCGATGATTTCGTCCCGCAGGGTTTCATAGACGAACTGAACGCCTGATCCACGTTTGCGGCCGGCTTCGACCGGCTTTCGTTTTTCCATGTCAGAGCATTCCCTAGCCGCTGGATCGCGGTCCATCTGCGTTCGCACATCAATTTTGCCACACGTACCGGTGCTAAGTCGAGTGTTAATCCCAGCCAAAAACCAGTTGTTTTTCACGTATTTTAGGGCCTTATTCCTTCTTGTCGAAAATTTGTCGACAAATAAAATATTTAAAGTAGACTGACGGCAAGATTACACGAATCCCTAACCCGGTGGGGCAATCCACCGGCCCGGCAAAAAAATACGGAGACCCAAATCGTGAACCCGAATGTCTTTTCCGGATGCATCCCGGCCCTGATGACGCCCTGTCGCGCGGATCGCAGTCCTGACTTTGAGGCGCTTGTGCGTAAAGGTCTTGAGCTGATCGAGACGGGCATGTCCGCGGTTGTCTATTGTGGCTCGATGGGTGATTGGCCCCTTTTGACCGATGCGCAGCGTATGCAGGGCGTCGAGGCGTTGGTCGGGGCTGGTATCCCGGTGATCGTGGGAACAGGCGCGATCAATTCGGCCCTGGCAATCCAGCATGCCGCACACGCGCAGAAAGTGGGCGCCAGCGGCTTGATGGTCATTCCCCGTGTACTGTCACGCGGCGCGTCCATGACTGCGCAGCGGCACCACTTCAAAGGCATTCTGGCCGCGGCACCGGATCTTCCCGCAGTGATCTACAACAGCCCTTATTACGGATTTACCACCCGTGCGGACCTGTTCTTTGATCTGCGCAAGGACCACCCGAACCTGATCGGTTACAAGGAATTCGGCGGCGCCGAAGATCTGCGCTATGCCTCCGAAAACATCACCAGCGGTGATGACAATGTTTCCCTGATGGTCGGCGTGGATACCGCGGTGTTCCACGGGATCGTGAATTGTGGCGCAACCGGCGCCATCACTGGGATCGGGAATGTGCTGCCCGATGAGATTCTGCATCTGGTGGATTTGTGTCAGGCGGCGGCCAAGGGCAATGCCAACGCGCGTGCCCGGGCGTTGGAGCTTGAGGCGGCTTTGGGCGTTTTGTCGTCCTTCGACGAAGGCACCGATCTTGTGCTCTACTACAAACACTTAATGGTTATGACGGGTCATCCCGAATACACGCATCATTTCAACGAAACAGATGCCCTTACTGACAGCCAGCGCGGCTATGTTGAACAACAGTTCAGACTGTTCCGTACCTGGTACGAGAACTGGAGCAGTCAGGCCGGTTCTTCGGCGCAAAATGCAGCGTGAGGATTGGGTATGTCGTTGAATAATGGATATGTTTTTCGCGGTCAGCACTTGATTGGCGGTCAGTGGGTTGGAGCTGATGAAAGCTTTGCCTCCAGCCCCGTCTCGGGTGAGGGGAGCAACTTTGCTGCGGGAACGCCTGAGTTGGTTGATCAGGCCTGTACCCTGGCCGAGGCTGCCTTTGGAGATTACGCCAATCGCAGCCGAGGGGATCGAGCCAGATTCCTGAATGCTATCGCGGATGAGATCGAGGCCCGTGCCGAGGCCATCACCAGCATTGGCAGTGCAGAAACCGGTCTGCCCGAGATGCGTCTTCAAGGCGAGCGGGGACGCACGGTTGGTCAGTTGCGCATGTTTGCCGAATTCGTCCAGGATGGTGCGTATCTAGAGCGCCGCCATGATCTGGCGATGCCGGATCGCCAACCCGCCCCACGTCCTGACATCAAGATGATGCAGCGCCCGGTTGGCCCGGTGGCTGTTTTTGGCGCCTCGAACTTCCCCTTGGCATTTTCGGTTGCCGGAGGTGACACCGCATCGGCACTGGCCGCAGGTTGCCCGGTCGTGGTCAAAGGCCACCCCGCCCATCCGGGCACCGGCGAAATCGTCGCTGATGCCATCCACGCGGCGGCCAGGGCGACCGGTATGCCCGACGGCGTATTCTCATTGGTGCAAGGTGGGGACCGCAGCATCGGAGAAGCATTGGTAAAGCATCCGGCAATCCGTGCCGTGGGCTTTACCGGTGGGCTGGCCGGAGGCAGGGCGCTGTTTGACCTCTGCGCAAGCCGCCCAGACCCGATCCCGTTCTTTGGTGAATTGGGCTCGGTCAATCCGATGTTTGTTCTTCCAAACGCTATGGCCGCCAGAGGTGAAGAGATCGGCAAAGCCTGGGCGGGGTCGATGACCATGGGGGCAGGGCAGTTTTGCACCAATCCGGGCGTTGCCGTGATGATCACAGGCGATGATGCTGACCAATTTATCGATGCTGCTGCGAGTGCCCTGAGTACAGTGCCGTCACAGACCATGCTGACCGATGGGATTGCCGAGGCATTTCGATCCGGCCAATCGCATTTGGCCGAACATCCTGCCGTGCGCACGATCCATCAAGGTTCCACGGCAGGCCGTTCAGCTGAACCGGCGCTATTCGAAACCGATGCCGAAGCGTTTCTGGCTGATCCCAGCCTCAGCGAAGAAGTGTTTGGGCCCGCATCGCTGATTGTGCGCGTGGACTCGGAACAAGAGATGGTTGCCTTGTCAGCCCAGCTGGACGGGCAACTTACCGCCACGATCCAGATGGATGACAGCGACACTGCGCTGGCGCAGCAACTCTTCCCGATTCTGGAGCGCAAGGCCGGGCGGTTGCTGTTCAACGGCTTCCCAACCGGGGTCGAGGTGGTGGGGTCCATGGTCCACGGGGGGCCTTATCCTGCCAGCACGAATTTCGGCGCAACAAGCGTCGGCACAATGGCCATCCGCCGTTGGCTGCGACCCGTGGCATATCAGAACATGCCCGCCGCACTCAGCCCCGAAGATCTGGAAGGCTCGACGCAATAAGCGGTGAACCACAGGGCTGAGGCTAGAAATTGCCTCGGCCATATCAAAGGCTTTGGCTCCGGTGAACGGGGCCGGGCAGGGACACCCAGATCGGCTGTTCCGTATCATCCGCAACACTCTGCCATAGAAGCAGATCACCGGAAATTCCGCGTCATTCGACGTGCAAAATCGGGCTTTGGCCCATAACAGGAGGACAAGATGAAACTCTTCTCGAACTTTGCCGCCCTGGCGGTAACAGCCACGCTTGCAATGCCCGCAAGCGCCGCAGAAATTGAATGGAAGATGACCGCAGCGATTGGTGAAGGTTCATTCTTTTACCAGAACTTCATGGAACGATTTGCGGCCAATGTAGACACACTGACCGCGGGGCGCATGCATGTCCAACCTTTTGGCGCGGGCGTTCTGGCCCCGGCCTTCAAGGCGTATGAAGTAGTTCAGGACGGCATCGTCGAAGCTGGTCATTCCACGCCGTCTTATCTGGTAAACCAGGACCCGACCAATGCCGTTTTCGCCAGCTTCCCCGGTGGCATGTCCGGCGAGGCGACCCTGCACTGGATCTATGAAGGCGGCGGTGAGCAGATGCTGCAGGATTTCCGCCGCGAAGAAATGGGTCTGCACACGCTGGTCGTTGGGGTCGGTACGTCCGAAGTGATGGCGCATTCGAACGTCAAGATCGAAACAACCAACGATCTGAAGGGCGTCAAATACCGGACCTCGGGCGCATGGGCCGCAGTTCTACAGGAAAGCTTTGGCGGCGTTCCGACGGTTGTCCCGGGAAATGAGATCTACACTTTGCTGCAGCGTAAGGGTGTGGACGCGGTCGAATGGTCGACACCAGGAGGCAATATCTCTGAAGGTTTCCACGAGGTTGCGCCCTATATGATCATGCCCGGCGTGCATCAGCCATCCTTTCTGTGGGAAGTCTTCGTCAAACAGGAAACCTGGGATGCTCTGCCCGAGGATATCAAGCTTCAGGTTACCGCAGCGGCCAAGCTGACAACATACGAAAGCTTCACACATTTCGGTCACGCGGACATTCAAGCCATGGCTGCCTTCCGCGACACCAAAGTTGAAATCATCAACATGGTACCAGCGGAATCCGAAAAGATCCGCGCCGCCGGGCGCGATTGGGCCCGTAGCCAGGCTGCCAAAAAAGCCGAAGACGGAAGCGCCCGGATGCAAGAGGTTCTGGACAGCTACCTCGCCTATCAAGCGAACTGGGCCGAGAATTCGGGTTATTTGGTTCGCGACAGCGCCGAATAGGCTCTGCCCTGACATTGGTTGGATGACCGGATATTCGTGCCGGTCATCCGTTTCCGGGGACATACATGACCACTATTCTCAGAGTCATCGACGCGATTGCCGGGGCGCTGGCCCTGCTGGGTCGATGCGTAATTTTTGCCCTGATCGTGGCAATGCTGTACGAGGTTGTTGCTCGCTATGCGTTTGGTGCGCCGACGCTTTGGGCGTTTGATATCTCGTACATGCTGAACGGTTCGGTTTTTCTGCTTGGGGCGGCTTATGCCCTGCGCTGTGACGTGCATGTCAGGATCGACTTTCTGTCTCAGCGTATGCCGATGCGGGCGCAGCAGCTGTTGAACGGTGCTGTCTTTCTGTTGGTCATGACACCGATCACGACCATCTTTGCCTGGGTTGCAAGCAAAAAGGCCTGGAAAGCACTGATCACCGGAGAGGTCGAAAGCGTCAGCCCCTGGGCGCCGGTTGTCTGGCCGTTTTACACGGTCATCGCCGTTGGTCTGGCGGCCTTGGCGCTGCAATTCCTGGCTGAGGCGATCAAGTTGCTTTCGGGGCGCAAGAAACCTGGTGAGGCACCGGGCGAACTGGACGGCATGGAAGAAAACCAATGACACCATTACTGATGTTTGCAGCCCTTTTTGTGCTGGTCTTTGCCGGAGTGCCGGTGGCCTTTTCGCTCATCATCATCTCCGTCGCCTTTGGCTACATGGTGTTCGGCGAGCTGATCTTTTTGCAGCTTTATGGTCCGCTGCTTCATACGGCTTCGAATTTCGTACTGGCAGCAATCCCTCTGTTCATTTTCATGGGAGCGATACTTGAGCGTTCGGGGATCGCGAAACGTCTGTTCTTTGCACTGCAGTTGTGGCTGGGCGGCTTACCCGGTGGATTGGCGCTGTCGACGATTGCAATGTGCGCGGTTTTCGCCGCCGCATCCGGCGTTGTAGGTGCGGTCGAGATAGTTGTGGGGTTGATGGCCATCCCAGCCATGACCAAAGCGGGTTATCGTAATGACCTCATCGCGGGAACAATCTGTGCAGGGGGCTCACTGGGGACAATAATTCCACCCTCGGTCATTGTGGTCGTCTATGCGTCGATTGCGCAGCTGTCGATTGGCAAGCTGTTTGCCGCATCTATCCTGCCCGGCCTGCTGATGGTGGTGTTCTTCGTGCTTTATATCTTGGTGCGCAGCATGGTCCGACCTGCTGACGCTCCTCCGTTGCCACCGGCAGAGCGCGCGATGCCAACCGGCCGTAAGATGAAGGTGACGTTGACGGCATTGTTGCCCCCGCTGGCATTGATTGTCCTGGTGCTGGGCTCGCTTCTGGCCGGTGTCGCCTCGGCCACCGAAGCCGCCGCAGTCGGGGCCGCCGGCACGATCCTGCTGGCTTTGATGTTTCGGGAACTAAACCTGAAACTGATGTCCGAGGCACTGAATGTGACCCTGCGCATCACCGCTATGATCATGTTGATCGTGGCCGGAGGCACGATGTTCACCAGCATCTTTGCGGTCACCGGAGGCGGACAGCTGGTGCGCGATACCGTTGCCGGGATCGGGTATGGCAATGCCGGTATCATCGCATTCTTTTTGTTGGTGGTCTTTTTCGCGGGCTTTGTACTGGACTGGGTGTCGATCGTTCTGATTTTCATTCCGATCTTTGCTCCGATCGTGAAATCCGCCGGAATTGATCCGATCTGGTTTGCCATGATGGTTCTAGTGGTGATTCAGACTTCGTATCTGACACCGCCAATGGCACCGTCGATTTTCTATCTTCGCTCAATCGCTCCGCGTGACATGAGCTATGGGCAGATGTATCGCGGCGTGTTGCCCTTTGTAGGGGCGCAAATGCTGGTTCTTGTGGTTATCATCCTGATCCCCGAAGTGGCGACATGGTTGCCAGAGATATTGGTCGGGCTTTGACATAGATCTTGGTCTTGCCCCTTCAGATGCCTGGCCCTGTTCAATGGGCTAGGTCATCGCCCTAGTTGTTTCGAAAGATCTTTCGGTTCCGGTAACTTGTCCGCATTCTGCGCCGCCCATTGATGCATCTCATACAGCAGTGGAAGCAGGCTTTGACCCAGAGGTGTGAGGCTGTATTCGACATGCGGCGGTATGGTCTTGAAGTCTTTGCGAGAGACAAAGCCCGTCGTCTGCAACTCGGTCAGCTGGCGCGTTAACGTTCGATGTGTGATGCGCCCGAGGTTTCGCTGAAGCTGGTTGAACCGGCAGTCCCCCTGCGAAAGCCAGTAGATGATCAACAGCTTCCATCGACCTGAGATCGCCGAGATCAATGCTTCGATCTGACAATGATCCTCTAACTCATCATGTTTCAAGGCAGTATCCTAGATGACCGTACTTGTTCGTGTGAACGTGCAATTTTAGATAGTGGTCAGAACGTTATGCCGCAACGGGGGGACCCTATGGCGAAGAAGAAAATTGTGATCATTGGCGGGGGCTATGTCGGGTTTGAAGTTGCCCGGGAACTGGACGCTTGCGCGGACGTCACCCTGATTGAGCAACGCGAAGCGTTCGTGCATCCGCCTGCAGCGATCCGCGCGCTGGTTGAACCCGCCTTGCTGGACCAGATCATCCTGCCATACGACAATCTGCTGCAATCGGGTAAGGTCGTGCGCGGGCGCGCCGTTTCGGTTTCTGAAACCGAGGTCACTTTAGAATCTGGAGCTGTCTTTCCGGCGGACTATATCCTGATCGCCACCGGATCATCCTATGCAGCGCCGTTCAAGCCGTCGGGTGACAGCATTGCGGATTTTCAGCAAGCGAGCAAAGACGTCAGCGCGCAACTGGCCAAGGCGAATTCAGTTGTGATCGTAGGGGCAGGCGCTGTCGGTACAGAGCTTGCGGGCGAAACAGCCTCGGCACATCCGGGTAAATCCATCACCCTGGTTTCGTCGGATGATACCTTGTTTCCCAAGTACCCGGCCAAGCTAGGCGCGCAGCTCAAAGGTAAGTTGGAACGGCTGGGCGTCACTGTCATTCTCGGCCAGAGGGCGCAGGATTTACGCCATTTGGATCGGCCCTACGAAGGATCCGTGAGCTTGACCGACGGTAGAGTGATCGCGGCAGATCTTATATTTCCGGTGGTTGGATCGAAACCCCAATCGTCTTTGGTTCAAAGCCTTCCGGGCGTGTCGGCTGATGCATTGGGTAGGGTCAAAACCGACAAATGGTTGCGACCGTCAAGCTATCCGAATGTCTTCGTCGGCGGTGACATTGCCGACATTGGCGACGGAATGACAATCGTAGCAACGGCACGGCAGAATCCCTGGCTGATCAAAACGCTTAAGAAAGTAATCGAGGGCGCACCCGTTGAAAGTCAGAAACCCTACGCGCCCTGGAAAAAAGCACCCATTCTGGTGCCCCTTGGCCCAGTCATCGGCAGCAGTTGGCTTTTTGTGACAGTGGGTGACTGGATCACACGCAAGATAAAGGGGAAAGATATTTTCATTCCCAAATATCGAAAGGCTTTTGGGATTTCGAGCTCGGGAAAATAGTTCCTCCTGAACATTGCGATTTGCTAATGTTCAGGTATCCCGCACAGATGATGTCTGTGACATTCGTGTTGGCCTGCCTCTAGTCGTGTGCGAGGTTGCGACTGGCTTGTACCTGCTGAATATCTTTCGGCCATGTGGAACGGATATAGGCCAGAACATCCCATATGCCGTCATCAGTCAAAGTGCCTTCGAAACCCGGCATGCCACTGTTGAAATTCTTGACGCCGCGTGCGGCCAGTGTCTTTGCACCGCCGAATTTGGTGTAGTCAAACAAAAGCAGGCTATCATGGTGCCATGTGTGCCCGGTCACGTCATGTGGTGGAGCAGGCATCACACCGTCTTCACCCGGTGTTTGCCAGTTGGGTTGGCCTTCCAGGTTAACGCCGTGGCACGCGGCGCATTGATCTACGTAGAGCCTCTGTCCATTCGCCACGTCTCTGTCTGTAAACGTATGATCCGCGGCAACGCTGGAATAAATGCTGCATAGGACCAAAATAAATAAGTGCCTGGTCATCTCCACCCACCTCAATTCGGAAGCGTCAGAACAGTTGTTAGTGTCGCCGTAGTTGTCAGCACCGCCAGAACGATCAGCGCCTCAACTTCGATGGATCGGGCGAGGTGCTGCGCCGCCTTGGTATCTCCGTCCAGCATTGCCGGAACAAATCGAAGCTTGTTCGCGGCGGCTAGGATCAATAGCAGCCCTACAAATAGTACTTTGAGCAACAGGGCCTGCCCATAACCAGTGGAAATGAGCGCTCGGATATCACCAACAAGCAACCAAGCCATCCAGAAACCTGCGACGATCAATGCGGGTACCATCAGTGCCGCAGCTTGGCCAAACCTATGCCCAAGTGCAGCAGCAGCTGCAATTTGCTCAGGTTGAAGAGCCATACTCCGCAGCGGGCTGAAGATGCCTACCCAGAAAGCTACACAGAGCAGGTGTGCTAGTAACAAGAGTTGGGTACCAAAATTCTCTAGATCCGATAGGTGCCCGATCTGTGCAAAGGACCACAGAGCCATCGTGCCACCCACAAGTGCGATCCCTAAACCAAAGCGCGGAACAGACAATCCGACAAGGATCATTGCTGCGCCTATCACTCGATAAACAAATACATCGCCTACGGATGTCTGCCAGAGTAATCCAAGCATCTCGGGGTCGACCAGCCCATCCGCTCCGCCCGTCAAGAGGGCTCCACGAAGCATGAACCCCAGTGCCGTCGCAATGAGAGCAAGCCATGCCAAGGCCATGGATTGGCGTTTCATCGCCAGGCTTATCGGTGTGACCAAGCTGGAATAGAGACACTTAACGACCACAAGGCCAGTGGCCCCCGCAAAGCCGATATAGAGTGCTAGCTTTGCGAGGATTGCAGCAATTCCCCAGATGTCTGGCATGCTCATTCCACAGTAAAGGTAAACGCGCCCTGCATCGCATGACCGTCCTCACCTAAACCGCGCCACTCGATGACATAGGTGCCCGCGCCATTGCCTGGCAATGGAATTTTGAACTTCTGAGCAAATCTTGCCTGGTCGCCCAAATCCAGTCGTACTGCCCCGTGTTCTTCGTGTGCCATCTCTATCCGGGTCAGCCGGATGTCTTTCGAGAAATTGAGGCCAACTTCAGCAGGCACAGTCGTTACTGTGGTTCCGTCTGCAGGTGTTGTTTCTGTGACCTTGGAATGCGCCAGCGCAAAACTGGGGAGCGCAGCCAAGAGTATAAGCATTACAATCTTCTTCATGGGCCTATCCTCAATTTATTCCGTTGGCGCGCTGGATTTCACGAATGTAGGCGATCACCATAGCGACGTCACCTCGCGTCAAGCCGTCGACGGGCGGCATGTCTCCAAACTGCCAATGGTGACTTCTTACACCCTGTGAAACCGCCCTCTGAAACGCTTCATCAGCGTGGTGACTAGGTTCGTATATCTTGTGGATCAGTGGCGGTCCTGCGCCGTCAATTCCGACCGCATTGACTCCGTGGCAAGTGGCACAGGAGGCATCAAAGACCCGCTGGCCGATTGCTGCATTGCCCTCAATAGGTGGCATCTGAATTGCGACTAGGTCGACTCTTGAAACTGTCGCCTGAAGGCTGGATTCTTCGATTGGGTCTGAACGAAAAACTATGAAAGCGGCAACAGCCGAGACGACGCAAGCGCCGATTAACAAGTGACTTTTCTTCATGGGTTGAACCTGACTTTGTGGAGGCTGGAAGTGCTGCGGCACATCGCAAACAGCCGCAAGGGCCGGTCACTTAGGCGCGCGCGGATCTTGGCAGCTTCAAAGGTCAGGGGGTCTGTAGGGGCTATCTGGTTCAGTCAACTTGGATTGGGATCCAATCTGGAACTCTCGGTCAAGCTGATATTGATTCCACACGACTTGGCTGTTCTGCGAGATCAGTACGACGGCTTGGCAAAGCAAGGGGTTACACTCTCCGGTACCGGCATTATCCGTGTCGTGATGGCTGCTTTGGGCCGAGATGTCAGGGATGCTTTTCACCGCGGCGGAGTGTCCTGCCGATTGCATATGGTCCCCGCAGTGAAGCCCGACGCAGGCATGAGACTCGCCACCAAATCCGGCCAGAATGACCAGAAGACTCGTCAATAGCGCAAATGTGTATCGTCGGATGACCATGATTCCGGACGCTAATGCAGCGGAACACACAAGACAACGCCTGCGGCTTCATTATGCGCCACGCCGTTCTAAAGGAAATTACAACGCTGATTTCCGTGATGGGGAATTCGCCGCTCTTGTCCGACACGCGATTTTCATCAGATGCAGAGAGTCCGGGTCTATTTTGATTTCTATCAGTCGGGCCTAGCAACTGATTAGCGGCCAAACGGCAACACAGGTCGCAGCAGTGCCAACGCCGACGATCGCATAGTAGAGGAACTTACGTTGGGATTCAGTGGTCGCATCAATCTTCTGGAAGGTTAGTCACATCGTATTTGCTTTGTGCATTGGCCGTTGTTCGATTTGCTGCATTTCAATCCGTCGAATAGTCGAGGTCTTCTCGCCACTCTCGCAGCAAATACTCCAAGTCGGAAATATGGTTTCCCAAGACCTGCTCATCGACGCGTGAGTTTGTGTATTGATCCAGATGTTGTAACTGCCCTTGCTGGCGAGAGCATCGGTCTGGCCGGCTACCGGCGATATTCTGGCGAAACTCATGTCTGACGCGCTGCGGTGTCTGGCTGGGGTGGGCAGCGCTGGTTGCGAACGTAGCATCGCGCGCGGGTGGGGAATGTCTCTTTTGGGCCGACATTATCTTTATTGGGAAAAGTTGGTCCTCAGTATATGCGCCGTTTCGTAACGTCGTTCATGGGCTTGCAAAGCTGATAGCCAGCGCTTCTACCGCGTCCCCGTAGGTTGGGTATAGACCGGCGCGTTGTTCAAAGGCGTAGGCCTGAAAATAGTCCCAAAATAAGGTCACTTCCGTGCCAAAATAGTCTTTGAGCAAAGGAGTATTGCAAAGGTCGGCACGTAAACAAAATTCAACCTCGCTGAAAAACACAACTACTGTGTCGATCTGCGCTTCGATTTCTTTGAGTGTATCTGCATCGCCTGTTTTGAGATTTTCCAATAGGTTCGCACCGATCTGCTTACGGGCCAGTTGCCGTGCTCGCTCGGGCAAGTCCGCGGGTACTTCGCCCGCAGCTTTGATTGCGGGGATCAGAACGTTGCCTAGTTGGGTGTATGTTTCGCGTGCACCGGTTTTCTGCCAGTCCGACATCAACTCGATGGAGCGCTCCTTTTTTGTGTCGAGGTAGCCCTGATAGAAGTTCAACGCCGAGACCCCGGCCGAGGCGGCAATAGCGATCAGTGACAAAAGGCGAAAGGTGCTCTCAATTCGTTCCCATGCGGTTTTAGGCGCGGGGGCCGTGTCGGCGGTGGCAATTCGGCGGCCAAGCGGGCCGTCGTCTCCTGGTTCGACATCCTCGTCCGCCTGTACAGATTCAAGAACACCGGAAAGTTCGGCTGCGCCCGGGTCCAGATCATTGGAACGCGTACGCCTAATCGACCGTTTGTCAGTTGGAGCAGTCAACGCGGACCTCAAATGTCAGTGTTTTGTCCTTTTCGAATTGCGCGGTTTCGACCTCGCGCGCAAGACAATCAAGCGCCGGTTCGGGTATTAGAAACGCCTGGTCCAGCTGCACCGGCCCCCCTCCATCGGTTTGCACGTCCGGAAGCGCAGTCGCACTGCGATCTAAACCACATGCGGACAAATCAACAAGGTGCACCTCTGAGTTGTTCTGTGATGCCGCCAAGCGTTCGTCGTTCAGCCGCTTGAGATAGCATTTCGCGAGCAGTTCGTTCAAAGTGACCTTTTCGGCGCAAAACCCGCAATCCGCAAAAACCGGCGGTGCGACGAGGGCACACGCGATGCAAATGGAGGCCGCTGATGTCAGGTTCTTCATTGTGTGTGTCCACCCAGGAGTCTTGACAGACAAGGATAAGCGCGACTCAGTTGTTTTGTGAACCCGTTTTGAGGCGTGCGTATAAGATGAGTTCGGGTCGGTACTCAAAATGCATTCCATCGAAGTGGTGCCATTTGCCTCCCCAGATAAACCCAAAGCGTTCCATCTGCTGAACGAGCGCAACTGGGTATTGATTTTCGTAGGCCCCGGCGTTGCCTTCAGGAGCGCCTGACCAGCGCCAATAGCCGCCAAGCTGCGTGTTGAAGTCGACCGCGATACCAAAACTGTGCGCGCTAAGCCGTGGCGTGCCAGCGATACGGCGCCAGTTAAAGCTTCCGCCGACTTGGGTGAAATATGGGTCAAAATCCTCACCACTGGCAGCCATTGCATCGAACGCCGCTTGTAATTGATGTGCAGCGCAGTGGTGGCTGTTCAAGGCAAAGCGGGCGCGGCGCTTCGGCCCCTGGTATTCTGCGCGCCAGAGCCGGGCGGCAACCTGAGTTTCTGTTTGCCCATAAAGTGCGCGGAAGAAGGCGTCGTTGCGGGCGCGGCCTGGATCGAACCAGGGTGTGTCACGCGCCGCGAGGTCAAAGGCCAGCGGATAAATCTGTGCGAACTGGTCGGTGATGGAGGCGTTCGCCAGCCGTTCCTTCGGCGGACCGTTATGAGCCGCGCCAAGTGGCAGCGTCTGGCCGCCCGTTGTTAGCGTTTTCGCTGCTTCGTCGACGGTCAGGCCGGGATATGCGGTCTCAAGTGCTGTGGCGATTGCGGACCGACCCTGCGGTAATGGCATCGTCAGAAAATCGCGGGGGACGCAGCCATCTGCACGCGCAAAACTCGGCAAGAGTCCAAGCGCAAGAGAGACAGCGACTAGCCGCGATATTAGCATCCATTGGCCCTTTCGAGCGCTTGCAGACGCTGCACCTCGCCTTGTTCGGCTGCTGTCAGGCGCGGGTTTCGAGTGGTGCATTGGCTTGTGTCAAAGGCAGCCCGCGCACGCGTGGACTGAAAGCAGAAGCCGTTGTTATGAAAGATGAGGTTGCGCGAGTACCAAAGCTGTTCGCAGGTGCTGGGCGGCGAAGGCACTGGTGCCACGGCCCTTTCGGCGGGTTGGGTAGCGGCACTGAGCGTGTCGATCCGATCCTGAGCAGCGGCGGCATAGATGGGGCAGCCCGCGTGCATGGTCATGAACGCTTCCAGCGCGGAGGTGCTAGACGTGGTTTGTAGCACCTCCCAGTCAGCGCGTGCCGCGTCGCATGGGCTGATCTGAGGGGCAGAGGGTTGGGGCGTTGGAACAGTTACTGGGAGCGGGGCGGGGCCGCCGCGCTCAAAGGTAAATGTGCCCTGTAGCTGGTCGTAGTAAGCTGGGAACTGGTTGTGGTTCACACTGGCAGCCAGTTTACGCACGTCGGTCCGCACAAGGCGCACTAGCTCGTTCAGAGGTAGGCCGGGTGTGGTCATCCGCTCCAGCAGGGAGCGAGTGAAGACCGAGTTGGGGTTTGGGTCATTGTCCGACAGTCGGTCCAGCGCAGTCTGGCCTGTACCGGCAGAAAAGAGGACGAAGGCCCCTTCGGCCGGTTCCATTCGCGATAGCCCGCTCGAGCGGCCCACGGACCGGGTACCTTGGGCGGGGAATGGGTTGTCGCGGCAGGCATCGAGTATCATCAGTGCCACGCGCGCACCGCGGGACTGGATTACATCAAGGATCTGGTCAGCAGCGATGCTTTCGCCGGTCACAAAATCTTCTTCGCCCGGACGCACTTGGGGTACGTCGGTGGGCAGCAGGTAATTGCGACCTTCTACTTCGATGCCGTGTCCTGCAAAGTAGAACACGACCTCGTCTCCAGGACTGATCTGGCGAGAGAAATCTACAAGGCCGCGCCGCAGGTCCAGCCGCTCGGGGTCGATCAGTTCGGTGACCACAAATCCGAGTTCGCTCAGCGTGGCAGAGACGGCTCGAGCGTCATTGCCTGCCTTTTGCAGGTCGTTAATATTTTCATAGCTGTCGATCCCAATAACCATCGCCAGCCGTTCCTCGGCAGTGGCGAGCGAACCGCATAGCAGTGTGGCGGCGATCCACATAAATAAACGCAAAACGGTCTCCTTAACGTTTGTCGTACCGCTCTGAATTTAAGGCTAACGTGTGTGTGAGGTCGTGTCCAACTTCACCTAGAAAGCCGGGCGGAGCGTTGTCCACATTTTTGACAATGTCGACATCCAGAGAAATGGATGATGCAAATCTTTGCTTTCGCTGCTGCGCTGAAGTTGGATGTCCGCTCCGAAGCGCAGAATCTCACTGGAACCAGCCAAGTTCCAGCCGTGCGGTGCCATTAATTTGGGGCAACGTAGTGGTTTGAGGGTGCCGGTGTTTCTGCTTCTTTGATCTGCGTTCAGACGCGCTTATTGAGAACTTTGAACCAAAGATATATTTTGACCGGATTGCGAACGAAAAGGAAAGTTCATGATCAGAACTACTGCACTGACGCTCTTAGCTCTCCTCTCGGCAACCTCGGCATTCGCAACTGTCGGGCTGTATTGCGAGGCCCCTGATGGATCAGGCGCTGTATTTGATGTCGGATTGGGAACTGTCCCTGGTCTCGCAGTCGTAAGCGCGACCATTCACGCAGACGGCAAACACTGGAGCCTTACTGAAGTCGATGGTGCGATACCAATCATCGTGGCACAGGGGGCCGATGTCGATATGCGTACTGTTATCGACTTTGCCGATCCCGAATACAGTCGGATCGTTGCCTCGGTTCGATTGATAACCGCTGTCGAAGGAGACAAATCCGTCACTGTAGGCACGCTCACGATTCCGGAAATCGGTGCCTTCCCGCTGGTTTGCGAGGGGCCGTAGCCGCCCGATGTTGTGCAATGTACCAGGGCTAACTCGGCGGAAGCGGTCATCCCAAATTCTGCTTTGCTCAAATGTCTGAAATGGGCCGCGAGAGAGAGTAGTTTTAGATTGGAGGTGCTGCACGTTCTGTGACCAATTGTCTGGCTACGGCTCTTTCGCGATGAATCATGTACAGCCCTGCACTGATGATGATTGCAATACCAAGTAGGCTAAGCGTGTTCGGGAAGTCATTGAAGACAAGATAGCCGAACAGGGTCGCTACCGGCAGCTCAAAGTACTGCAAAGGCGCCAATGTGGCCGAAGGCGCGAACGAAAGCGCATAGGTCATCATCATGTGGCTCACCGTTGCAAAAAAACCAGCTCCCAAAAGCCACAACAAAGCGATGTCTGTCGGCCAAACAGGATCGAACAGCTCCGAACCAGAGCCTTGCGCAAATATTAAGATTGGAATGGAAAACAGGCTGGCAATCAGGCCAGTGTGGAATTGCAGAGCCACGGGATGCATCCGACGTGACAATCCTCGCGTCACAAGAATGTAGAAAGCGAAAGCAACTGCCGTACCAAGCGGAATTATTGCAACCGCGCCGAAGGCCGCGAAACTGGGCTGGATGACGAACATTACCCCAACAAACCCGACAAGAGCTGCCCCGACACGACGCGGACCTACGTCTTCACCAAGGTAAAACTTACCAACCAACAAGACAATGAACGGGGCCACAAACACGATTGCCAACGCATCGGCGAGTGGCATCACACGGATGGCAGCAATGAAGCAAAAAGTTGCGAACAGCAAAAGTAATGAGCGGAATGCGAGTACGATCAATTTGCCTCGCGCTACATGCAACGACAGCCCCATTATCCAGACGAACGGGGCCATCAACACGCACTGCACTACAAAGCGAGCAGCCGTAATCTGCCCAACTGGTACGCTAGCCGACGCGAGTTTTGCAGCTACGTCCAGCAAAGGAGCGGTGAGGCAAAATCCAAGCATCAGTGCAACTCCTGCAAGAATGCGATCCGTAGATTGAGGTATGGAATCAGCCGAGGACATCTCATCTTGTAGAAACGTCGCTAAACGCGTGTCTGTTCTCTATGCGACGCGGAGCAAAAATCCCTCAACTTGCGAGTTGGGGGTGGGTTAGAATTTGCGCTAGCAACGAACAGCAGGTTCGATGAGATGCGCAGCAGCAGATGGCCGGTTCAAAATTGGTCTACAAGCTCTTGATCTCGATTGCTGCTGCGATGGCAAAGGCGTCTTCAAGCTCGACGCTCAGATGCCGAACCGTGCTTACCATCTTTGCATGACCCAAGAGCAACTGAATCGCCCGAAGACTTCCTGTCTTTTCTTGTAGAACTGCGTGACTTTGGTCCGGCGCATTGATGGAGTTCCTTAGGCGCTGGCCTCGAAGCCAATGGGCTTCATCCAGTCCCGGACAATCCGCGCATACTGACGTGTTGAGATCTTCAGGAAAACTAAGTGATAGATCCACGGTCACAGCAATTACTTTCTTTTCAAGGGAGACACATAGAAAAAGCTGTAATTCCGACCCCTGTGAAGCTCTTTGTGATTGATCTGCTTGTTCGCGAATTCGAATTGGTTACTATTGTCGCATGACAAATTGGAAACCATCCCGAGATACGCTGAGTTCACCGCTGCATACGAGCCTTGCCACGATGATTGCAGGCGCGATCGAAGACGGCAGTTTGTCACCTGGACAGAAATTACCCACACACCGGAAACTGGCCGATGACCTGAGGTTGAGCGTTAATACCGTCAGCAAAGCTTACGACATTCTGCGTCGCCAAAACCTGATCGATGGTCAGATTGGGCGTGGCAGCTATGTTGTCGACACTGACAAAACCGACGGACAGCCATTCAAGTTGGAGTCAGAACCTCGAAACTTGTTCGACATGTCGATTTCGCGCCCCTTGTTTAGTGGCCTGCATGTTGAGGCGATGCAATCAACGCTGAGGACTTTGCATGCCGGGCTCGACCCGGCCATATATCTTTCTACACGTCCGAATGTAGGCCACGCGACTCACCGAAAAACGGGAGTCAAATGGCTTTCACATTGCGGCCTTGAGACAAATGCAGATTCAGTCCTCATGACGAACGGGGTAACGCATGGAATGTCGGCAGCAATGTCTGCGATATTGCGTCCTGGCGACGTCATTCTGTCGGATATGGTCACGCATCACCTCTTGGTTTCGAGTGTCGCATATTTCGGATACCGACATGTTGGCCTTGAAACTGATGAGCACGGAATCCTGCCCGATGCATTGGAAAAGGCGTGCGTTGATAAGGCCCCTAAGGCCTTGTATTTATTGCCATCTCTTGCCAACCCTAATGTACATATGATGCCAGAGGAACGTCGGCGCCAAATTGCTGCAATCGCCCGCAAACATAGGCTGCATATTATTGAAAACGATGCGTTTGGTCCGGTCGCAGCGGATCGCCAGCCGCCTGTTTCGATGTTCGCACCAGAACTGTCGGTCTACCTGACAACGTTCACCAAATGCACGGTCAGCGGGTTGCGTGCGGGTTATGCCGTTGCTCCGGACCATTTGCTTCCTGCATTGACAGCGAGACTGATCGTATTTGGTTGGATGGCAACGCCGCTGATCTGCGAACTTGCCTCACGCTGGGTGGAAGATGGCACAGCACAAGCGCTGGCGGTTTGGCAGCGCGCAGAAATAGTCAAGCGGTATCACATAGCAACGCAAGAGCTTGCTGGTTTTAAATGGACGGGCCATCCGGCCAGTTTGCATCTTTGGTTGCAGCTCCCTCCAGATTGGGATTCCAACAGTTTTGTCGCCCATGCCCGCGAACTAAATGTTGCGGTGTCCCCCGAAAGCCCATTCCTTTCTCCCAAGGCTACCCCAACAAATGCAGTGCGCATTTCGGTGGGAAGCATTCGCGAAATCGAACGTTTTCGCCAAGCTCTGAAGCTTCTGGCCGGTTTACTTTTGCGCCCACGCGAGCCTTTGCCGCAATTCGCTTACTAGAATGTAGCGCAACAATATAATAATTGACTCGCAGTACAATCTTCGGGATGTGGTGGAACATCACTAACAAAGAAGGTGATATCTGGGAGGATATGATGACCAAGACTGCACGTTTTACCCTGCGCGTCTGCGCACCCCTTGCTGCTGCATTGCTAACCTCAACTGCCGCTTATGCGGACAATTGGCGCTATGCTATGGAAGAGGGGCTGACAGATCCGCAAGGCCTGTACGCCACCAAGTTCAAAGAGGAAATCGAAGCCAACTCGGATCACACAGTCCAGATTTATCCTGTGGGTACGCTTGGTGAATCGGCCGACGCCATGGAGCAGGCCCAGGCTGGATTGCTGCAGTTCATTGATCAATCTCCAGGTTTCACCGGTGCGTTGATCCCAGAGGCCGAAGCCTTTCTGGTGCCATATATCCAGCCGACGGACCCTCAAGTCGTGCGCAAGTTTTTCAAAGAAGGCGTCGCTGTAAACGAGATGTTCCACGATATCTATCGCGAACAGGGATTGGAATTGTTGTCGGTGTTCCCGGAAGGTGAAATGGTGGTCACCACAATGGAGGAATTTCGGACACCTGCCGATTTGGAAGGTATGAAAATTCGGACCATGACCTCACCATTGCTTTTGGAGACTTACACGGCCTTTGGCGCTTCCCCGATTGCTATGCCTTGGGGCGAGCTGATCGGCGGGCTGAAAACCAAAATGGTTGACGGGCAGGAAAACCCGGCAATTTGGATCGAGGCCTATGATCTGGATAACCTGACTAATGTGATGACCTATACCGGACATGGTCAGTACACGACTGCTGTGATGGCAAATGCAGAGTTTTACGACGCGCTAAGCGATGCGGACAAAGAACTTGTTCAGAATGCGTCGCAAGTCGCACTCGATTATATTCTTGATGTTGCCGTCGAACTGGATGCAACCGGTCTGGCAAAAATTCAGGAGAGCAATCCGGGCTACACAATAAACCGGCTAACCGAGGAAGAGCGTGCACCCTTTAAAGAACGTGCAAAAGCGGTCGAAGCAGCCTTTGTCGAAAGAGCGGGCGAACGTGGCGCTGCCATCCTCGAGCAAATGAAGAAGGATCTAGCGGCTGCGCAGCAGTAGCGCTTTGCCACAGGCATCCATCACGTTTGCGATGTGTTCATCTGAAAAATCGGTGCAGGCCCAGAACCATAGTTCGGGCCTGCAATTTGGAAATAGTAAACCGGCGATCAGCCTATATTGCGAATGTTCGGGGGGAATATGAGCGAAACGACGAAGAAAAAGTCGGGCCTTGCCGGAATTGTTGATGGCATTGACAGGGGGATCGCTGCGCTTGAGCGGGTGATCATGGCCACAGGCGTCATTCTGATGGCAGTCAACACCATCGCAAATGTCATCAGCCGGTTTGTTTTCAACCACTCCATTATATTCGCCGAAGAGTTGAACAGTATATTCATATTGTTGGTGACATTTGCTGGTATCGGCTACGCCGCGCGCCATGGTCGGCATATCCGCATGTCCGCCATCTCAGACGCGTTACCCGAACGGGTCAGAAAAATCTTGATGGTTGTAGTCACGGGAGTCACCGCTGTGCTGTTGCTGCTCTTGGCGTGGTACGCTGTGCAATACATCATCAGCATGTACGCAAAGGGGCGGGTCTATCCTGCCCTCGGATTCCCTGTTTATCTCAGCTACATCTGGGTGCCGATTGGGCTGTTTGTGACCGGGGTTCAATACGCGCTCACTTTCATCAAAAATCTTCAGGAACCTGAAATCTACCTGTCAACTGATCTGCGAGAAGCAGATGCGCGGGAACTGGAAGTGGAGCTTTAACCATGGCACTCTTAATGTTTTCCGCAATGGTTGTCCTGCTGCTTATGGGTTTCCCGATGATGGTACCCCTCATTGCCGGCGCGTTCATCGGCGTGATCGAGTTGTTTGGCACAATCGACAAAACTGAGTTTATGATTCAGCAAATGTTGGGTGGTATCCGGCCCTCTTCATTGATCGCCGTGCCTATGTTCATTCTGGCAGCGGATATCATGACACGTGGCCAGTCCGCAGGGCGGCTGATTGATATGGTCATGGCCTTTGTTCGCCATGTTCGAGGGGGGTTGGCCGTCAGTACAGCTGCGGCTTGCGCATTGTTCGGTGCCGTGTCCGGGTCCACCCAAGCCACGGTCGTTGCGGTGGGAACGCCACTCAGGCCCCGAATGCTGAAAGGTGGCTACAAGGATTCTTTCATTTTGGCCCTGATCGTCAACTCAAGTGACATCGCGTTCCTGATCCCGCCCAGTATTGGGATGATCATCTACGGTGTAGTTGCCAAGGCCTCCATCCCTGAACTGTTCATCGCGGGCATCGGGCCCGGATTGTTAATCCTGTTCATGTTCTCGGTCTACAGTATGATCTACGCCAAATTAAATGACGTCCCCACTGAACCGGCCGCCACATGGTGCGAACGCGCGGTAGCGGTTAAACGGGCCTTGTGGCCGCTGGGTTTCCCGGTTCTGATCATCGGCGGCATCTTCTTCGGCGTTTTCAGCCCGACCGAAGCCGCAGCAATCAGCGTGGCCTATGCGGTGTTGCTGGAAGTCTTCATTTTCAAAACAATGAAAATCACAGGCCTATACCAGGTCGCCCTGTCAACGGGCATGGTAACGGCGGTAGTTTTTATTTTGGTGGGTGCAGGTGCTGCCTTTGCCTGGGTTCTGTCATTCGCGCAGATACCGCAACAGATTTTGGGCGCTCTTGGCATTGATGAAATGGGGCAGATCGGCGTCCTGTTCACAATCGCGATTGCGTTCTTCATCGGCTGTATGTTCGTGGATCCCATCGTGGTCATCTTGATCTTTGTTCCGATCTTTGCGCCCGTGGTCGAGAAAACCGGGCTGGACCCAATTCTGGTAGGCACTTTGATCACATTGCAAGCCGCCATCGGCTCGGCCACTCCGCCGTTCGGATGCGATATCTTCACGGCGGTAGCGGTGTTCAAACGTCCCTATCTGGAAGTAATCAGAGGAACGCCGCCTTTCGTGATCATGCTTTTGAGTGTCTCGGTCTTGATGATCTTCTTCCCGCAGGTGGCACTGTTTTTGCGCGACATCGCATTTAACAAATAAAAGGAGCGACAAATGTTCAAATCAATACTCGCTGCTTTTGACGGGTCTGAAGGATCAGAGGCCGCCCTTCGCAAAGCCGCTGAATTGGCTAGGTTGTGTGATGCGGAAATGTTGGTACTGACGCTCTACCGTCATCATTCGATACTGGAAGGATCGATGTATGTCATCGATGCAGAAAAGCCCGATGATATTGACGGGATCATGCGCGATCACGCAAAGATAACTGCTGAACGCGGCGCGTCCATTGCGCGCGAGGCGGGGTGCGAGAACATCCGGGCCTTTGTCAAAGGCGGGCCAACGGCGCGGACTATCGTCAGCTTTTCCAAAGAACATGAGAATGACCTGATCGTGATGGGCAGCCGGGGATTGGGATCGATTGAGGGCTATTTGCTGGGCAGCGTCTCTCACAAAGTGACCAGCCTTGCGCAATGCCCGGTTCTGGTGGTGTGAGGATGGCAATGGCTTTGGATATACAATCTTCGACTTCGTCTGTGGCTCTCGCGCTGGATGCTCGCCCTGTCACACATCGTATCGGGCTGGTCACGCTGGCCACGGATCATACGACGGAAACTGATTTCGCACGCATTCTGCATGGGCATGATGTGGGCGTATATGTAAACCGGATCGGGTTTGAAAACCCAACCACACATGAAAGCCTTTTGAAGACAGGGCCGCTGCTGACCGATGCCGCAGCAGAGATCCTGCCTGGCGAGGCGCTAGATGTATTGGTCTATGGATGCACTGCAGCTTCGGTAGTGTTGGGGAACGACAAAGTGGCCGAGCACATGAACAGCGCAAAGCCAGGCACGCCATGCGTCACACCCAGCTCGGCAGCCTTTGATGCATTTGAGGCTTTGGGGGTAAAAAAAGTAAGTGTTCTTACGCCCTATACGCAGGATGTGACGGATTCTCTGGTCACCTATTTCTCGCAACACGGCCTCGACGTGGTGAACGCTGTTTGCTTTGGATTGTCCGATGATCGCGACATGGCGCGCGTCTCAATGGACAGCATTATCGAAGGTGGTGTTGCTGCGTGCGATCCCGATGCTGATGCGCTTTTTATTTCCTGTACGGCGGTGCGTGCCGCCCCATGTGTCGCACAATTGGAGGCCCGGCTTGGCAAACCGGTTGTTACCTCCAATCAGGCGATGGTTTGGCGCTGCATGAGGCATCTTGGGATTACTTCTAATTATCCCGCGGGCGGTATGTTGTTCAGTAAATAGGAAAAAAGTCAGGACAAGAGATGAGCTCTGAAATCACACTTCAGGATAGTTTTGCTGCGCGCGCGCGGATCGCACAGTCGATCCGGGTCACACCGACGGTGTCCTCAGACGCGCTGAGCAAGGCCACGGGCGGTGATATTCGCCTCAAGCTGGAGCAAGGCCAGATTACCGGCAGTTTCAAGCTGCGCGGGGCATCCAATGCTGTGTTGTCACTTAGCGATGCGCAGCGCGCCAAAGGTGTGGTGGGAGTATCGACGGGCAATCACGGGCGCGGTTTGGCCTATGCGGCAAAGCAGGCCGGAGTGCGGTGCATCATCTGCATGTCCGAGCTGGTTCCACAAAACAAAGTGGATGGGATCAAGGCGCAGGGCGCAGAGGTGCGCATTGTCGGGCGTTCTCAGGATGACGCACAGGTAGAAGTTGACAGGCTGGTCGCCGATGGGATGGTCATGCTTCCCCCGTTTGATCATCGCGATATCATTGCCGGGCAAAGCACCGTTGCACTGGAAATGCTGGAACAATCCCCGGATCTTGAAACGGTTCTGGTGCCGCTGTCGGGCGGCGGGCTGATTTCCGGCGTCGGGATGGTGATGAAGGCGGTTAATCCGCAGGTCCGCGTTATCGGAATTTCGATGGAGCGCGGGGCGGCTATGTATGGAAGCCAGAAGGCGGGGAAACCGGTTCTGGTCGAAGAACTGTCGACACTGGCCGACTCGCTGGGCGGTGGGGTTGGATTGGACAACCAGCACACTTTTGCCATGACTCGTGCCTTTGTTGATGATCTGATTCTTGTGACCGAGACCGAGATTGCTGCTGCCATCCGTCACGCCTATTGGCAGGAACGTCAGATCATTGAAGGGTCCGGCAGTGTCGGCATTGCCGCGCTTCTGGCGGGAAAAATCAAAGACCCAGGTCGGTGCGTCGCGCTGATATCGGGGCAAAACATCGACATGCAGCTGCATCACCGGATCATTTCCGGCGAAGATGTAGATGTGACGGCGGAGGGCTAGAATGGCGCAGATTAAAATTCTGACAGAAGCCGAATTGCGCGATCTGGTGCCGCTCGATATCGATGCAGTGGACTGCATCGAACAGGGTTTTTCGACACTGGCCGGGGGCAAAGTGGTCATGCCGCCAATCATGACACTGATGGTTCCAGATCATAATGGCGAGGTATGTGTAAAGTCTGCTTATGTCCCCGGCATAGACAGCTTTGCCATGAAGATGAGTCCCGGCTTTTTCGATAATCCCAAGCTGGGCCTGCCCAGCACATCAGGCTTGATGGTGCTATTCTCAAGCACCACTGGCGTTCTGGAAGCTTTGCTTCTGGATAATGGTTATCTCACGGATGTGCGCACCGCCGCTGCGGGAGCGGTATCTGCGCGCCACCTTGCGCGCGAGGACGCGACACGCGCGTGTATCATCGGTGCTGGTGTGCAGGCGAAGCTACAACTCAAGGCGCTGACCCTTGTGCGCGGCATCGAAAGCGCTGTGATCTGGGCGCGGGATGCGGCCAAGGCCGAAACCTTGGCTTCCAGCCTTCGCGAAGAACTTGGGGTCGACGTCACGGCCAGCACTGATAGGGCGGGTGCCGTGTCCTCGGCAGATATCATCGTCACGACAACCCCTTCGGCGACCCCGCTGATCAAAGCGGACTGGCTGCAACCGGGGCAGCTTGTCATTGCGATGGGTTCGGATCAGGAACACAAGGTCGAGCTTGACCCGGGTTGTCTTGCCAAGGCAACGCTCTATGTGCCCGACAGCCAAGCCCAATGCGCCCTCAAAGGCGAGCTGCGCAGCGCCATTGCGGTAGGCATTTTCCCGGCTGATGGCAGGTTTGCTGAACTGGGTGATATCACCTCCGACAAGGCGCCGGGGCGACAATCCGACAGTGACATCATTATTGCTGACCTGACAGGTACGGGTGTCCAGGACACCGCCATTGCCACGCTTGCTCGCCAGCGCGCGGAAAACTCAGGCAAAGGCAACACGTTTTCAAGCTAACAACGGATTAATTCTATGCCAGAACCAAAACTCCACTTCTCACGCGATGAGTTCAGCCAGCGCATTGCAAAAACCCGCGCCGCCATGGCCGAACGTGGGCTTGACCTTCTGATCGTGACGGACCCTTCGAACATGAACTGGTTGACCGGCTATGACGGTTGGTCTTTTTACGTGCATCAATGCGTAGTGCTGAGTCTCACTGGCGAGCCGGTCTGGTACGGCCGTGGACAAGATGCCAATGGCGCGCTTCGCACCTGCTTTATGGATCCCGCCAATATCATCGGTTACCCGGACCATTATGTACAATCCACCGAACGTCACCCGATGGACTACCTGTCGGCACAGCTGGCCGATCGTAAGCTGGATAAGGGCCATATCGGCGTTGAGATGGACAACTACTGGTTCACAGCTGCGGCCTTTGCCGCGCTACAGCACCACATGCCAAATGCCAAATTTTCCGATGCGACTGCGTTGGTCAACTGGCAGCGTGCGGTAAAATCTGAAACCGAGCTGGAATATATGCGCCAAGCGGGCCGCATAGTGGGCCGAATGCATGAACGTATCTTTGAAAAGGTCGAGCCGGGCATCCGCAAATGCGATCTGGTGGCCGAAATCTATGATGCGGCCTTACGCTATGACGCACAGATCGGTGCGGGCGGAGACTATCCCGCGCTGGTGCCACTTTTGCCCTCAGGCGCGGATGCCTCAGCCCCGCATTTGACATGGGACGATCAGCCAATGAAATCCGGCGAAGGCACGTTTTTCGAGATCGCAGGTGTCGTCAAACGCTACCACTGCCCGCTGTCGCGCACGGTCTTCCTTGGAAAGCCCACGCAAACATTCCTCGACGCTGAAAAGGCTGTGCTTGAGGGCATGGAGGCCGGGCTGGAGGCTGCAAAAGAGGGCAACCTCTGTGAAGATGTCGCCATTGCCTTCTTCAGCGTGCTAAAGAAATACGGGATCACCAAAGATAACCGCACCGGTTACCCGATCGGTGTCAGCTACCCGCCCGACTGGGGTGAACGGACCTTCTCGCTTCGTCCCGGCGACAAGACGGTTCTGCAGGAGAACATGACCCTGCATTTCATGACCGGCCTCTGGATGGAGGATTGGGGTTTTGAGATTACTGAAAGCATCCGCATCACCAGAACCGGCCATGAGTGCCTGGCCAACGTGCCCCGCAAAATGGTTGTGAAGGACTGAGTAATGACACCCAACCCAATTTCCCCGACGATCCCGCTGGATAGCGATGGTATCCACCACGGTTTCCTACGGCTGCCTTACAGCCGGGATGACAGTGCATGGGGGTCAATTATGATCCCGCTAACGGTTATCAAAAACGGAGATGGGCCTACGGCTTTGCTGACCGGCGCCAACCATGGCGATGAATATGAAGGGCCCGTGGCGTTGCAAGAACTGACGGTTACGCTAAAGCCCGAGGACATCACCGGACGCGTGATCATCGTGCCTGCCTTCAATTATCCCGCTTTTCGCGCCGGGTTACGCACCTCGCCCATCGACAAAGGCAATATGAACCGTGCCTTTCCGGGCCGGCCAGATGGCACCCCAACCGAAAAGATTGCCGACTATTTCCAGCGCGTACTTTTGCCAATGGCCGATATTGCGGTGGATTTTCACTCGGGCGGAAAAACGCTGGATTTCGTGCCCTTCGCGGCGGCCCATATCCTTGAAGATAAAGCCAATGAAGCGGCCTGTTTCGCCGCGATGGCCGCCTTTAACGCCCCCTATTCGGTGCAGCTACTGGAGATCGACAATGTCGGAATGTACGACACCGCGGTCGAAGATATGGGTAAGGTTCTGGTTTCAACAGAATTGGGCGGTGGTGGCTCTGCCACAGCCAAGTCGATTGCCGTTGCAAAAAAGGGCCTGCGCAATGTGCTGATCCACGCAGGAATTCTGAAGGGCGAGATGCAGATTGATCCAACCGTGCGCCTGGATATGCCCGATGGTAACTGCTTCGTGTTCTCGGAAAACGATGGCCTCTACGAGCCGATGGTTGATCTTGGCGAACAGGTCAGCCAAGGCGATGTTGTGGCCCGCATTTGGCCGGTTGACCGCACCGGGATTGCCCCGATTGAATACCGAGCCAAAGTTACGGGCCTTTTGATCAGTCGCCACTTTCCCGGTCTCATCAAAGCGGGCGATTGCGCGGCGGTGATCGGGTTGAAAGTTGGATAACTTTATTCCCCGGAGGTGAGACCATGCGGCTCGACGCCCGCGATCTGGATATTCTACGGGTGCTTTCAACCGACGGGCGCATCACAAAAACGGCTTTGGCCGACCGCGTTGGCCTGTCGCCCACCCCCTGCTGGGAGCGGCTGAAAAAGTTGGAAAAAGCCGGGTTGATCAAGCGATATAGAGCCGAGATCAACCTGCGCAAACTTGGGCCACATGTAACTGTTTTTGTTGCGGCCGAACTGTCCGATCATACCGCTGCCAGCTTTCAGGCTTTTGAGGCCGCAATGCAACGCTATGAAGAAGTGTTGGCCTGCTGGGCGCTTGGCGGAGGATTTGATTACATCCTGCAAATCGTGACGCGCGATATCGATGCCTATCAACGCCTGATTGATGAAATGCTCAATGCTGACATAGGTCTGGAAAAATATTTTACCTATATTGTCACCAAACCAGTGAAGGGGCAGGGCGTTCCGCCGATTTCCCTCATTGCTGGATGGCAGGAGTAACCCTCTGCCTGAGAGATGGTTGACAGTAGAATACTCTGCTTTGGCCCTGAAATTTGGTCTCATCCTTTGCCTGTAATGCCCGACATTGTCGGGCATCGAGGGAGAGGTATCCATGAAAGACACTGCACTTTCTGCGCGCGATGATATTGCTGACAAATCTTTGGCGCGTAGTTTTTCCTATGTGAATGGTAAATGGTGTGCAGCTTCGTCGGGTTACACCATCCGCGTCACCGATCCGGCAACTGGCGATGTTATCGGTGAGGCCGCCAGCCTTTCGGCAGAGGAATCCTCTGCCGCCGTGGATGCGGCACAGGCCGCCTTTCCGACCTGGTCGGGCCTCTTGCCACAAGACCGATCCGCCATTCTGCGCCGTTGGTTCGACCTAATGCTGCACCACAAAGAAGATCTGGCACGGATCATGGTACTGGAACAGGGCAAGCCCCTGTCCGAGGCGCGCGGTGAAATTGATTATGCTGCGTCTTTTGTAGAATTCTACGCCGAAGAGGCCAAGCGACCCAATATTGAAGGCGTCACCAGCCATCTGCCCGATGCCGAGGTCGAGGTTTGGCTAGAGCCGGTCGGGGTGGTGGCAATGATCACACCGTGGAATTTCCCTGCTGCCATGCTGACCCGCAAAGCAGCAGCAGCCATGGCCGTGGGGTGTACGGTTGTGGCTCACCCCTCAGGTGAAACCCCGTTTTCGGCCCTCGCGTTGGCTGAACTGGCGGAAAAGGCGGGTATTCCGGCGGGCGTGTTCAACGTGGTCACCGGCCAGGCCTCGACCGTGGTCGAACCTTGGACGAAAGACACCCGTGTTCGGGCACTCTCGTTCACAGGCTCCACCGAAATCGGACGGTTACTTTACCGTCAGTCCGCCGACACAGTGAAAAAACTTGTAATGGAACTAGGCGGGCATGCACCGGTGATTGTGTTCAAAGGGGCCGATCTTGAAATTGCGGTTTCTGAAACGATCAAGGCCAAATTCGCCACATCCGGGCAGGACTGTCTTGGCGCCAATCGGATATTTGTGGAGCGCTCAATTTACGACGCATTCTGCTCGCAGTTCACCGAAGCGACCCGCAGGTTGTCCCTTGGTATCGGTATGGACGACCCCGACATCGGCCCTCTGATGAATGAAAAGGCGGTTCAAAAGCAGGAAGAACATGTCGCCGATGCGCTGGCCAAGGGGGCCAAACTGGCGTGCGGAGGTGCAAGGGATCCTCTCGGCCCGCTGTTTTATCAGCCCACGGTTCTGACCGACGTGACTGCCGATGCCGTGGTTATGTCAGAGGAAACATTTGGCCCTGTGGCGGCCATTGCGCCCTTTGATACCGAAGAAGAGGTGATCGCCCGGGCCAATGACACCGAATACGGTTTGGTTGCGTATCTGCACAGCCATGACCCACGCCGTATTTACCGCGTATCTCGTGCATTGCAATTTGGCATGGTGGCGGTGAATCGCACCAAGGTCACCGGCGCGCCGATCCCCTTTGGCGGCACCAAACAATCCGGTCTGGGCCGTGAAGGGGCAAGACGGGGAATGGAAGAGTTTACCGAAATCAAATATGTCTGCCGCGACTGGGCATGAGGAGTGAAAAGATGCTGAAGAACGATCAACTTGACCAATGGGACCGCGAGAACTTTTTCCATCCCTCCACTCATCTGGCCCAGCACGCGCGGGGCGAAACAGCGACCCGAGTGATCAAAACCGCAAGCGGGGTCCATATCGAAGACCGTGATGGTACCAAATTGCTGGACGCCTTTGCAGGACTTTATTGCGTGAATGTGGGCTATGGCCGTCAGGAAATTGCCGAAGCGATTGCGGATCAAGCCCGCGAGTTGGCCTATTATCATTCCTACGTGGGCCACGGCACAGAAGCCTCCATCACCCTGTCCAAGATGATCCTTGATCGCGCGCCTTCGAACATGTCCAAGGTCTATTTCGGCCTGGGCGGTTCAGATGCAAATGAGACCAACGTCAAATTAATATGGTATTACAACAATATCCTGGGCCGCCCCGAAAAGAAAAAGATCATCTCGCGCTGGCGAGGGTATCATGGCTCGGGCCTTGTCACCGGGTCGCTGACTGGGCTGGAACTATTCCACAAAAAGTTCGATCTGCCGCTCACGCAGGTGGTTCATACCGAAGCGCCCTATTATTTCCGCCGCGATAATCTGGACCAAAGCGAAGCCGAATTCGTCGCGCATTGCGTGACTGAACTGGAGGCGCTGATTGAACGTGAAGGCGCTGATACAATCGCCGCGTTTATTGGCGAGCCGGTGTTGGGAACCGGCGGTATCGTGCCCCCGCCGGAAGGCTACTGGGCCGCCATCCAGACCGTATTGCGCAAGCATGACATCCTGTTGGTTGCCGATGAGGTTGTGACCGGGTTTGGCCGCCTGGGCAGCATGTTCGGCTCTGAGCATTACGGCTTGGAATCCGATATCATCACCATCGCCAAAGGCCTCACCTCGGCCTACGCGCCGCTGTCAGGTTCGATTGTTTCGGAAAAAGTGTGGAAGGTGCTGGAACAGGGCACAGATGAAAACGGCGCCATCGGCCACGGCTGGACCTATTCGGCACACCCGATCGGGGCCGCGGCCGGTGTGGCAAACCTCAAATTGATTGATGATCTGAACCTGATCGAAAACGCAGGCAACGTCGGCGCTTATCTGAAACAGTCGATGAAGGATGCACTGTCAGCACACGCCAATGTCGGCGATGTGCGCGGCGAAGGAATGTTGTGCGCGGTCGAGTTCGTGAAGGATAAAGATAGCCGCACCTTCTTTGACTCCGCGGACAAGATTGGCCCGCAAGTCTCAGCCGCTCTTTTGGCACAGGATAAGGTCATCGCACGCGCTATGCCGCAAGGCGACATCTTGGGCTTCGCGCCACCGTTTTGCCTGAGTCGTGAAGAAGCTGATACCGTCGTCGCGGCAACTCTGCGCGCGGTTACAGCAGTATTGGGCTAGGGGATGTCTGTCTCGCCCATCCTTGGCTGAGTTGACAGCGGTAAACATTACCGCATCAAACTCTGGGGTGGGCGCAGCACTCGATTGAGACCGCTTTGATTTGGCAATATTGCCTGGATCAGGCCGCAATTCCAAGATTCTTTACTATACGGCCCAATCCGGTCAAAGCGGCCAGGATTGAAACTTGAAACAAGCACACGTCACTATTGTCGCAATGTGCTACAGACCAGGTATTATCAATCATGGGTGGAGCGGCGGAAAAGTCCGCAACGTGTGGGTTGCCATTCCTGTAGCCAGACAGACGATGAAGCAGGAAGAGCTCAAGCGGAAGTTGGAAGATTTCGAAGTTCCGCAAAGGAATTTTGAAGAGATGTTCGAACCGGTCGCCAAAATTCTGTCAAAATCTTGGAAAGTATGGAAAAAAAGCGACTATAGGGGCAAGAGAGCGCTGCTTAGAATGCTATTTGTTCAGAAGGGAAGTTACTCTTCCAAATCGGATCTTCGAACCGGTGAATTATCTTTTCCATTCAGATTCTTAAGTGACGCAAATTATCTGAATGAGGTTTTGGTGGAGCCTAGGGGAGTCGAACCCCTGACCTCTTGCATGCCATGCAAGCGCTCTCCCAACTGAGCTAAGGCCCCATACAGGTACTGCAGAAGCAGTGGGCGGACGTTTATGAGACAGTGGCGCTAAGCGCAAGTCCAAAAACAGGCGTCGCCGTTAAAATTTTGAAACCAGATTGCAAATGGCGCGAGGCGGCGCGAGGCCGCCTCTGACCGTGATCAGCTATCGTCCTCTGCTGGAATGTCAGTGATGTCGTCCAGCGGAACTTCATCACTGCTGTCATCATCGTCATCCAGCAGATCATCATCCAGATCGACTTCGACTTCGTCGTCGTCATCCAGAACCAGTTCTTCCTCAGGCGCGTTTTCACGCGCCTTGGCCGATGCAGCATCTTCTGCATCTGCTGCGATCATCCGGCTTTTACCGGTTTCGAGTTCCACGATCTCGCCGGTATAAGGGCTAACGATCGGGTCTTTGTTCAGGTCATAAAACCGTTTACCGGTGGTCGGGCAAACGCGCTTTACACCCCATTCTTCCTTGGGCATGTCCAATCCCCTTGATATCAGGTGAGTCGTATCGACGATTCAGGTCAGGTGCCACAAGCAGCGGGCACTGTCAAAGCCTTTGAGCAGGAGAAACAGACCTATGGGAGATCACGCACTGCCAGGATCGCCTCCGGTGCCGCTGACATTGCGCAAATCGGCGCGGGCACGGCGGATCAGTCTGCGTATATCCCAGTTGGACGGGCGTGTTACACTGACCTATCCAAATGGCGTTGCTGAATCCGATGCGTTGAACTTTGCCCGCCAAAAAGAAAGCTGGATTCGGCAGCACCTGAGTGATCGGCCAGACCCCTCGGTGGTTCAATTTGGGCAGCATATTCCTGTTGAGGGCACCCAACGGCGCATTGTCCGGGCAACGGGCCGACGCGTTCTGTTGCAGGCGGATCAGATTTCAGTACCTGAAGGCGCTGAAGCGCGACGTTTGGCGCGCTTTTTGAAAGAACTGGCACGCGACCGGCTGACCGGCGCATGTGATGACTACGCAGCGATGTTGGGTAGGGCTTATGCCAGCATCTCTATTCGGGATACCCGATCGCGCTGGGGATCATGCAGTTCTGAGGGTGGGTTGATGTTTTCCTGGCGGCTGATTCTCGCTCCACCAGACGTCCTGCATTATGTTGCTGCACATGAGGTGGCGCATCTGGCCGAGATGAACCATTCCCCAGCCTTTTGGGCCCAGGTCGAGCGGTTATTCGGAGATTACAAAGAACAGCGGCGCTGGCTGCGCGACAACGGGGCGCAGCTGCACCAGTACAGATTTGACACGCCTGCGAGTTGACCTGTGCGGTGTTTGTGATCACATAGAGACATGTTGAACGCACGCCCCTCGGAAACGCAGACCGCAACGCATGACCGGGTGTACCGGGCCCTGCGATCCCGCATCATGCATGGTGATATCGCCCCCGGTCAGGCACTGACCTTACGGGGAATTGGCAAAGAGTTTGGTGTCTCAATGACACCGGCCCGAGAGGCGGTGCGTCGGCTTGCGGCTGAAGGGGCGTTGTTTCTGTCTTCCTCGGGCCGCGTCTCGACGCCCGAGCTGACCAATGACCGGATCGAGGAGCTTGCTGCGCTGCGGGCCTTGCTTGAGGTCGAGCTGGCCAGCCGGGCATTGCCGCGTGCGCATATTGCCCTGATTGACCGATTGCAGAGCATCAACATGACGGTGGCCGAGATGGTCACCAAACGTGATGCCGTTGGATATATTCGCACCAATCTGGAGTTTCACCGAACTCTGTATCTGCGGGCGCAGGCCCCTGCGATGCTGGCGATTGCCGAAACCGTATGGTTGCAGCTTGGGCCGACGATGCGCGCGCTTTATGGGCGGCTGCAGCGAACGGAACCACCGCATCACCACAAGCTGATAATTGCGGCGCTAAAGGCCGGGGATGAGCCGGGTTTGCGCCTTGCGGTTCGCTCGGATGTTACACAGGGCCTGCGGATGCTGGTCAGCTAAGCGGCTTGTTGCCGAAGCTGCCGAAATCGCCCGGTTCGGTATCGCTGTTCTGGCCCCGGCGATTTCTCTGCGCTAGGCTGTGAGAAATCACAATAAGAGCAGTTTTCAACCATGATTGATCGACGGTTATTTTCCCTTGGGCTGGGCTCCGGCTTGTTGGTTGCCTGTACGGATGGCGTGCCTTCTTCGGCGCCGGCCGCGCGCATGCAACCGGTTCGGAACGCGGGCTGGGACGCCTGGGTCGCGGGCTTCAAAAGCCGCGCGGCCGCACAAGGGATTTCGCAAAGCACAATTAACCGCGCCTTCCAGGGCGCCGGATATCTGCCCGGAGTGATCGAGCGGGACCGAAATCAGGTCGAGTTCAAGAGGTCGCTTGAAGACTACCTGGCGATTGCAACCTCGGATGAACGGATCGCGACCGGCAAGCAAATGCTGGTGCGTCATGCGGGAACGCTGTCTCAGATCGAGGCGCAGTACGGCGTCGACAAAGAAGTTGTCGTGGCGATTTGGGGGCTGGAAAGCCGCTATGGTGCGCGGCGCGGTGATGTGCCTGTTGTATCGGCCCTGTCGACGTTGGCCTATGACGGTCGGCGCGGGCAGTTCTTTGAAAGCCAGCTGATAGCGGCGATGAAGATCCTGCAGAACGGTGACACGACATCTGCCAACATGACAGGTAGCTGGGCCGGTGCCATGGGGCACACGCAGTTCATCCCGACCTCTTATCTGGCCTATGCTGTGGATTTCACCGGCGATGGACGGCGCGATATCTGGTCCGACGATCCAACGGATTCGCTGGCATCAACGGCGGCTTATCTGGCGCGTTCCGGTTGGGTGCGTGGACAGCCCTGGGGCGGTGAGGCCGGGACGGTCTCGGGCACGCCGGTTGCCGTGCTGCAACCTCAGGTACCAGGGCCCCGCATTGCCGTGTTCCGCAATTTTCAGGTGATCAAACGGTATAATAACTCGGACAGCTACGCGATCGGGGTAGGGCATCTATCAGACCGGATTGCCGGAGGCGCGCCGTTCCAGGCCTCTTTCGGACCGGATGCGACTGGTCTGACGCTTGAAGATCGCAAAGAGCTACAGCGCCGCCTGACATCCGCCGGGTACGACACCGAAGGCGCAGATGGTGTAGTCGGTAAAAACACGACATCCGCGATTTCTGCGTACCAGCGGGCCAATGGGCTGCCCGCGACCGGAGAGCCCTCAGTTGCGCTGCTGAGGCAGTTGGGGGGCTGAGGAGGGTTACGCAGCCAGCCCTTTTGAGCCGATGTCGAGGAATTTTTGACGACGATCTCTGATCAGGGCGGCAGAATCCTTGCCGTCCAGATCCTTGAGCATCGCCGTAATTGCATCCCGCACGGAGTCCACGGTCGCGGCGCGATCACGATGTGCGCCGCCTTTGGGTTCCGAAATGATCCGGTCGCAAACGCCCAGCTTGTGCAGGTCTTGCGCGGTCAGCCGCAACGCTTCGGCTGCTTCGCGCATTTTCTCTGAATCTTTCCAAAGGATCGAGGCGCAGCCTTCGGGTGAAATGACCGAATAGACCGAATGTTCCAGCATCGCGACACGGTTTGCCGTTGCAAAAGCCACCGCACCGCCTGATCCACCTTCGCCGATGATGACCGAGACCAACGGGACGCCGATCTTCAGGCACATTTCGGTCGAGCGGGCAATCGCCTCGGACTGGCCGCGCTCTTCGGCGCCTTTGCCGGGATAGGCGCCAGCCGTGTCGATCAAGGTGATAACCGGCAGTCCAAAGCGTCCTGCCATCTCCATCAGTCGGACAGCCTTGCGATACCCTTCGGGGCGAGCCATTCCGAAATTGCGTTCGATGCGCGATTTGGTGTCGCTGCCCTTTTCGTGGCCGATCACCATAACAGGTTGATCGTTGAACCGCGCCAGACCGCCGATCACGGCCAGGTCGTCAGCAAAATTCCGATCGCCTGCCAGAGGTGTGAATTCGGTGAACAGATCTTCCACGTAGTCTTTGCAATGGGGACGTCCAGGGTGACGAGCGACCTGACATTTTCTCCATGGCGTCAGATCGGCATAGAGTTCGTCCAACAGCTTTTCAGCCTTGGCGTCCAAAGCGGCGGCCTCTGCGGCCACATCCATCTCTTCATTGGCGCGCGCCAGTGCACGCAGTTCCTCGGCCTTTCCTTCGATCTCGGCCAAGGGTTTTTCGAATTCCAAATACTGGGTCATGACGCCTCTTAACGCGGAAGTTCTCTGCTATATGGCCTGACGTCGCGTCGGATGCAACTCAGCAAGATCTGAAGGGTTGGCAAGGATGCCGGCATTCGTCAAGCAGTTGCAGGCCTGTATACGCTCTTACCCCGACCACAGAACAGGGTAGAGCGACGCGACTAGCAGCCCCGCCATCACCCAGTTGAACAGCATCAACCGGCGCGGATTCGTGAGTACTCGCGCCATTTGCTGCCCAAGCACCGTCCACGTGCTGACCGAGGGCAAATTGATTGCGCCGAAAACAATCGCGACAATGACGATGGCGTTCAAGGTGCGGTCGGGGGTGTATACGGTTGTTGCTGTCAGGGCCATGGCCCAGGCTTTTGGATTGACCCATTGGAATGCTGCGGCCTGTAAAAACGTCATCGGTGTTCCCGCAGGCGCGCCCGCTTCGGCTGGGACCGAATGCGCGATTTTCCATGCCAGATACAGCAGGTATGCGACTGAAGCCGCTTTCAACACGGTATAGCTGATCGGATAGGCATCAAACACCTGTACCAGCCCTGTTCCGACCAGAAGGACCATGACTGTAAAGCCCAACCCGATTCCGAACATATGTGGGATTGTGCGTCGAAACCCGAAATTCGCGCCCGAGGCCATCAGCATCAGGTTATTGGGTCCCGGCGTGATCGACGAGACGAAGGCAAAGGTGACGAGGGCAAATAGCAATTCAGGGTTCATAGCGCAGATAATTGATGGAATCCGCCCAAATGAAATTGCGTTTGCGCTGGTTATTGCGGTAATTCTGCAATTAATGATCAAGTTGGATGATATAAATCGCCATATATTGCGTGAGCTGACACGTGATGGGCGGATAAGCAACCTTGAATTGGCCGATCGGGTCGGGCTGTCAGCCTCGGCCTGTTTGCGCCGTGTTCAGGAATTAGAGCGCGCGGGCGTGATCTCGGGCTATCGTGCTGTATTGAACCCACCTGCGCTGGGCATCGGCTTTGTCGCCTATATTGGCGTGGGGCTGGGCGAACATACAAAGGCCGCTCAGGAAGGGTTCGAGCGTGCATTGCAGCGCGCGCCTGAGGTGGTGGAGTGCCATAACATCACCGGCACGATCGAATACCTGTTGCGCGTGGAATGTGCCGATCTGTCGTCTTACAAAACTTTTCACACCGAAGTTCTGGGGACTTTGCCCCATGTCACGTCGATCACGTCCTATGTCGTCATGGGCTCGCCCAAGGATATGCGGGCCTGACATTGGAAAGATGATTCTGTACCGGCTTGCCGGAGTTGGATTCACGTTTTACTGTCTTGCCAAAGATTTGACCAAAAATGGGGACAACCCCAACCGGTCGTATTCAGGGAGAAGACGATGAAACTTGTTCGGACCGGAGCACTGGTCGCAACTTTGGTGATGATTGCGGGAGCATCTTTGGCAGCTCCGTTAAAGCTGCAACCTGCCAACCCACAGCCCAGCCCCAAGGCGGGATTGAATGTGAACTACTTTGGCACTGGCAATCAACACAAGAAGATCCGAGATCTGAGCCATGCAAAAAGCATGCTGTCTAAAGCGCAGCCCGGACAACCGTTGCGGGGCTTGGATTACAGGGACACCAGTAAGGGTCAGGACGTCATGACGTTTGACGGCGCTTACAATGTCGCCGCCGAAATTACGGGGTACATGCGGTTCGACTCTGCTGGAATCTACGAGTTGGAAACGTGGTCAAATGACGGGATAGAGGCATTCGTCGGAGGCCAGAACATTGGACAAGTCTCGGGCATTCAGGGCTGCGAGGCCAATCAGCGGACCGAAGTCGATGTGCCCAAAGCCGGGTGGTACGCGCTCAAGATCATCTATTTCCAGAAGCTCGGGACATCCTGTCTGATGATGAAATCTGGGAAAAAGGGCGAAAGGTTCACCTGGACACCCAATGATGTCTTCGGACGGTAAGAGAAAGGCGCCCGGTGGGGCGCCTTTTTACGTTTAGCTGTTGGCCGCGATCAATTCGGCCTGGGCCACGATCACCTCGGCCTGTTTGATCGAGGCGATATCGACCAGACGCCCTTTGTAGACCGTCGCACCTTCGCCAATGGCCTTGGCTTGCTCCATGGCGGCCAAGATTTCGCGGGCCTCTGACACCGCCTCGTCCGAGGGGGTGAAGACCTGGTTGGCCAGCGCGATCTGTTTGGGGTGGATTGCCCATTTGCCGACCATGCCCAAAGTGGCAGAACGTTTGGCCTGCGCGATATAGCCTTCGTCATCGCTGAAATCGCCGAACGGTCCATCCACCGGCAGCACGCCATGGGTGCGGCAGGCGGCAACGATGGCGGCCTGCGCCCAGTGCCACGGGTCGGACCAGTGTTTTTCACCTTCGCGCAGCATGTAATAATTTTCCTGCGTGCCGCCGATGCCAGTTGTCTGCATGCCCATCGAGGCCGCAAAGTCGGCTGCCCCAAGGCTCATGGCTTGCATCCGGGGGGACGAGGCAGCGATTTCTTCGACATGGGCGAGGCCAGCTGCGGATTCGATGATGACCTCAAAGCTGATCGGTTTAGTACGGCCTTTTGCGCGTTCGATGGCGGTGACCAACGCGTCCACCGCATAGACATCCGCCGCACAACCGACCTTGGGGATCATGATCTGGTCCAGTCGATCTCCGGCCTGCTCCATCACATCCACGACATCGCGGTACCAGTAAGGCGTATCCAGCCCGTTGATTCGTACGGACATGTATTTAGTGCTCCAATCGAGGGTGTTCAGCGCCTCGATGACATTGGCACGCGCTGTGTCCTTGTCAGATGGTGCAACCGAATCCTCAAGATCAAGATTGATCACATCCGCCGCAGAGGCCGCCATCTTGGGGAAGAGCTTGGTGTTCGACCCGGGGCCGAACAACTGACAACGGTTAGGGCGCGCGGGGGCGGCGGGTTGAATGCGAAAGCTCATCTGGACCTCGTGCAGGAAAGGAAATTGCGATTTTGTTGTCTTATGAGGTATTAAATTGCGCAGGTCTCCGCAAGCACGTTTGTGCATCTGCGGCAATGCAGTCGCAGCATTCGCCGCAATGCGCCATGTCTCTGGTGATTAAAGTTTAATCGCTTTAAAAACTTGAAAGAATTTTGCGCAAGCTACGATATTTGCGCGAAATTTTCCTGCGGGACCCAGCGATGCTGGGCGAAATCGAGAAACACTCGCCTTGCCCGTCCCATAGCCTGCGCCAGAATCAAAGGAGTGCACCGCAATGATCGAGACACCGTATCTGTTGTTTTTGGGCGATGCGCCCGACCAGCTGGCGGCCAAGGTTGCCGTTGGAATCAAGGACTGGCGTCCGGAAAACGCCGTGGGTCAATACCGGATGGAGGGCTGTAAAGCCGATCTGGGCCTGACCGACATGTCCTTGGCTAAGGCCAAAGAGGCCGGGGCCAAGACTTTGGTCATCGGCGTGGCCAATCGTGGTGGTGTGATCAGTCAGGAATGGAAAAAGGTGCTGGTCATGGCGTTGGAGGAAGGTTTCGACCTGGCCTCGGGCCTGCACAACCTTTTGTGTGATGAACCCGATCTAGTCGCAGTCGCCGAAGCAACAGGCCGCAAGCTGCATGATGTGCGGGTTCCGTCGGTCGACTATCCAATCGCCAACGGAATCAAACGTAAAGGTAAGCGCTGTCTTGCCGTGGGCACCGATTGTTCGGTTGGCAAGATGTACACCGCGATGGCCATGGACGCCGAGATGCGCAAGCGTGGCATGAAGTCGACCTTTCGAGCTACTGGCCAGACTGGCATTCTGATCACCGGTGACGGTGTACCGCTGGACGCGGTGATCGCAGATTTCATGGCGGGATCGGTCGAATGGCTGACACCCGACAATGATGACGACCACTGGGATTTGATCGAAGGGCAAGGGTCACTGTTTCATGTGTCATATTCCGGTGTGACAATGGCGTTGATCCATGGCGGTCAACCGGACGCGTTGATCCTGTCCCATGAACCCACCCGCGAGCATATGCGCGGTCTGCCGACCTATAGTTTGCCATCTTTGCAGGCTCTGCGGGACACGGCGCTGGCGCTGGCCAAGGTTGCCAATCCTGAGTGTCAGGTCATCGGTGTTTCGGTCAACACGCAGCATATGAGCGAAGCAGACGCATCCGCCTATCTGGCACAGGTCGAAGCTGACATGGGGCTGCCCGCGACGGACCCGTTCCGTTTTGGTGCAGGCAAGCTGGTCGACGCGCTGGCAGCAGTATAAAGCGGTCTGGTCCCGCCGGCCCGGATCTAAATTGGAAAATCCGGGCGGCTCTGCCAGGAAAAGGTATGTTATGCAAATTGACGTCTCTCGCGATGTGTTCAGGCTGGCTCAGGTCTTTACGATTTCACGTGGGTCACGGACCGAGGCCAAGGTTCTGACTGTACGCATTTCTGACGGCCAGTATCAGGGCTGGGGCGAATGTGTGCCCTATGCGCGTTATGGTGAAACACTGGATTCGGTCGAGGCTGAAATTGCCGGATTGCCCGACAGTTTCGACCGAGTGCAACTGATGGACTTATTGCCTGCGGGCGCTGCACGGAATGCCGTAGATTGTGCGCTGTGGGATCTTGAGGCCAAGCGAGCCGGTAAACGTGTCTGGGATCTGGTTGGACTGCCTCAGCCTGGCCCCGAAATCACGGCCTATACATTGTCGTTGGACACCGCCGAGGTGATGCAGGCGCAGGCGGCTGCGAATGCACATCGCCCGCTTTTAAAGATCAAACTGGGCACGCCGGATGACATGCCCCGACTTGAAGCCGTTCGCGCAGGCGCACCGGATGCGACGATCATCGTGGACGCAAATGAAGGTTGGTCCGCCGCCGTTTACACCGATCTTGCGCCACATCTTGTGCGCCTGGGTGTGGCCTTGGTCGAGCAACCTCTGCCCGCCGGTGACGATGAAGCGCTGATCGGGATGGAGCGCCCGGTTCCCGTATGCGCCGACGAATCCTGCCATGATCGTGCCAGCCTGCCCAAACTGAAGGGCAAATATGATGTGATCAACATCAAGCTCGACAAGACCGGAGGTCTGACCGAAGCGCTGGAGCTGCGCAAAGCGGCGATTGCTGAAGGCTATGACATCATGGTCGGCTGTATGGTCGGCAGCTCTTTGGCGATGGCCCCTGCGACATTGCTGGCGCAGGGTGCGATGGTAACGGACCTTGACGGACCACTTCTGTTGGCCGAAGACCGCGACAACCCGCTGACTTTTGATGATGCCGGAGTGTACCCGCCATTGGCGGCGCTCTGGGGCTAAGGAGATTGACATGACCCGCACCGTTTATGTGAATGGCGACTACCTGCCCGAAACCGAAGCCACAGTGTCGATCTTTGATCGTGGCTTCCTGATGGCCGATGCCGTGTATGAGGTGACCAGCGTTCTGGACGGCAAGCTGATCGACTTCGAAGGCCACGCGGTCCGCCTCAAGCGCTCGCTGGACGAATTGCAGATGGCTGAACCCTGCTCGAAGGACGAGCTGCTGGAGATCCACCGCAAGCTGGTTGAGTTGAACGGCATTGAAGAGGGGCTGGTCTATCTTCAGGTCACGCGCGGCAGCGACGGCGACCGGGATTTTGCATTTCCTGCGGCTGATACCAAACCCACACTGGTTTTGTTCACCCAAAACAAGCCGGGTCTGGCAGACAGCCCTGCTGCCCGGAAAGGTGCCAAGGTCATCTCGATCGAGGATATCCGTTGGGGCCGGCGCGACATCAAGACGACACAGCTGCTCTATCCCTCGCTGGGCAAGATGATGGCCAAGGCCGCGGGCTGTGATGATGCCTGGATGGTCGAAGGCGGTTATGTGACCGAGGGCACCAGCAACAACGCGTATTTTGTCAAAGGCAACAAGATTGTCACCCGGCCGTTGTCGAGCGACATCCTGCACGGCATCACCCGCAAGGCCGTTCTGCGAATGGCAGCTGAAGCGCAGATGGTTGTCGAAGAACGCCTGTTCACTATCGACGAGGCCAAAGAGGCTGATGAGGCGTTCACCACCTCTGCCAGTGCTTTTGTCATGCCTGTGGTTGAAATTGACGGCACAGCGCTGGGCGACGGCACGCCGGGACCCATAGCCAAACGTCTGCGCGAGATTTATCTGGACGAAAGCCGCAAGGCAGCACTCTAAAGAAATCCCATGCTGGGCGTTTGTGTGGCATGGGGTGGTCGCAACGAATTTGACAACATTTGGTGCCGCGTGCAGGTCTTGGTCGGGATGAACGGCGCAAAGAGGGTGCGGCACCAAAATCTCTGAGCGCGATCTGAACACGATAGTTGGTGATCCTGCATCCTGACAGGCCGCTTTGAGAATAGGCATACTCAGCCTGACAAAGGGTATTGGTATGGCCGAAACCAGGCGGCATATTACGCGCTGAGTTGCGGTTTTCAGGAGCCAACTTCACACATGATGATGGCGAAGCCCCTACGTGTTGCTGGTGTAGCTAGGGGACAGAGGGCCGGAGATGCCCCGTCACACGACTAATGGGCCTCAATGGCCGCTATTGGCGCCGATGAAAATGTTGGTCTATCATGTCCTCCTGTGGTCCATTTCAAATGAGTTAACTTATGGCCGATCCATACTCTGACCTCGGCGCGCAAGACACCGCCCTTCAAGAGCGGATCGCAACAGCAATGGAAGTGCGCTGTTTAGAGCCTGCGCAGATTGCAATTCGCAAAGCCTACATGGAAAACCTGAGGCTCCCCAAAGGTGCACGGGCGCTGGAGCTTGGTTCAGGAACAGGACACGTTACCCGAGATTTGTTGGAGCTTGCAGGAGCCGCAACGGCTCATGGAATTGAACCCTCGCCCGTCATGGTCGCACGGGCCCAGAAGAGCTTTGGGGATGATGATCGACTTAGCTTTGATATCGGGGATGCCAAAAACACAGGTTTTGAAAGCGAGACCTTTGACCTTGTGTTAATGCACACGTTGTTGTGCCACGTCCCTGGACCTGAAGACGTTGTTCAAGAGGCCTTCCGCCTTTTGAAGCCCGGAGGTGTGCTGGCAATTTGTGATGGCGACTACAGTACCGCAACTGCGCAGATCGCGGACTTTGATCCGCTCGATCAACTCATCAAATTCATGATCAATCAAAATGTCACTAATCTTTGGATAATGCGTCAGATTTCAGGCATCCTGGTCGATGCCGGATTTCAACTTGGGGCTCGGAAAGGTCATGGATATGTGGCAGAAGGGGAAGCGACCTATTTTCTCACCGTAATTGAACGCGGAGCAGACCGCATGGTGGAAGAGGGTCTGTTATTTTCCGAAACTGCAGAGGCTTTGAAATCAGAAGCGAAACGCAGAGTATCTGCCAAGATGTTTTTTGGTTTTATGTCCTATGTGAGCCAAATCGCGAATAAACCCAAGATCGTTTGACCGTTCTCAGTAATCGAGCAGACAGACATTGCACAGCATCCGGCCTTCTTGGTTCAAAGCGGACCCTACCAGTTACCAGTAACAAAAAAGGCCGCCCCAAACGGAACGGCCCTTTATTCACTGTCTCTTTACAGAGGATCAGGCGGTCAGAGCAGCCTGAGCCTGGGCGACGATCGCGCCGAACGCTTCCGGTTCGTGCACGGCCAGATCGGCCAGAACTTTACGGTCCACTTCAATACCGGCCAGGTTCAGGCCGTTGATGAAGCGGGAATATGTCAGGGCTTCGTCATGCGAACGTACAGCAGCGTTGATCCGCTGGATCCACAGCGCGCGGAAGTTACGCTTGCGGTTCTTACGGTCACGGGTTGCATATTGGTTGGCCTTGTCTACGGCCTGACGGGCAACCTTGAAGGTGCTTTTGCGGCGGCCATAGTAACCTTTGGCGGCCTTGATAACCTTCTTGTGACGGGCGTGAGTTACGGTTCCACCTTTAACGCGGGACATGTCTTAATCTCCTCTTATCGATCGTAGGGCATATAGCCCTTGACGATTTTGGCGTCGGGGGCGGACAGGGTGGTGTTGCCACGAGCATCGCGGATGAATTTCTTGGTCCGCTTGATCATGCCGTGACGTTTGCCGGCCTGGCCAGCAAGGACCTTACCGGTCGCAGTCACCTTAAAGCGCTTTTTGGCGCTCGACTTTGTCTTCATCTTAGGCATTTCCGTCTCCTTTCGGGGTTCGGTTCGAAACGCGACTCGGCATGCCATCTCGGCCGGTCACGCGATCAGAAGCGCCGTTTACGCAAGTTCGACCATACTGGCAAGGGGGTTTTGGCTGAATCTGCAATTTTAGCAGCCCAGTCAGGCACCGGGGCGACGCAGGCCGCCCCGGTGGTCTATTTAGTGACCGTATTTGCGGATCTCACCGCTTTTCAGTCTTTCACTATACGATGCCAGTTCCTGACGAACGATCTTCATCAGGAAGTAGAGCGCAAAGACGTTCACAACCGCCATCGCAAAGATCGCCGCATCCGAGAAGTCGATAACCGGGCCGAGGTTGGCCGCAGCACCGATCACCACGAAGACGCAGAAGATGATCTTGAACACCAGCTCTTTGGTGTGCCCCTCACCGAACAGATAGGTCCAGGCCTTGAGGCCATAGTAGGACCAGCTGATCATAGTCGAGAAAGCAAACAGGATCACCGCAATCGCCAGAACATAGGGGAACCAGCTGAACGCGCTGCCAAAGGCGGCAGAGGTCAGGCTGACGCCTGAGTTGCCGTCAACGGTCGCAATAGCGCTTCCTGCTTCGTTCAACATATAGTTGCCGGTCTCGGGGTCGATGATCAACTGCTGAGTAATGATGATCACCAGCGCAGTCATGGTACAGATCACGACCGTATCGATGAACGGCTCAAGCAGCGAAACAAAGCCTTCTGTGATCGGCTCCTTTGTGCGCACCGCCGAGTGGGCAATCGCAGCAGACCCAACGCCGGCCTCGTTCGAGAACGCGGCCCGTTTGAAGCCCTGGATCAGAGCACCGACCATGCCGCCGGCCACACCAAGACCGGTAAACGCACCGGCAAAGATCTGACCAAAGGCCCAACCGATCATATCCGCATTCATGACGATGATGACCAGAGCCGCCGCGACATACATCACGCCCATAAAGGGCACAACTTTTTCAGTCACTCGCGCGATGGATTTAAGTCCACCGACGATCACCATGAACACGACAACCGCAAAGACCACACCGGTGATCCAACCCGGGTAATTCCCGACGATGCCTGCAATCTGCTGATGCGCCTGATTGGCCTGGAACATGTTGCCCCCGCCCAGCGCTCCAAGAATACAGAAGATCGAGAACACAACCGCCAGGATCTTACCTCCGGGTAGGCCAAGCTCGTCAAAACCCTTGGACATATAGTACATCGGGCCGCCCGAGACGCTGCCGTCTTCGTATTCGTTGCGATACTTTACGCCAAGTGTACATTCGGTGAATTTTGACGCCATGCCCAGAAGACCAGCCAGGATCATCCAGAAGGTCGCCCCGGGGCCACCAATGCCAACAGCAACGGCAACGCCTGCGATATTGCCAAGCCCGACCGTGCCCGACAGGGCAGTGGCCAATGCCTGAAAGTGGCTAACCTCACCCGCATCGTTGGGATCGGAATAGTCGCCTTTGACCAGACTTATCGCGTGGCCGAAAAAGCGCATCTGCACAAAAGCAAAGTACAGAGTAAAAACCGACGCCGCGATAACCAACCACATCACGATCCAGGGAAATCCTGTCCCGGGAATTGGTGCGAATATGAAGCTAACGAATGGCCCAGTGATATCAGCAAAAGCCTGATTGATCTTTTCGTCCAACCCGGGCGCCTCTTGCGCGGCGACGGGGCTGGCCATCAGGGTGGCGGCTGCCAATCCCAGTTGAGATAGTGTTTTCATTCCTGTGCCTCCCTCAATTCACGACCGTGACCGGTACATCGGCATGCATTACAAGGTTTTGCGTAGAGCTGCCGAAGATACGCTTTTTGAGGCCATCCGCGGACGAGCGTCCAACGACAATCTGTACGGCCTTGCTGTCTACCGTGATGGCATTCAGCGTTTCAGCCACATCTCCGTGGCGCACCACTCCGGTCGCGGCGAAACCCGCGGCCTTCAGGGCGTCGACGGCGGGTGCCACCACCCGTGTCGTTGCTAGTTCAATCTCCTCCTCACGCCGCATGTGCCGCTTTGCGTTTTCTTCAGGTGTCTGAAAAGTGTAGGGCGACCATTCAATGACATATGCAACCAGAAGCTCGCATGAACCAATTCTTTCAGCCAAATCTTTGGCGAAGGCGATGGCACGTTCTCCGGATTCTGTCCCGTCCAGTCCTATGACAATTTTTGTTGTCATCTCGTTCCTCCATTTATTGTTCATTTGACCGGGGCCCGTGCCCCCGGCAGGGCAGCCGGAACTTGGAGCATTTATTGTAGACTGCCCTCAAGTCAGTATCAGGAAAAATCACTAGGAAATGGTATTATTTTTGGTCTATTCTCAGTAAATTATCCCATTATGCGCCAAAATTACAGGGAATTTACCTAATGGACAGAGAATTGGACAAGATCGATCAACGCATCCTGCAGGAATTGGAAGCCAATGGCCGCCTGCCAATCGTCGAGCTTGCCATGCGGGTAAACCTGACCAACACCCCGTGTTCCGAGCGTGTAAAACGACTGGAAAGAACCGGCTATATCACCGGATACAGCGCCGTTCTGGACAAGGAGCGGTTGGGTCTCGGGCATATGACGGTTGTGCAGGTTTCCCTGGCTGCAACGTCTGAGAACTCATTGGATAAATTCAACGATGCCGTGCGCGATGTCACCGAAATCGAAAGCTGCCTGATGGTGGCGGGGTCGTTTGACTATCTGTTAACCGTTCGCACACGCGACATCGCCCATTTCCGCCAGACCCTGGGGGAAAAGATAAATAAGCTTCCGGGCATTCACCAGACCAGTTCCTTTACCGTGATGGAAATCGTCAAGGAACCGGTCGGGCAGAATGTCATACCCGCCTGATCAGCCAGGATCCGTGTTATAGATCAGCCTTTCGTCGCAAGGCGCGATCCGCAGGATATTGGTCGTGCCGGGCACGTTGAACGGAACACCAGCGGTGACAACGATCTGATCCGTGTCAGTTGCAAATCCACCAGAACGAGCAGCACGGGCGGCGCTGACGACCGCCCCTTTGAAACGCTCAAGCTCGGGCGTCATTACGCAATGGCAGCCCCAGCTCAGGCATAACCGACGGGCCGTTCCTTTTGCCGGGGTCATTGCAATGATCGGAACTCCGGGGCGTTCGCGCGCGGTCAACAGCGCAGTTGTGCCGCTTTGAGTGAAACAACAGATGGCCTTGATATCCGTTTTCTCGGCAATTTCGCGAGCGGCGGCGACGATGCCGTCGGCCACGGTAGTCCCCTTCGCCGTGCGCGATGCTGCGATAATCTGATCATAAGTGGGGTCGGCTTCGACCTCGATGGCGACCTTGTTCATGGTCTGCACGGCCTCGATCGGATATGAGCCAGCGGCAGATTCCGCACTCAGCATGATGGCATCCGTGCCTTCGTAGATTGCGGTTGCCACATCTGAAACCTCGGCGCGTGTGGGCATCGGGCTTTCGATCATGCTTTCCAGCATCTGTGTGGCCACAATCACCGGCTTGGCGGCGCTACGGCACCGGCGGACCAGACGTTTCTGGATCGGGGGCACCGCGGAAACCGGTAGCTCCACGCCCAGATCTCCGCGCGCAACCATAATGCCGTCAGAGGCATCGAGGATGTCGTCAAACGCTTCAACCGCAGCAGGCTTTTCAATCTTGGACAGGATCGAGGCGCGCCCATCGGCCAGTGCCCGAGCCTCAAAAACATCCTTGGCCCGCTGAACGAAACTCAGCGCCAACCAATCCACACCCAGCTGGCAGACGAATTCCAGATCACCACGATCCTTGGCGGACAAAGCGGCCAAGGGCAGCACGACATCCGGCACGTTCACGCCTTTTCGGTTCGAAATTGTCCCGCCGACCTCGACGGTACAATTAGCATGATCCTGGCCGCAATCCTGTACGATCAGGCGAATTTTGCCATCATTGACCAAGAGGCGCGCACCGGGTTCCAGCGCAGCAAAAATCTCGGGATGGGGCAGGCATACGCGGCCTGCGTCGCCCGGGGCCGGATCCAGATCCAACCGAAACACGGCACCCTCGATCAGCTCTTCCGCATCATTGGCAAATACGCCGACACGCAGCTTTGGCCCCTGCAGATCTGCAAGAATGGCGATAGGGCTGTCCAGATCCTTTTCGACCTGACGGATGATCCGGTGCCGCTCGCGGATTTCGTCATGGCTGCCATGGCTCATGTTCAGGCGAAATACGTCGGCTCCAGCTTCGTGCAATGCGCGAATGGTGTCATAGTCATTGGACGCCGGCCCCAGCGTCGCCACGATTTTCACATTTCTCAGGCGTCGCATTGACCTTGTTCTCCTCAAATCATGTCCTGAATTTGCGCGAATGTTACCGCAAACATCGACTCTGCCCGCTTATTGCGCAATTCCCTTTCCGAAGCAACTGTCCTAAACCTGCCGGAAACAACATGACAGGCTTATGACGTATTCTCCGTTTTTTATCCATGGCGCGGATCGCCCTTCCCGCTGGCTGATCTCATGTGACCACGCGACCAATACTGTTCCACCGGGAATCAATGGTGGGGATCTTGGCTTGCCGCGTGAGGATATGGAGCGCCACATCGCCTATGACGTGGGCGCCTATGAAGTATCGAAACATCTGGGTGAAATTCTGAACGCCCCTGTGATCGCGGCGAATTTCTCGCGCCTTGTGATCGATCCGAACCGAGGCGAGGACGACCCGACTCTTGTGATGAAATTGTATGATGGGTCAATCATTCCCGGCAACCGTCACGCCGATGCGGATGAGCGCGAGCGGCGTCTGAACATGTGTTACCGCCCTTACCATAGGGCATTGGCTGAGCTGGCCGCACTGCCCCATGCGGTGATCGTGTCGATGCATTCCTTCACCCGGCAGTTGCGTGGACGCGAACCGCGTCCCTGGCATGTCGGTGTGCTGCACACTCCGGATGAGCGTTTTTCGCGCCCACTGATCCACCGGTTGCAGGCTGAAAAGGACCTATGTGTTGGCGTCAATGAACCGTATACTGGCGTTCTGCCGGGCGATGCGATCGACAAGCATTGCACTGCCTTTGGCCGCCCTAATGCGTTAATCGAACTGCGCAATGACCTGATCGCCGACCACGCGGGGCAGCGCGCATGGGCCGAACGTCTGGGAATTGTCCTGGAAGACGCCCTTTCGCAAAGCGAATTGTGACTTTTGGTGGCTGAGAGCCTGCGCACCATTGAGCGACCGAGCCCGAAACCCCATATATCAGGCGAAAGGAGGCGATCATGACGCAAGAGCTTTTGACATCTGTTTTCGGCTGGATGGCGGTGATCAACCTTGCTGTGTTGCTGTTTTCGACCCTGATGGTCGTGCTGATGCAGGATTGGGCGGCTGGCATCCATAGTCGGATGTTCCAAATGGACCGCGCGGATGTAAAACGTGCGTATTTCAGGTATCTGGCCAATTACAAAATTCTGGTGCTTATCTTTTCCATCGTGCCCTGGCTGGCGTTGAAACTGGCCTAGCGCACTCAGGTGTTGCTGATGATTGAAACGGCCCGCTTGGGTTGTTAGGTCAACTTGAACATATTGGGCAAGCATCCGGAGCGAGAACATGGACCAGAAAACCGAAACCGAACTTCAGGCCGCCGCATTCCGCAGGTTGCAGCAGCACCTGATGGAAGACCGGACCGATGTTCAGAACATCGACATGATGAACCTGGCCGGATTTTGCCGCAACTGCCTGTCGCGCTGGTATCAGGAAGCGGCCAATGAACATGGCATTGAGATGGACAAGGACGAAGCCCGCCAGATCTTTTACGGGATGTCCATGAGCGAATGGAAAGCCAAGTATCAGACCGAAGCCAGTCCTGAAAAGCAGGCGGCTTTTGAAGTCTCATTCGAAGAAAATGTCGGCAAAAAGAGCTGAACGTGAAAATAGAAAGGCCCACCATTCCAGCGGGCCTTTTCTCAGTGAGGCGGCTGTCAACAAAGGTTTCACTGCCTCCGCTACATTCGCTTCTTACGGTTGTTCCGATCCGAAAGCGACGGGCGCGGCGAATTGCGCAAATGCCCAGCTTTACCTCAGCGCTCCTAAGATTTTGCCTTTATGGCCTGCGCCCGACATTTACGCTTTCTCCGAATTAAGGGATGGTTCTTCTGCTGACTTTCAGTGCAAGAAAGAATGTCTTTGCTCTTACTGACGGGTATGAAACGTGTTGAAACTGATCAAGAATGCGCGGCTCTATACGCCTGAGCCTGTTGGTCTAGGCCATATTCTCACCGCGGGGGAACGCATTATTTACCTCGGTAGCGCTCAACCCGAACTGCCGGATCCGCTTCAGGCTGAAGTCGTTGACGTCGAAGGTGCATCGGTTGTTCCTGGTTTGATCGACGGACATGCGCATATCACGGGTGGTGGCGGTGAAACCGGGCCAGCCAGCCGGGTGCCGCCGATGGTCTTGTCCTCGTTCACCCGTGCCGGGGTCACGTCGGTTGTCGGGGTGTTGGGGACGGACGATCTGACCCGCAACACGCAGACGTTGGTGCAGCAGGCCTATGGGCTGCGGGAGGAGGGGCTTTCGGCTTGGTGTCACACTGGTGGCTATCACGTCCCTCTGACCACGCTGACCGGTTCCGCCCGGGGTGATATCGTATTCCTTGATCCGGTTATCGGCGTTGGGGAGCTGGCGATCAGTGATCACCGGTCAAGCCAACCGACACTGGACGAGTTTCTGCGGATCGCAAGTGAGGCGCATGTCGCGGGCCTGATGACCGGCAAGGCAGGGATCGTGCATTGCCATATGGGCGACGGCGACAGGGGCCTGTCGATGTTGGAACAGGCAATCGCGACCTGCGAAATCCCCGCACGCGTCTTCAATCCAACTCATGTCAATCGCAACAAACCCCTCTTTGAACAGGCTGTCGCGTTGGCGCGGCACGGATGTTACATCGACGCGACCGCATTCCCATGCGAGCATATCGAGCCGGGCATATCAGCCGCCGAGGCCTATATCCAATTCCGCGATCAAGGTGGCCGCGCGGACCGGTTCACCATCAGCTCTGACGGGGGTGGCTGCCTGCCGGCCTTTGACCGTGAGGGCAATCTGACACGGTTTGGTGTGGGGTTGTCCGACACTCTGCCTGAAACACTGCGCGACCTGACCGATAAAGGAATGCCTCTGTCTGATGCGCTTGCTCCGATGACCTCTAATGTCGCCGATCTGCTCAGGCTACATCGAAAGGGCCGTTTGAAAGTGGGTATGGACGCCGATCTGGTGGTTCTTGACGAAAACACCGCTGTGCGGCATGTGATGGCCCGGGGGGAATGGCATGTCCGCGATGGCCAGATAGCCCGGCGCGGCATGTATGAACAGATTTGAACGTCCGCGCGGTCCCCGGTGGCTGCCCGCTATAGCTCCGGAAGGTAGTTAAGATATGTGCCCTGCACCCATTGATGCAGAGACCCCGCGCGGGTTCATCATCCCGATCGGCGGTGGCGAAGACCGCGTCAAGGAAATGCAGATTCACCGCAAATTCGTGGAGCTGTCCGGCGGCGGCGATGCCGATATTGTCGTGATCCCGACAGCCTCGATGCTGGAAGAAACAGGGCCGGATTATAACCGCATTTTCTCTGAGCTTGGAGCGGGTCAGGTTGAGTTCCTGCCCATCTCGCGCCGCGCCGATTGCGACAATCCCGACTATGCCGAGATGTTGGACCGCGCCACTGGGATATTCATGACCGGCGGGAACCAGCTTCGGTTGTCGGCGATTCTGGGTGGCACGCTTGTTGCTCAGAAAATCCGGCGCCGGAATGCGGCGGGGATACCGATTGCGGGAACCTCAGCCGGGGCGTCGGTCATGTCCGAGCATATGGTTGCAGGCGGCAGCAGCAATTCGGCCCCGGCTGAAGGCAATATCACTCTGGCCCCGGGCATGGGTTTGACCAATGCGGTCATCATTGACCAGCATTTCACGCAGCGTAACCGCCTGGGGCGCCTGTTAACCGCCTCATCTTTCAACCCTTTCCTGATCGGGCTGGGCGTTGACGAAGACACGGCGGCCTTCATTGGGCCCGATAACGTCCTTGAGGTAGTGGGCAGCGGAACGGTCACTGTGGTGGATGCCAGCCATCTGACGCATTCATCGATGTGGGATGCCCGTCGCGGAGAGGCGTTGAGCCTTCTGGGACTTCGGCTTGACGTTCTGGGCGAAGGGTGCCGTTATGATCTGACGGCTCGCCAGGCGTTTCCGCCGGATGAGCATATGGCGTTCTGTACATTGCCGGACCTGTCCGGGGACGAGGGCGCCGGCGGGGGAAAATAAAAACTAACCAACAGGGTGCCTCATGAAAATAATTTCGACCAACGTCTTTGTCGGCCCGAATGTTTGGGCAAGTTTTCCGGTTATTCGCCACGTTATCGATCTGGGTATTCTGGAAGAATGGCCTTCGGCAAAGATTGGTTCGGAATTTATCGACGCTCTGGTCGCGGCACTTCCCGGTTTGACAGAACATGGCTGTTCCTATCGCGAACCCGGCGGGTTCATCCGCCGCCTGCGCGAAGATGAAGGCACCTGGCTGGGTCATGTGCTGGAACATTGCGCTATCGAGGTTCAGAACGTAGCTGGTACGGATGTGACTTTTGGCCGAACGCGCGGCACTGGCGAACCCGGCCAATACAACATGGTTTATGAATACCGCCAGCGCGATGTCGGACTGGATGCGGGCAAGCTGGCGATGCGTCTGCTAATGCATCTGTTGCCACACTCCCTCAAGGACCAGGTGGATTACGACTTTGATCCAGATTTCAACTGGGATGATGAGTTACGCAGCTTTGTGCTGCGGGCGCAGCGCAAAGAATTTGGCCCCTCGACCGGCTCGTTGGTCAAGGCGGCACAAGAGCGGGACATTCCGTGGATCAGGCTGAACTCTGGCTCGCTGGTGCAGTTCGGACACGGGAAGTATCAGAAACGCATCCAGGCTACCATCACTTCTGAGACCAAACATATCTCGGTCGAGATTTCCTGCGACAAGGAAGATACCCACAATCTGCTGAACGATCTGGGCCTGCCGGTACCACAGCAGCGCATGGTCTATTCGGCACGCGAGGCGGCAAAAGCAGCGGGACGTATCGGGTTTCCTGTCGTCGTCAAGCCGCTTGACGCCAATCATGGGCGTGGTGTTTCGATCAATCTGAATTCAGAGTCCGAGGTCGAGGCCGGTTTTGCCGAAGCCAAGGAACATTCTCGCAGCAGGGCCATTCTGGTGGAGAGCTTCATCACCGGTTTTGACCACCGAATGCTGGTTGTGAACAACAAACTGGTTGCGGTGGCCAAGCGTGTCCCCGGACATGTCGTTGGCGACGGCACACACACGATTGCCGAACTGGTTGACATCGTGAACCAGGATCCGCGCCGTGGCATCGGACACGAGAAAGTGCTGACCATGTTGGAAATCGACAATCAGGCCAAACGCCTGATGGAGAATGCGGGCGTGACCGAAGAAACCGTGCTGCCGGAAGGCGAGATCTTCTATCTCCGTTCAACGGCAAATCTGTCGACGGGGGGGACAGCAATTGATCTGACGGATGTGGTGCATCCTGACAATCGTGACATGGCCGAACGCGCCATCATGGCGGTTGGATTGGATGTGGGAGGTGTGGATTTTCTGATCGACGACATCACCAAATCCTACAAGGATATTGGCGGTGCTATCGTCGAGGTGAACGCCGCCCCGGGCTTTCGGATGCACGTGGCGCCGTCCGAAGGTCAGCCCCGCGACGTGGCGGGCAGGGTGATCGACATGCTGTTCCCCGCCAATGAGGAAACCCGCATCCCGATTGCGGCGATCACAGGCACCAACGGCAAGACAACGACCTCGCGGATGCTGGGTCACATCATGAAAACCAGCGGCAAGACCGTTGGGATGACCTCGACCGATGGCGTCTATGTGGACGGTAAACTAAGCGTCAAGGGCGACATGACGGGACCGAAATCCGCACAGATCGTCCTGCGTGATCCGGCGGTCGATTTTGCGGTGATGGAAACCGCACGCGGCGGGCTTGTGCGGTCCGGTCTGGGCTATCAGCGGTCGAACGTGGCGGCGTGTCTGAATGTCTCGGCCGATCATCTGGGTCTTGGCGGCATAAACACGGTCGAGGAGCTGGCCGTTGTCAAGCGCGTGGTGGTTGAAAGCGCTGTGGATACTGCAGTGCTGAATGCCGATGACATCAACTGTCTGAAAATGGCCGACTACGCTCAAGCGGATCAGATTTTCTATGTCACGACCAATCCAGCGCACAGTCTGGTCAAGGAACATATCAAGGCCGGCGGCAAGGCTATCGTGCTTGAAAAAGGCATGAATGGTGACATGCTGACCATCTATGACAACGGGCTTCATATCCCGGTTCTGTGGTCGCATCTGATCCCGGCGACGTTGGAAGGCAAGGCAATTTTCAACGTCCAGAATGCGATGTTCGCCGCCGCGATGGCCTATAGTTTCGGCGTGGACCTAGATAATATCCGTCATGGGCTGCGCACCTTCGACACCAGCTATTTTCAGGCACCTGGACGGATGAATGTCTATGACGAACATCCCTTCAAGGTGATCCTCGATTATGGCCATAACCCCGCCGCGCTGAAAGCGATGGCGGCGCTGGCCGATCAGTTAGAGATCAAGGGCCGCAGGCTGTGCGTTGTAGCGATGCCTGGCGACCGGCGCGACGAAGATATTGTCGATGGGGCCGCCGCCCTAGCCGGACATTTTGATCATTTCATCTGCAAGGCAGATGACCGCCGTCGCGGACGCGGGCATGACGAGGTGCCGCAGATGATGCGTCAAGCCCTGATCGACAACGGCGTGGATGCCGCAGCCATCACGGTCATCCCCGACGAGGTCGAAGCGGTCAGTGCCGCGTTGGAGCAGGCCGGACAGGGCGATCTCTTGGTGATCTTTGGTGATGACACAACGCGCTGCTGGAAACAGATCATCTATTTCAATTCTGATGGCGAAGAACCCGAGGTCGCACCTGTGGCAGCCCCCGCAGAAACCTCGTTCGAAGATATGTTCGAAGGCGACCAGAACCTGATCCGGGATGAGCGTGGCGTGCGTCTTGCCCGTGAAATCAGCGAAGACGCGGATTGAGCGGAGGCACCGGAATGGACCGGATCGAAGAGCTTGAGACCGCGCTGACAATAGAAAGCGCGACCGTCGACCATATTCAGGTGGATGACGCCCGGCGTCTGACCGGGCCGGGTCTGTTGTGGGATCGACCCGGTGCGGTAATGGACGTGTTTTTCACCGAAATTGATGCCACGCAGGTCACCGCCCTGTGGGAGAACCACGCGCGTCGTGTGCTGGATGCGCTTGGCTGGCAGGATCAGGATCTGACCCATCGCATCTTTACCGGTGGCGTCAATTTGGCGATCTCGGCGCCAATGGATCAACTCTATTCCTCGATCTTCGCTGCGCAAACCGCCTGGCATTTCTGTGCCGCTGACCTGCTGGCATCCGAGCCCGGAGATTTCGATCAGATGGTTGCGGATGTCAAAGGCGTCATGGAAATGGAAGCCAATCCCGCACTGATCGCCTTGATCGCCGCGGCTGAGGCGCATGGCGTGGATATCCTTTGCGATGATGACGAGGTGTCGATCGGGCATGGTACAGGCAGTCAGACTTGGCCTGTTGATGGGCTGCCCACCCCGGGTGAGGTGGACTGGTCTGCGCTGCATGATATCCCGGTCGCGTTCATCACCGGAACCAACGGCAAGACCACTACGACCCGGCTGCTTGAGGCTATCGCACGCGCTTCGGGCAAGGTCGCTGGGCTAACCTCGACCGAGTTTGTCCGCGTGGGCGATGATATACTGGACCGTGGCGATTACTCGGGCCCCGGCGGCGGGCGGATGTTGCTGCGCGATAAAAGGCTGGAGGTTGCCTGTCTTGAAGTCGCCCGTGGGGGCATCCTGCGCCGGGGTCTGCCGACCCGCGCCGCCACGGCGGCGGCTGTCACCAATGTAGCCAACGACCATCTGGGCCAATACGGGGTCAACACGGTTCCGGAACTGGCCCAGGCCAAATTCGCCGTACATCGAACATTGGCCGAAGGGGGCGTGCTGGCCCTGAATGCCGATGACGACTTTGTCCGTGCCGAGGCGGAGAATACCTCGGCGAATATCTGGTGGTTTTCGCTGGACGCGCAGAACGACCTGATCCGCCAGGCGCGCGATTCAGACAGGTGCTGCGCCTATATACGGCAGGGAGATATCGTCTTTTTCGACGGCACAGCGGAACAGGTGGTGATCGCAGCTTCCGATGTCCCCCTGACCATGGGCGGCGCAGCGAAGTACAATATCCTGAACGCGCTGGCGGCCTTGTGCCTGGCTTTGGCGCTGGATTTTCCCGTTCAGGCGGCTCGGGATGGGTTGGCCGGGTTCAAACCAGACGCCAAGGATAATCCAGGCCGTTGCAACGAGTTCCGATACAACGGGGCACGGGTCTTTGTGGATTTTGCACATAACCCGCATTCGATTTCCGCCGTTTGCGATGCGCTGTTGAGCTTGCCAGCAAAACGGCGTTTCATCATGCTCAGCCATGCGGGGGACAGATCGGATCAGGATATCCGGGACGTAACCGCGACAGCGCTGAATTTCCAACCCGACGTGGTCGTCGCAACCGAGTTGGAAGGGTATCTAAGAGGCCGCGAGTCGGGGGAAGTTTCTGATCTGATCGAAAGGACAGCGTTGGAACATGGGTATGGTGCAGAACAAATACTCAGAGCCGCTTCGCCCAAACAAGCCGCATCAATGATACTCGAAAAGCTACAACCGGATGATATCGCTTTGTTGCTGGTTCTGTCCGATCGTGACGCTGTTCTCGCTATGCTCGACGGGTAAGAACAGAGGCGCGTGTCGGGATCACAGAGAGGGCGTGTTAGGAAATGAGTTTTTGGGCGGTCGGCAGTCCACATCCGACGCACTCACCCAGTGTCAATACGGCCCTGTCGGACCTTCGTCCCTATCGTATATCCGCCTCATCCTCGGATTTTTTGTTTTGCGCATTGCATCATACTGTCCCGCAATTCGAGGCCGAGTAAGCTGGTGCGACGCCGTTCAAAGGGCATTGAGCCTCTGAGCATTGGCCGTCGGGGCAGGTATGATGCCTGCCCTCAACTTGCTCGTGGCTGCCGAAACGGGCTCTAGCTGCCGGCAGAGACGCGCGACGAACCCTGCGGGATCACCTCGTATCCAGGCTCTTCTGGTTCGTCATCCGCCATTTCCGCAGGGAAGCCGGGGGCAAGGATGGAAAGACCGGTGGCGTCCTCTAACCGGCGGATAATGTTGGGCGATAGCTCGCGATCGCCATAGCGTGCAATGCCGTCGTCAAAAATCTGGCAAATCAAGGGTGAGACTTCCAGCGGCACATTGTTTCGTTCGGCAATACTTTGGAACAGGCCCACATCTTTTTTCACCAGATCCATGGTGAATGAGATATCGCGCGAACCGTTCAGGATTACCTGGCTTTCGGTAACATGGGAAAAGCTGTTACCAGACGAAATTTTGATCGCCTCGTAGGCTGTGTTCAGGTCCATACCTGCAGCCTTCGCCGTCACCAACGCTTCGGCATTGGCGACCAGATGGACGGTGGCCAGATAATTGGTAAGTACCTTGAGCATCGAGGCGCTGCCAAGCTCACCAGTATGCAGGATACGCCGTCCCATGGTCTTCAGCAACGGCAGAACTCGCTCGAACGTTGAGCGGTCACAGCCCGCAAAGATCGAGATATTACCAGTGTCGGCGCGGTGGCAACCGCCAGATACCGGGCAATCGACTGCGGCACCACGGGCTGCGATGACGATACCGCCAAGGCGTTCGGCTTCGGCTTGGTCAGTGGTAGACATCTCCAGCCAGATCTTGCCTTCTTTCACCTCTGGCAGCATCTCCTGCATGACAGCGTCCGATGCGGCAGGCGAGGGTAGGCAGGTGATGACGACATCGCAATCACGCATCAATGTTGCGGCATTTTCCGCCAACTTGGCACCCTTGGCCGCCGCCGCTTCCATCAAGTCGCGGTTTAGATCAAGAACCGTCAGGTCGATTCCGTTCCGCAAAAGGCTGCCTGAAAGCTTTCCGCCGACATTACCAAGTCCAATGAACCCTACTTTCATCTTCTATTCCTTCCGAGTGTACGAAAAATCCAAACAAAAAGATCCGCTAGGTGAGCGGTCGATAAGCGATTCCCGAGAACAAGGTGCCACCGACCCCTTTGTCTGATGAACGACGTTGGAACCTGCAATAACGCCAGGACCGGCCGCGTTTGCCACGAAGTCGAAGCCAAGCGCCGGATTGGCCACGAATGCGGCAATTCTGACTTTCGTCGATGAGACGTCTGGTTTGATCAAGTCCAGATTTCCTGTTCGGATTTGAGACAATTCAAAAACTTGTATCGCGACCTGAGCCGCAAGTGAAAATGATAAAACAGGCTATCTACCACAAAAATTATTTGTCGCTAGATTAGATCAAACCCAATACCCATAGTTGGTTACGCAGCTTCGAGGCAGCGGCCCGACATTTGAACGTTTCGCATATCGATGTCGACCTGTTGGAAGCTTGGCTGCGTGGACAGTTTGCCCCGGATTAGGGATATGCGAGAGATGGTCAGGACAAAACTTGCGGCAGCCTAGCTGTACATGGTCGGCTACGTAGGTCAGCTTCGGCGGAGCCAGTGCGATATTGTCGAAACAAGGCATATCTCAACGTCATTTGCCCGCCCGTTTCGGAGCTTCAAAGAAAACCAGAGGTGCAAAGATGAGATGGTGCTGCTGGAGAGAATTGAACTCTCGACCTCTCCCTTACCAATGTGTTTCTAAATCTGTTGGACTGGGTTTGATGTGAGTTGATTAAGCCGTCTCTGTCAGCATAACTGACTGTTATTTTTGGGCAATTTACTCAGTTCATTTTGCATGGCGTCGCATGTGGCTAGCTCCAGTTGTACTCCGCTCCCCTACTAATCCCCTACTAGTGACTCCACCCCATGGACGAGCGCAGGCAGAGGGACGGTGGTTGCCATCCCGGTTTATGGGAGTTGGCGAGTTTTATCGAGTGATCTGAGCGGCCACAAAAATAGCCGCTCGCTGACTTCAGACGCCGTGCCATCTCTGGCCGCACGTTGCGCTCGTTTGATCGGCTGTGTTGACGCAGGCCCCGCTGCCGTTTATTTTAGGAGCATTGAAGACAATTTGATTGTCTTGATCAGACCAAAAGGCTGATCAGATCTGAAGGTATAAACCTTCAGGTTTCACTTTCCGGTCTGCGAAACTACGAAAATCGGGTCTCGCGCGAGCAAAAGCTTCCCGCCGGGGAGCGTCCATTCTGGGCGTCGCGCATTCGCTTCTCACGAAGTTGAATGGAGTACCCGTGCCGTGAAAAAAGCACTAAAGAATATCCGCCGAACCAAGATGCTCGAACAGAGTGGGCGTTGCTACTATTGTGACCTGCCAATGTGGGACACAGCCCTCGATCACCGTTTGCCCACAATTTGTAGATCTAGCGGACTGCCAAAGTTCCTTCGATGCACCGCCGAGCATCTTCTCCCTCGTTCAGAGGGGGGAGCGAATACCGCCGAGAATATCGTTGCCGCCTGTTGGTACTGCAACACAGCGCGGCATAGGAGAAAATGCCCTCCGACTCCGGAGACTCATCGCACGCGTGTGCGGCAGCGCATGGCGGCGGGCCGGTGGTTGGCGGCGCAGGTCGCGATCTGTGTCAGCAGAGCATAGGAAGACATCCCGGTCGAAACGCCGATTGGCCCCACCTGTCGTAGAGTATGGCGTGTCTGACCCCACCCCATCGACGGGTGTAGAGACAGGCCACCCAACTGCGTGTCCCGCTCCGAAGGAGTTGGCGAGCTACATTGCAGGCCAGAATCCCAGCTGTTCGCCACTAAAGGCGTGTGAAAAATTTGAATGAGTGCGGACGATGGTCAGGCAATGACCAAAGGCATTTCGCCTGGTTTTGTATTCTTGGGCGCCATAATCTTAGCAAAACAATGCGCTAGTCGTTTTAGGCAATCGTGGTTTTCGAATAGGCAGCTGGTCTCCCTCGACGGCCCGACATACTAAAACTTCAAGTGCACCAACGCAGATTAGCAGTAGCCAATATGAAAAAAGAACTAGAAAAAGTACTCCAATATTGGCGCGTTTCACTGGCTGATAGTGCGCTAGGAGACGGCAAGTTCACGCAACGGGATCGGAAGCGGTTCATAGAGGTTTCGGGTGAAACCGTTCGTTCCGGAATTCTTCCGGAGGCGGTTGTCGACAGGGTGTTTGCAGGACAGAAGTCGGCAAAAGGCATTGCCGTTCGATTCTGGCCGCTGGTCATGGCTCGTAAATCCTCTCACGGCGCAGCACTGGTTGATGGATTGCCTGAGATTGTCGCGCCGGTAGTGAGCGAAGCAACGGTTGATCGCGACGGACAGATTACCCCTTTGCGCAACGCTCTGGCGCGCGACGTGCTGTCACCCTTACCATCTGGCGAATTTTCAATCGGCAGCGTCGACGATCTTGATAGATTTCTGACCGAGACCCCCTTGCCAGAAATGATCGTCGAAGGTTCATGGCCAGAGTATCTTGGTCATTGCCGCAAGATGGTCGACGCTGTCGCAGAAGGTTGGCCAAGCGGCGACGACGATTATCAGTCGATGGGCTTTGGTTTCCTAGAACTGGCCGAAGATGCCAGTGCCACAATTCGCAACATCGTGGACCTCTATGACAAACTTCTCAGCGACAAGCCAGATGCACGCCTCTTGAGCCAGGTCGCTCAGCCTGGCAAATCAACGACGAGCCCAAATCCCAAAATTGAGCGTGAGTTTGGTCGCCGTCTCGGCCATTCAAACCCAAACTTCCCACTATCTGAGCATCAACGGCAGGTCATGGCCTACCTTGATCTGTCAGAGCCAGGAGAAGTCATCGCAGTGAATGGCCCACCGGGCACTGGCAAAACCACAATGTTACTTTCCGCGGTCGCAAGTGTTTGGATACGAGCCGCCCTAAAGGGTGAAGATGCACCGGTCATCGTTGCCGCCTCTACGAATAACCAGGCTGTGACCAATATCATTGACGCGTTTGGCAAGGATTTTGCTCAGGGCGAGGGGCCTTTTGCAGGTCGATGGCTGCCTGATGTAAATAGCTTTGGGATTTTCCTGCCATCTCACTCCCGCAAGCTGGAAGCCGCGAAGAAGTATCAGACTGAAGACTTTCAGAGGGCCTGCGAGAGTGTCGAGTATTTCTCAGGCGCGAAGGAGGCGTATCTTAAGGCGGCAGAGGAGGCTTTTCCTTCCCTTTCCGAAACGAGTGTGAAGTCCGTTGTTGATGCTATTCAGGGAGCGATGGTGCACGAAGCTGAGAAACTCTCTGAATTAGATCGTGCGGCTGAGGCGCTTGGAGAAGCCCAGAAAGCAGTCGATGCGCTCCTTGGCTCAAACCCGGACGAAGCCGAAGAAGGTTTGATCAAGTCGACCAGCGAGAGACAAAGCAGTGAGTCAAGTTGCAAAGCTGCAAAATCTGCACTCGAGGCACACCTTGCGGCCGAATCTACGTTTGCGGCTCTCTTCAATTTTCTACCGGCAATCAAGAAAAAGCGGGTCTTGCTTGCCCGGCAAGCCGTCCGCGAATTCATGCCTGACCTTGGTGAGTTTAGGCGCGTGGATGAGCTCGAAGTCTATTTAGCTGACAGCTTGCGTTCGGCGGAGGCGGCAAGAAGAAGAGCCGAACAGGAACTTGAAAGAGCGCGGACAGTTCGTTCCTCTTTAGCGGGCGCCGAAAGTCGGTGGGAAAGTGCGAAGGCCGCGCTTGGCGAGGCAGTCGAAAGTTCGGAGCTAGAGCAGATCGCGGATCTAAGCATCCGCTTCAAGCTTTTCTTACTTGCCACACACTACTGGGAAGGGCGGTGGCTGCTGGAGATGGAGGCCGACCTTGCTGGCATTTCAGGTTCTTCAAACAAGCGGGGGAAAGCAACAATAGTCCCGCGCTGGCATAGACGCATGATGTTGACACCTTGCGCCGTTGCCACATTCGCAAGCTTGCCAGGCAAGTTAGCTTACAGCCGCAAGACAGGGGGTAAATGGGCGAAGGAGTATCTTTATAACTTCATCGATCTTTTGATCGTGGATGAAGCCGGGCAAGTCTTGCCGGAAGTAGCCGGAGCTAGTTTCTCTCTGGCAAAGCGTGCTCTGATCATTGGCGATACACAACAGATCGAACCCATCTCTTCCGTGCCAAAGCCAGTGGACGTCGGAAACCTGCGGGAAGTCGGCCTTCTGAAAAACGACGAAGACTGGGATGCTCTCTCAGCACGCGGGCTTTGTACTACCACCGGCAGCGCTATGCGCCTTGCACAAGAGGCTTGCCAGATTTCACCCTACGAGGAACTTGAAAAGGGTCTGTATCTCTTTGAGCACAGACGCTGCTATGACGAGATAATCGATTATAGCAATGCGTTGTGCTACAAAGGAAAACTACGGCCAATGCGTGGGCGTGTGCCGCCAGACACCAAGTTGCCGGGCTTGGGTTACTTGCATGTAGACGGGCGAGCAATGCGGGCTGGAAGTAGCCGTGCAAATCCATTGGAGGCCCGGACGATTGCGGCATGGCTTGAAGCCAACAGATCGGAGTTGGAGAGCCGTTATAAGGCGCGACTTGAACAAATTGTAGGTGTAGTGACGCCATTTGGCAGACAAGTAGGTGAAATACGGACCGCTTTGGCAAACAAGGGAGTTTCCGTTGACCTGCGCGACGGCATGACGGTCGGAACAGTTCATGCGCTTCAAGGCGCTGAACGACCAGTTGTTATCTTCTCTCCTGTTTATTCGAAACATGCCGACGGCAACTTTATCGACGCCTCGTCGAGCATGCTGAATGTAACAGTGTCACGCGCCAAAGACAGTTGCCTTGTGTTTGGGGATATGGACGTTCTGGCAACAGCCGCCCCTGGGTCGCCTCGTGCCATGCTTGGAGACTTCCTCTTCAATTCCACAGACAATGCGCTTGAGTTTGAGACTGAACCAAGAAGTGATTTGCAGATCGACAATGGCGAGCTTCAGATGCTTCGCGACGCTGCGGAGCATGACGGATTCCTTCTTGAAGCTCTTGCTGGAAGCGGGCGGCGCTATTCCATCGTTAGCCCCTGGGTTGTCACTCGCACCATGGAAAACGTTGGTTTCCTGTCCGCTTTTGAGAAAGCTATTGGCCGAGGAGCCAGTGTCGACGTTTACACAGACCCACTCTTGAACAATTCGACCGGATCGAATGGCCAAACCCAAATGACACTCGCCGAAGCTGCACTTACTGATATTGGTGTGCGACTTCACAAAGTTCCCCGGTTGCATAGTAAGATAGTGGCAATCGACGACGACCTATTGGCTATAGGGTCTTACAATTGGATGAGCGCCGATCGACACGGTAAGTATGCCCGCCACGAAACCTCATTTGTGTATAGGGGGCAGCATCTGGAAGTGGAAATTAGTACTATTTTCCAGAGTCTTGGCGGGCGAGAGAATTAATCGCACATCGATGGAATTCATTATGTGAAGTGAGTCATGCGTCTACCAAGCTCGACAAAAAATTGGGGTAGTTGAGATGAAAGATGTTCTAGACGTGATGACCTGGCCGAGGGCTGAAAGGTCAAAATTCAATCTTGGCGCTGAAAATGGCTTGTATGCGCTTTTCCTGCGCCCTGGCGCCCACCTGCCCAAAATTGAACCCGGCGTGGCTGGTTTGATTTATATTGGTAAGGCATCAGGAGCAAAGGGGCTCAAAGGGAGGTGCCACTTCCTCGGCAAGACAAGAAATCATTCACCTCGAAAAAGTCTAGCATTCCTCCTACGAGAGATATTGACGCTGGCGCCAGAGCTTGTGCGAAAACCAAATTCCCCTCCTACTTGGACACTAGAAACGCAAAGTGAAACCCGGTTGACCGACTGGATGATGGACAACCTTTTGCTGGCGATTGCTCACGAGGAACGGCCGGAGCCCACGGAGCGGCTTCTACTTCACAAGTACTCACCGCCCCTTAACCTTACAGGATGCCTGCAATCCTCTACCCATCAGGCAATCTCAGACGGCCGAAAATTGATGCAAATGCAGGCTATCTCTAGTTGTAGTTGATAGGCTTTGAAGTCAGGTAAGGTCCATTATGTTACCGGCCCATAGCGTCCATTTTCTCAATTCTTGTACTGTGAATGGACGGAATTGAGGTTTGATGTGATCCTTCAGTTTAGGATTGATATGCATCTCTCAAGCAACCCCTCATTTTTAATGATTATCACCAATAGCCTTTTTCTTGTTCTAGTAATGTTTTGAAAAAGCATCTTGGACGACTCGTAATACGTACGACCGGTGTAGATCAAATCACCGTTATCGTCATAATTGAAAAATCTATCCAAGACGATTGCAACATTGTCAAACTCTTGACCAATGACGGAGTGCGAAACCTTGCTCCAACTCGGATAATAGGTTTCGTGGAACTCGTTGTCGTATTGAGAGGGCGTAAATCGAAGAATCTCCCATTCAGAATCGCCCAGAGACAAGATATACTGCTTTGCACTCTCAGTATCAGAAAAGTACTCCAGCTTGATGTTACTTCGTTCGGTCAGTGCCGCACTTTTTTTCTTATCAAAAAGCATCTTGATGAAGTTCGCCACTTCCTTGTTTGAGCGAATCTTCTCTGAAAGATTGAATGTTGACAGTGGCGATAGAGTTGAAATTTTGCCACTCGCATCAACGCGTTCTTCGTGCTTTGCAAGTGCCTGAAGCCCATCAAATGAGAACAAGCAAACCCCACCGACTGAAGTAATTTTCGCATTTATATGATCAATCTGGTCGCCGGAAAGCCGTTGCGCTTCGTCCACGACAATGAGGTCGTATTTTGAAAGATCATAAATATGAAGTCGCTTTATTCGAGCGATTTCCCAACCATTATCACGAAGAATTTCTTGGCCGCTGTTTAAGTTACCACAGTGAAAAACTAAAACAGATTTGCCAGCTGAAATTGCAGACGACGCAATATCATAGGCTAAAAGAGTTTTCCCAGTTCCTGCGCCGCCGGTAAGAGCAATGAATTGGGGTGCGCGGGGTTGGTTGAGGAGAATCTGGATTTTTTTGGCGTACTCCTCCTGCTGATGAGTTAGGAAGTAGTGGCCGCTTAGAAAGCTCTCCGTAGAGTTGAATGGCGAAACAAGAAACTTCGATGGTTCAAATAGATCGTGCGGGTCTTTCCCTACCAAGACATCTTGTTCCACCAATATCTTAATGAGTAGCCCGACGGCACACTCCTCAAGAACGCCTTCTTCACTCAAGTGGATTAGGGTTTGGTCGTTGGAGACAAAAGTAAAGTGGTGTGATGGTTGGCCAAGAGCTTCAAGATAGTAGCGATTGCGGACAAGCTGCTTGAGAATTTTTTCGTCGTCTCGCGTCCGCTTAATTTCAATGTTCAATGTGTATTCCTTGCCGAAACGCAGCAGGTCAAACTCTTTTCCTATTTGTGGGATTTTGTAGCCAACATAGAACTCGTTCAGTTTGTCTGCTTTCACTTCATTTGCAGACAATACGTCAACAAGCGTCACTAGATCCGAGACCTCGTCATCCTTCAATGCAACATCAAAGTGTTGTTTGAAACTTTCAACCACCGGTGTTGAAAGGCTTGCATGTGCTTGTCTCAAAGATAGAAGGTTCGTCGGGGTGGGCACTGCTGAATCCTCTCTGGTAGATGCGAAATGGCACACTAGACGTTGCGGGCCGGTTCTCAATAACGATGTTTCCGATGAGACGGGAACGCTCCATCAACTAGTCCCTTAAAACTGCTTTCGAACAATTTGTCGCGTTGATTTCAAAGACCCTAAATCCATAAAAAGAATTGTAACGGGCGCCTTTTGATACCTGTTCCGTAACGGTTTTTTGAGATGAAAAAAAATTGAGGCTCATAGCCTCTCCGCGTTGTCACCATCCATTGAAACCACAATAGCAAAACTCCCGTAAGCGCAGTTATGTTAACAGGCTGCGCCATTGCCACGGGCCGCACCAAACCCGTTAAACACTGCAAACCCGGGCAACCCCACCCATCGACGGCGGACAGCGCTTACAGTGGGCGAGCCATCCCCGGATCGAGCGAGCTGGCGATCGACGTTGATTCTTGTCCGTCGTCAGGTTTTTTGGAACCAATGGCTGCCTACCGGAACGGCTTGTGGCAGTCGTGATGACGTACAAATTGGGAGCGGCACACACACTATGTATATAGCCGGTGATCAAATACTTGCGCCTTCGCATGCGCGCGCGGTGTGATGAGGTTGGACGCTACCTCATGCTTTATATAAGCCTCTGATAATGAATGTAATTCCGAGATTTACGAAATAATTTGAGTTGAGGCCAGAGGAGGTCTCAATGACAAGTTTACACTTCACAAAGCGCTCAATCGAAGCGTTGTCTCACCCGAAAAAGGCCAAGCTCTATACCGTGATACTTTCCCGCGCGGACTAGGAATCCGTGTTGGCGCGCGGTCCAAAGTCTTCTTTGTTGAAGGTCAGGTATATAATAATAGATGTCGAACGCTTGCGTCAGCCAGTCGATGTATTTGCCCAGAAAATCGTCTTGTTGGCTCGCAATGACAAAAAAGAAGACTGTTATGCAGCATGACTGACAATGAAGATGAAGAACATCCTCCTCACACTGGCGTTGCGCGACCACCCTTAGAGCTGCTTTTGCTAGCACTTATCGATGGACACACCAACGGTGGCAAAGATCGCTCAAAACGATTGAACCAAGCAATGCTGGCGATTACCGGCGAAAAGGCCGCTCCGGGGCCTCTGCCTAATGATCCCTATGAACGTGGTTGCCTGTTGATGGCTGAGTTGGAACACAAAGATGCTGCAGCCGTCTTTGATTTTAAATGGAAGAACCGGCACAAAACGGATGTTGACCAGGCGGCACCAAAGGTGCGTACGCCACATAAATTAGCCGAAATTGCCGAAGAGAAAGTTTTCGGTTCAAAGAATCCGGACACGCAAAAGGCAAATCGACAGAAGCTGCGCGAACTTTACACGGGCAGCTATCAAAAGAAGCTCAAAGGTCGTGACGGTGTCGATCACCGCGCAACATACATGTACCAGGTCACAGAACAGGACTTTGTAGCGGAGTCTTTGGAGCGCCAGTCGCTTTTGGTGATCGCCCGAGAGCTAGAGTCGATGGGTATACCCTTCAAGGTATAGTTTTAGCCGTCAGAAGTTGCGCAGAAATAGCAATTCTGTCCGCAACATCGGTGACGCAATTTCCATCAGTTTCTTACGTGTAAACCAAACACGGAGAATTTTGATGCTAGTAGACTCAAGTAAAACACTGATCGACACTGCGGCGGTAGCGCGCCTGACTAAAACAAGCAAATCATACTGGGAAAAGCTCCGCTGCCGCGGCGAAGGCCCCAAATACATCAAGCGCGGCCACCTCGTGCTATACTGGCTGTCCGACGTCATACGCTGGCTTGAAGAGCACATGGTCACCCCGGTGGGAGACCAAAAATGAAAAAATCATCTGCAAATATTACTTATGGAATTGGGGGTGCGGCAGAAGCCGCGCTCACTTACACAAATCTTGGTTGGGAACCGCTGATCCTTCCTTTCAAAGAGAAAACCCCGCGCGGAAAATGGAAAGAACCCCGCGCGTGGACACCCGACACTATCAAGAGTGAATTCAGCGGCAGCTTGAATGTTGGAATCGCGCTTGGCAAACGCTCCAGCGGCCTTATTGATATCGATTTTGACTGTCCTGAAGCTGCGGAACTTGCGAAAATTGTACTTAGCAATCTTCCAAGCTTCGGACGCCGAGGATCGCCTTTTAGCCACCGCGTCGCATATGCGAAGTTGAAGAAAGGTAAACTGGCTTTTCAACTTCCCAATGCAGTAGCTCACACTATCGGTGCGGATCGCGCAATGCTGCTGGAGGTTCGCGGCAATGGCCACCAGACTATGTTTCCACCATCTACGCATCCAAGCGGAGATGCTGTCGGGTGGCATGATGATCCGCGCGACATCCCTACAATTGATGGTGGCGAACTCGCGCGTCTTTGTGGTCTCCTAGCTGCGCTATCAGCCGTCGCAATGCACTACCCTAAGGTGGCCGGAGAACGGGATGAGATATGCCTCATCCTGACGGGCGTTCTTATTCGTTGCGATTTGTCGGACGACGAAGTGGATCAACTTGTTGTAGCGGTTGCTACCGCTGCTGGAGATGATGAAGCTGAAAAGCGCGGCGGAAAGGCAGCTGCATCCCGCGAAAAAATTGAAGCGGGTGAACCAGTCTGGGGCCTTCCGGAACTTTGCGCGCGTCTGAAAATGGAGCCGCTCGAACCAAAGTTGCGGGACTGGTTTCGCTTGAGTGGTGGAGCTTCCACCGGTGATCCGCGTCCACGTATTCTTGTACGCGCGGGCCACACACCTGAGGAAGTTGACCAAGCGGAAGCAGCTTTGCTAGCTGCCGATCTTGGCGTTTATCAGCGGGGTGAAAAATTGGTTCGCGTTGTGCGTCTTCCGCAAAGTATCGGAGAAGATGGCGTAAAGCGGTCCGGTGGTGTTTTGGTGATCAACGAATTGACGCAGCCCTGGTTGAAGGAAAAGTTTGCGATTGCTTCGCTCTGGCTGAAGCCCGGTGAAGAGATGGACATTCCGATCAATCCACCTGGTGGGCATGTATCCGCGCTCTTGGCGCGCGTGGGTGAATGGAACGTGCCGGTTTTGCATGGTGTGGTTTCCAGCCCGACCATGCGTAAAGATGGCACCATTCTCCAAACCCCTGGATACGACCCAGATTCTGGTCTTCTTTTCGAGCCAAACGGCGTCGAATTCCCAGCTGTACCAGATGCACCAACACGTGAAGATGCATTGCGTGCACGAGACGTTCTTTTTGCGCCGTTTCGTAATTTCGAGTTTGCCACCCCTGCAGATCGTAGTGTTCTGCTTAGTGGTACATTGACGGCAATTGTGCGTCGGATTCTTCCTTCGGCACCACTCTTTGCAATCGACGCGCCGACAGCAGGCTCTGGGAAGTCATTGCTGTGTGAAACGGTTGGTGTCATCGCGACTGGCCACAAACCGACTATGATCTCGCAAGGCAAGACAGATGAAGAGAACGAAAAACGTATCTCCAGCGTTCTAATGGCGGGTGATCCGATTCTCGTTTTTGACAACTGCGATCGTCCCCTTGGCGGCGACACACTGTGTTCTGCTCTGACCCAAGAAGTCATTGCGGCAAGGATACTGGGCAAGTCTGAGGTGCCGCGCGTCCTGACCAACGCGGTATTCATGGCAACGGGGAACAACCTTGAAGTTTTGGGGGACCTTGGTCGCCGCACACTGCTATGTCGGATTGATACTGGTGAAGAACGTCCGGATCAAATCGAGCATGACTTTAATCCTGTTGAAGAAGCGCGGGCGGAAAGGGCGGCCTTGGTTGTAGCTGGTCTCACAATCCTACGTGCTTATGAGGCCGCTGGGCGCCCAAACCGCATGGTGCCCATGGGTTCATTTGAACGTTGGAACACGATCCGGGAAGCGCTTGTATGGTTGGATGAGGCCGACCCCTGTACGACCCGCGAGCGGGTCATCGCCGACGATCCGCGCAAAGGTGATCTAGCAGAATTGTTGGAGCTTTGGGCTGATGCGCTGGGAGGCCAACCAACAACACTTGCAGAGATTGGAGAGGCTGCGGGCCATAACCAAAACGGCAAAGTCACAGTACTTCATGATGCGCTGGCTGACAGAACCTACAAGGGTACATTCAACACCCGGAGTGTTGGGCGGTATCTGGGAAAACACAAAGACCGTGTTGTCGGTGGGCGGGTTCTTCGCTGTGTCGATGATCCCTCTGGCGTTAAGCGTTACCGCTTGGAAACGGTTGGGCAACTGTCGGGCGATACCCCGTTCTAGAGAAGAGTCGCCTACAAACACTTGGTTGGGCGCGTGTGGTTTGCATGCCCAACTGGTTTTAAGGGTATTGCGGGTTTGTTTTTGCTGCACATATTTGCGCAAGCCAAAGTAACCCTGCAAACACCGCAAACCCGGACATAAACTATTATAATTCAATGCTTTGGATTCCTTTCCCGAACAAGCAGCGGCTCATTATTCTAATCCTTCAAGCCAAAATCGTACTGCGGTTTTTTCAGTAGATCGGTCTGTGGATGTATCATCATCCAGTTCGGCTAGTGCATCCGCCAGGGTCCTTCCGGCCTCGACACCATCCCGTCCATGGCGTCGGTTTGACGACCCATCAAAAGCTAAGAGGTACACGGTTGAAGAGTTGGGGTCGCCTCCAGCGGACCACACAGCCTTCTGAGAGCGATGTTTGGGTTTGCAGGGTGTGCAGGGTTTATTTTGGCCCTGCGTGCCCTGCAGGCGCGCCGTACAAAGCCCTCAAACAGGTCAAAACATAAAACACTGGCAAAAACGAAGCATATTCAATTTAGCTTTGATGTGCTTTCCAGCGAGAGAAATCGCTATTCGAAAGTCATCTGCGGTTCCCGACTCAAGGTAATGAACTCGCATAGGCGATCCAGCAGATCAATTGATGGCTTAGAACCAATTGCGCACTCCCATACGATCCCTACTCTCCAGCCTGCCAATGCTAGCCGCTCTAGGTTCTTTGCATCGCGCTCTACATTCTGCCGAAACTTCTTGTTCCAAAATTCCGCGTTACTGCTAGGTGTAGTCGCTTTTGGGCAGCCCATGTGTCTATGCCAGTAGCAACCATGCACAAACAAAACCGTTTGCCACTTAGGCAGTACAACGTCAGGTGAACCTGGCAGCCGCCGATCATCAATGCGATACCTAAATCCGCGGCCATGCAGGGCACGACGCAAAGCGAGCTCCGGTTTGGTGTCACGTCTGCCGATCCGTGACATCATTTTCGAGCGTACCTCGCGTGTAACGATGTCCACCATGAACTGTCTTTCTGCAAGAAATCTTCGCCCTGGCGAAAGGCGCTTTCTTGGCGCAATATAGTGAAAAATAGAGCGGAAATGAAATGAGTAGCGACTTCGCCATTGTTGATCTCTTTGCAGGACCAGGAGGCCTGGGTGAAGGTTTCGCCCAAGCCGGAAGGTCTGGTGGTCTATCCATGACGATCGAATTGTCAGTGGAGATGGAGCCAAATGCTGTTCGTACTTTGCGACTACGTTCCTTTTTGAGGAACTTTGGCGACAAGCTGCCAATAGAGTACTATGATGCCTTGCACTCCGGAACAGACCTACCGGATTGGGTGGACATATATCCAACGGAGTGGGAGAAAGCGAACGCCGAAGTCAGACAACTGACCCTTGGCGAACCAGGCGTGTTTGAAGAGCTCGCACCAACTCTGGACCGTATTCGCGAGGAATTTGACGGAAACTCCATACTGATCGGCGGTCCGCCGTGCCAAGCCTATTCTCTTGCAGGGAGATCGCGAAACAAAGGGAAAGAAGAGTACGTCCCCGAGGATGATCACCGCCACTACCTCTACAAGGAGTACGTCGACATCCTAAGCAGGTTGGAGCCTGCAGCGTTTGTCATGGAGAACGTTAAGGGCATGTTATCAAGCCAAGTAGGCGGTGGTGGTATCTTTCACAGGGTTCTGGATGACCTCCGCGCCGCCGCGCAGGGTTACACGTTGGTCCCCTTGGCGCCGTCTGCCCTGAATTTGGGGAAGAAGCACCCGCCGGCTCGTGACTTCATAGTTCGCTCTGAGGAACACGGTGTGCCCCAAGCTCGGCACAGAGTCATAGTGCTTGGTTTCCGAAACGATGTTGCGGAAAAACTGGATTTGGGTACGCAGCCACTTCTTGAGAGGCATCTCACAGCTCCTACCGTCGAGGAGACGCTAGTTGGGCTCCCAAGGCTTCGGAGCGGACTTAGCAAGGGGGACACACTCGAGGCATGGAAAGAAGCCGTGCGAGCTCAAGCCCGAGCCCTAGCAGATTCGGATGAAGTTCCGTACGAAATCAAACGGCGAGCCCGCTCGATTGCATCGAGCGTTCATTTGCCAACTCTGCGCAAGTCGCGACATTATTCAAACGAGCGCTCACCGCTCGGCAACTTGCAAAGATGGCTCAAAGACGACGTGCTACAAAGTGTCCTGCACCATGAAACGCGCGGCCACATCAGCGGTGATCTTGGTCGTTATTTGTTTTCTTCGATTCACTCGTCAGAATTCGATCGTTCTCCAAAGCTTTCAGAGTTTCCTGGGTTCCTTCAACCTGAACATAGGAGCCGTAACAGTGGTCACTTCGCAGACAGGTTTCGCACACAAGTTGCTCATCGGCCTGCCACGACAATCACCAGTCATATTTCCAAAGACGGCCACTACTTCATTCACCCAGACCCAATTCAGTGTCGTTCGTTGACGGTACGAGAAGCCGCGAGGCTGCAAACCTTTCCCGACAACTACTTTTTTCATGGGGGGCGGACCGCTCAGTATCACCAAGTGGGCAATGCAGTACCGCCTTTCTTAGCTTTTCAAATCGCAATGGCAGTATCAAAAATGCTCTCCAGATAGGAACTTTGCATCCATTTTAGTCACTACAAATACTATATAAGAGCTACATACTGTATATGTAGTTGACATTCTTGCCAAACGCCCCTAGATAAGTCTTTGTACTAGCGGGGAGTGGCCGACTGATGACAGACCGAGACAAAAGAAAGAAGTTCGAAGAACTCGCTGAAAAGCGCGTCAATAGGGCGATCAAGGACCTCCGCTTGATTGGAAACCTGTCAAGCCGGAACAACTACTCATACGACAGCGCCGATGTCGCGAAGATCATCAAAGCACTCGATGACGAGGTTAAGGCGTTGAAAGTACGCTTCAATCAAGCCCATGCCTCCGACGAAAAATTCAAGCTTTAGGAGCGATCTCTTAATGTCTTTCCCTAATCCCGTCATAGAACCAGAACGTCTCGGCAGAGCAAAAACCCATACCGACTCTTGGGTAAAGGGACAGGAGAATTTCTAAGCAATGAGCCTTTCAATGACAGATTTAGACAATATTCCGTGGCAGTGGCCAAGCGTTGGCGCCTCCCCCTCTCATGAGGGATTGGATAGTGAGATATTTGATACCGAGAAATTCCCTCATGCACACACATTCGTGCGCGAGGCCATTCAGAATATTCTTGATGCAAAACGGCAAGATGCCGGCTCCGTGGTCGCGAAATTCAATTTTTGTAGTGGAGACCTAACTAGCAGAGAGAAATATCTCGTCGATTTGGTAAGCAAACGCGACCACTGCGGCCTTCCTTGGCCACAAGAGTGGTCCGAACAAAAAATGCGTTGGCTGGTGGTCGAGGACGAGAACGCCACAGGTCTACTTGGAGACCTGACTCAACGCAAAAGCGACTTTTGGGGTTACTGGCTGAACTTTGGTAGGTCCAACAAGTCCGGGGAAGGTCGTGGGGGGCGAGGGATAGGTAGAGTAACTTTTCTGCTTGCTTCGCAAATCCACACTGTAATTGGAATCACTCGTCGCCAAGGAGAAGACAAAGTCATTTCTTGTGGCATGAGCGTTCTAAGGGCTGAAGAATGGGACGAAAAGTTTCGTGGCAGTTTCGCGATTTTTGCCGAGGCAGAGAAAGAAAACATCCTTGAGCTCTATCCAAGTGAAATCGCAATGGATATCGCTGAGAGCTTCGAGACAAACCGTTATGAGGGAGGCGGCGCCTCAGGTTTGTCTCTTGTGATCCCATTCCCTCGAAAGGAGCTTGACGAACAAACAATTTGTGCGGCTGCGATCGAAAATTTTGCACCAGCAATCGCGTCAGGTGACTTGATAGTCGAGGTGGGAAGCAAAACGATTGATGCAAGCTCGTTGGGCGCCGTTGCATCTGAGGTCAAGGAAAAATTCACAAACCCATCGTTCCAGCAAGACCCAGGCAGTATCCTGTCCATTATCTTGCAGAGTGGGAGTGACGCCGATTTCAAGATTGACGTCAAAGAAGGAAACTTCTCTGGACCTTTGAAAGACGGACTGAGCGATGAACTCCAAGAGCAGATCTTGCAGAAGCTTGAGGAAGATGATTGTGCATCATTCCTGTTTGACGTCCCTGTGCGACGAAACGGTAAATTCTCGCGCGGTGAAATCTACGTGTTCATCAGATCAACTCCGATGGGCCACACCCCAACGGATATGTTCTATCGTGGTGGAATGTATCTCCCAAACGTGCAGGCCGCGAACAAGGGGGACTTGGATGCCTTCATGTTTTGTCAGGACGACATTCTAAGTGTCTATCTAAACTTCTGCGAAGGTAAGGCTCACCTTGGACTTCTCGAGAACAGTGAAGTTCTCGAGAAACTCCACGAGAAAGGTTACGAAGGACGAATTGGTCTAAAGCGATTTGTGAATACGCTTCCGCGAAAGATACGAAGCCTCGTTCAATCAGATAGCAACGAACCTGACGCTTCGGTTTTCGCAAAGTGGTTCTCAGTGCCTAATGCACCGAAGCAGTCAAAGAAAAAGAAGAAGAAAAAAAAGACTGTCATTGTGGATCCGCCCAAGCGGTCTGTGAGGTACTTCAATATCTTGGATTTAGAGGACGGGTTCGAAATCAAGGCAAGCCCGTCTGGTGAGGGTTGGCCTTTGAACCTGAATGTTCAGTTTGCGTATGCTGATGGTCGCGCCAAACCCCATTGGAGCAAGTTTGATTTTAGGGTCAGTGATCTGGATAAATCGATTTCAGGCGCGCAGAAGACCAACGTGATTGAAACTACAAAAGAGCGAAAGGCAGGATTCCACTTTGTCGGATGCGACGAGAATTTTTGTGCACGGATCACAGGGTTCGACAAGAACCGCGAATTGATCGTCCATCATACGCCGCTGCGCCCAAAAGGTTCAAAGAATGACTAAGACATCAATCAGATTGACTGGTAGGCGATCGCTTCCCCAGAGTGCATTTAGCTTTGACTGGAACGACACTGCAAACGGAGTGGTCTGCTTTCTTGATATTCTTGACAAAAGCCAAGTTCAGAGCTTTCCACCCGACTCCAGAATTCAGGTGATGCTCAGCGAGAATAAGAGCGTCCATTTCGCCGACTTTGGTACGCTAGAAAGCATGAAGTCCAGCGTGTCATTTGAAGGAGTTAGCTGGGTATCGCCGTCAGCGGAGTTGCGCATTGCCCATCACGGCACTGAAAGGAACCATCTTCTACTTGGCTCTACGAAACTGCCAAAGAGCAACAACTCCGGAGATGCGGAAGGAATTCTTCACTTTCAGAAAAGGGACACATCACCGTTCCTTTGGGAGCTTTCCGTTGAAGAGGATGCTTTCCCGACACTTTTCCTAAACGAGAAGATGGAAGGAAAAGTTGATCCAATAATTTGGGTGAAATCAAATCCGATATTTCTGCTCTCAGTATTTCCAACAGTAATCGAAAAGGTGTTCCAAAAGATATTTGAGACGAATGGAAAGCTGGATGAGGGATGGATGTACTTATGGGTTCTTTGGGCCGAAAAAACAATGGGGTGCGACAAGTTCCCTACTGGGTCCGACCCAGATGACTTCTCAAATTGGGTAAACAATGCGAAATCGACAATTCTAGCAAAAATGGATCTTCTGCCGGACGCATTGGCAACCCTTGTAGGTCAGGAGGCGGAGAAATGACCTTCGATAGTCTCTACCAGTTTACTCCACTTGGCATGGAACGATTCAAAGCCTTTTTCAAAGGGGATATTTCAGCGGATCAAATTGACCCCACTGATCTTAGTGTTGCGACGCCAGTCCAGGGTTCACGAAATTTCGAAGCCAAATCCTTTGACACAACAAAAGAAATGGCACGAGCAGTGCTCGAAGCCATGGACAGCCTGAAGGTGGATGAATTTCTAAGCGCCTCAGAATTCTGGGCCTGGCTAACATTCGTACTTCGCGACACACTATTCAAAAAGGGTCCTGACGGCACACTAAAACCTGGAGCTTATGAAGTCTGGATGCCTACGGACCCAAACGATTATCAAAAAGCTCAAAGGCACAAGGTGCGAATGCCAGTTCAGCTTTATACCCAGTTTGGTGATGACGCTGATCATGCACTTTGCGGGAGGCCCGATACCCCTGGTGAGGTCCGGGAACAGACTACGAGTCAACAAGGTATGTTCACTCACGAGTTCCAAAAGCTTTGCAAGCGACTATACTTCGACCCCGGAAAGGGCACGAACAAGACCGGCTCCGCTGGCAAAGGAGGGGGTTCTGCCCGGCGGTTACCGCAGATTGTCAACCAGTTCCAGGTCACTTGGGATGTTCATAGCTTCCTAGTCGATGACTGGGTGCGTCTTTTGCCTGCTGAATTTGACAAGTTCACGGGTTCCAAGAGTTCAGACTCAATCTAAAAGAAGTCGGTCTTGCAAGACTGCGAGACTCCATTTGGAGCCGAAGTTTCAGCTGCGGTTAGACACTTGTCAAAGTGCGGTAGAAACACCAATGGGGCGTAGGAAACTCTGTTCATTGGACCAAGATAACCGAGAAGCGTTCTGCTCTAGTCTAGGCTCGGCCTACGGGTGCATTTTGCGCCGGTGGCCGGACTTGTACTCAACTTAGCCGCCGCGTCCTGTTACCGTAGCCTGCAAGACCATTTTACGTTGTCATAGGTGATCGTGATTGGGCAAGCCTTCAACTCTGGTTGCCGCCACAGAGTTGGATAGCGTTTCATTGTGCTAGACACAGTGCGCTATGATCACATAACTATCAGAAAAGTCGAGCTTTTTATCGAAATGTGCTTATACTGAGTTGTGGCCACAAGGAGGTCACGATGCCAAGTTTACGTCTTACTCGCCGCAGTGTTGATGACATACCGCACCCCGAACGCGGGCAAGCTTTCTATCGCGATACGATGTTGCCAGGTTTTGGCGTGCGCGTCGGTGCAAAATCAAAGACATACATTGTCGAAGGGCAGGTCAATCGTCGGACCAGACGCGTTACAATTGGGCGAGCGGACCTCTTTGCGCCGGAAACAGCGCGGCGCAAAGCACTCGTCGTTTTGGGTGACATGGCAGATGGCGTTGATCCGACGGCGGAGAAGCGCAAAGAAGCTGTAAAAAAGATGACGGTTGAGAGGGCCTTCAACAAGTTCTTTGAAGCTCGACCTGATCTGGCAAAGGCAACATTAGACAATTATTCGCGCACGGGGTTCATCTACCTTAAGTCGTGGGCAAAAAAGCCAGTCAATGAGATCACACGGCAGATGGTGCTGAAGAAGCATCAAGAGATGTCGCGCAAGAATGGAAAAGTCACTGCAAACGACTCTTTTCGCCATTTTCGCTCAGTCTACAATTTTATCGCTGCGACAGAAGAAAACCTGCCGCCAAATCCAGTAAGTATTCTGAGCCAAGCTAGAGCTTGGAACAAGGAGCGGCGACGCCAAACCATTATCGAAGCCAAACAGCTTCCCGCATGGTGGGCCGCTGTGATGGAAGAGCCCACATACTCGCGCGACTTCCTGCTACTTGCGCTGTTCACCGGGATGCGCCGTAACGAAATCGCAAGCCTGCAATGGACGAACATCGACCTTGACGAGCGCAAGCTGCACTTGCCGACAACCAAGAACGGCGATCCGCTTATGCTTCCACTTTCTGACTTTCTGCTCACTTTGCTTCGGCAAAGAAAAGAGAGTTCGGGGGCATCGCCATGGGTATTTCCGGGCAACGGACCCGCTGGTCATATTGTGGAGCCGAAGAAGTTCTCTCAACGGGTCACCGCTTCCTCAGGTGTAGCTTTCACACTTCATGACCTACGCAGAACTTACATAACAGTCGCCGAAAGTCTTGACATACCACACTACGCGCTCAAACGGTTGCTAAATCACCGCTCATCCGCTGACGTGACTGGTGGTTATATCATCATCAACGTTGACAGATTACGCGGCCCCGTTGAACTCATTTCACAACGCATTCTGGACATGAAAGAGGCGAAAGACTGATTGCAAGCCGCTACATCTACGGTGATCGTACACAAGGAGAGCACAAAAGCTCTAGTCCCATGTCAATTAGGATGGAGCTAACCGTACCGAGCAGCCAATCGGTTCGCCCGGATAGAGAAGAATTTCTCTGTAAAATCAGTGCTTTATGGTGCTGCTGGAGAGAATCGAACTCTCGACCTCTCCCTTACCAAGGGAGTGCTCTACCTCTGAGCTACAGCAGCCTATCCACTTCAGGGCACCGGGAAAAACGCCCTACTAATACCCTACTAATTTCCACCACGCTCCACTAACTCATTGTTCGAACAATCAAACTTGGAATGGACCCGCCCATTACCAAGGGAGTGCTCGACCTCTGAGCTACAGCAGCGCTGTGGGCGGGTGATTAGACTCAAACGAAACGCGGCGCAAGGGTGTCTGGACGGTTTTTTTCGCCTCCTGTAGAGAAAGGTTATGGCAGATAAAAATACTCCTAAAAAACAAGGCAGATCCGGCGATATGCGCGAAGAGCGGCTGAAAGCGGCGCTCAAGGCGAATATGGCGCGGCGTAAGGCGCAGGCTAAGGCGCGGGCAACCCAGAACGGCAAAGCCGACAAAGACGAGGGATAAGAGCAGATGGATTCGATTCTGGTGACAGGCAACGGGCCGCTTAAAGGTCAGATACCGATTGCAGGGGCAAAAAACGCGTGTCTGACGCTGATGCCGGCGACCTTGCTCAGCGAAGAACCGCTGACGCTGACCAATGCGCCTCGGCTGAGCGACATCAAGACGATGACGGCTTTGCTGCAGTCCTTGGGGGCCGAGGTGTCGTCATTGCAGGATGGTCAGGTGATCGCAATGTCCAGCCACGACCTGACCAGTCAGACGGCGGACTATGACATCGTGCGAAAGATGCGCGCGTCAAACCTTGTGCTGGGTCCTTTGCTGGCGCGGTTCGGGCAGGCGGTCGTCTCGCTGCCCGGAGGCTGTGCAATCGGCGCGCGTCCGATGGATCTGCACGTCGAAGGGCTCGAGGCGCTGGGCGCTGAGATTGAGCTTAAGGACGGGTATCTGCATGCCAAAGCTGTGGGCGGGTTGAAAGGTGCCGTGCATGAGATGCGATTTGCATCCGTGGGCGCGACCGAGAACATTGTCATGGCGGCCACGCTGGCTAAAGGCACAACGGTTCTGAAGAACGCGGCGCGCGAACCTGAAATTGTCGATTTGGTCGAGTGTCTGAGGAAGATGGGTGCTCAGATTTCCGGTGAAGGCACGCCGACCATCGAAATTCAAGGCGTAGACCGGTTGCATGGTGCCACTCATCAGGTGGTCACTGACCGGATCGAGCTGGGCACCTATATGCTGGCCCCGGCGATCTGCGGAGGCGAGGTCGAACTGTTGGGCGGGCGGATGTCTCTGGTGGAATCATTTGCCGGGAAACTGGATGCGGCGGGCGTGAATGTCTCGGAAACAGCAAACGGTCTTTTGGTCGCCCGCAAGAACGGGCGCGTCAAAGCCGTGGATGTCGTGACCGAGCCGTTCCCGGGTTTTCCGACCGACCTGCAGGCCCAGATGATGGCGCTGATGTGCACGGCCGAAGGTACCTCGGTGCTCGAAGAACGCATTTTCGAGAACCGTTTCATGCACGCCCCCGAATTGGTGCGGATGGGCGCGAATATCGAAGTGCACGGTGGCACGGCAACCGTGACTGGTGTCGAACGTCTGAAGGGCGCACCGGTTATGGCGACAGATCTGCGCGCTTCGGTTTCGCTGATACTGGCGGGGCTGGCTGCTGAAGGTGAAACAACTGTCAGCAGGGTCTATCATCTGGATCGTGGGTATGAGCATGTTGTGCGCAAGCTGGAAGGCGTGGGCGCCAAAATTGAACGGATCAAAGACCAATGACAGACGCAAGTTTCCACGATGGGCGTGAGGCTCCACTGAATCTGGGTGCAGAGGATGGGGATGACCTTCAGGTGATCTCGACTTTAACACAGGATGCGGTGTTCCCCGTATCCGAAATGACCTGGCATCCGTCGCAGCGCCGCTTTGGCCTGTTGCTGAACCGTTTCCGCTGGGAGGACAAGGATGCGGCCACGCGCCGGGGCCGTCCATTCGAAAGGGTGCAGTCTGTGCTGGTGTTCGCTTCCGTTCTAACCGTGGCCAGCCAGGGTATCGACCGTAGCGAGAAGGATTTGGTGATGTCCTTGCTTTCGGTCGATTTTGAACCCGGCGAAGACGGCGCGGGTCAGATTTTGCTGACATTGGCCGGAGATGGCGCGATCCGTCTATCGGTCGAGGCAATAGACGTCACGCTCAAGGATGTAACCCGCCCCTATCAGGCGCCTTCGGGGCAAGCGCCGCATCATGCAGAATAAGCGCGGTATTGCGCAGGCCTTCTCAGAACCACCCGCTGGTCTGATGTTGCGCCGCGCGACCGTGTTTGATGTCTTTGATCTAAGCCGGGTTCTGATCCGTTCGATCACGCAGCTGTGCGAGGCGGATCATGGCGATGATCCGCAGGCCGTTGCGGAATGGACCGCCAATAAAGACCCGGAGACCATTCGGGGTTGGATCAAGGCCGGAGCGCAGATTTGGCTGGCCGAGCGCGCAGGTCAGGTTGCGGCTGTCGGCGGATTGCGTGAGGGCGGCGAGATCACGCTGCTCTATATCGACCCGGCTCATACCGGTCTTGGGGTGGGAAGCGCGTTGTTGGCCCGGCTGGAACAGGAACTGGCCGCTGCCGGTTGCACCGAGGCACAGCTTGAGGGGACACGGACGGCCCAGGCGTTTTATATCCGGCATGGCTGGAAACCGACTGGCGGCTGCGCGGCGCGCAAAAGCATATCCTGTTTTGAGATGCGCAAATCGCTGCACCCGGTGGACTGAGGGTTGAGGACAGCCCATCCCGGCGATATGACCCGGTGAAACGCCACGGAGTGCCAGATCATGCCCGTTTTTCTAGACACCACGTCGCCCGAGTTTGACGCGGCTTTTCAGACCCTGCTGTCGGCCAAGCGCGAAGACAGCCCGGATGTGGATGCCATCGTCGCGCAGATCATTGACGATGTGCGGGTCCGTGGGGATGAGGCGGTAATCGAACTGACGGCCAAATTCGACCGGTTAGAGCTGACACCGGATACGCTGGCCTTTTCGGCAGAGGAAATCGACGCCGCCATTGCGCAGGTCTCGGACGCGGATCGTCAGGCGCTCGAACTGGCAGCCGAACGCATCCGGGCCTATCACGAGAAACAGATGCCCGCCGATCACCAATGGACGGATGAGGCCGGGGCGACCCTTGGCTGGCGCTGGTCCGCAGTGTCTGCGGCGGGGCTGTATGTGCCGGGAGGGCTGGCCTCGTATCCGTCGTCGGTTCTGATGAACGCGATCCCGGCCAATGTCGCAGGGGTCGAGCGCCTGGCCATCGCCGTGCCCACCCCAGACGGTCAGGCGAACCCTCTGGTCCTTTTGGCCGCGCGCCTGTCAGGCGTGACTACGGTCTATCGCATTGGCGGGGCGCAGGCGATTGCGGCACTGGCCTATGGAACAGATACCATCGCAGCGGTGGACAAGATCACCGGCCCCGGGAACGCTTTTGTTGCTGCCGCCAAACGCCGTGTCTTTGGTAAGGTCGGCATAGACATGATTGCGGGACCGTCTGAGATTTTGGTTATTGCTGACAAAGACAACGACCCCGACTGGATTGCACTGGATCTACTCAGCCAGGCAGAACATGACGAAAGTGCTCAGTCGATCCTGATCACGGATAGTGCTGAATTTGGGCGGGCTGTGGCGCAAGCCGTAGACAAACGTCTTGAAACTCTGCAGCGCCGGGCGATTGCAGGTGCCAGCTGGCGCGATTTTGGTGCGGTGATCACTGTGGGCAGTCTGGATGAGGCAGCCTCTCTGTCGAACCGAATTGCCCCGGAACACCTTGAGCTATGCGTCGCAGATCCCGTCGCTCTGAGCGAAAAGACAATTCACGCCGGTGCAATCTTTCTTGGTCAATACACACCCGAGGCAATCGGGGATTATGTTGGTGGGCCCAATCACGTCCTACCCACCGCCCGGTCGGCGCGTTTTTCTTCCGGTCTGAGTGTGATGGATTTCCTTAAACGCACGACTCTCAGCCAGATGACACCCGAAGCCCTGCGGGCAATCGGGCCAGCGGCAGAGCAACTTGCGCAGTCGGAAAGCCTCGAGGCGCACGGGCTGTCCGTGACCGCACGGTTGAAGCGATTGAACGGTTGATCACCTATGGTCAGAGGGTCACACCTGCAACTACCTCATCCGATTTTCCCCGATAGGGCTTGAAATCAAGGGGCAAATTGCGGCGCTCTTTATGTGCGACCGGATCTAAAGGAGGTTGATTTGGAACGTGTGGCGACCCTCTGGATCGGTAAGCGCTTTAGCTTTTTGGAACATCTGTGCCTGAAGTCCTTCGCCGATGTCGACCAAAAGCCAATCGTCTATCACTATGGCGATCTTGAAGACATTCCGGATTATATCGAGCCGCGCGATGCCCGCGAAATTTATGATACTCCCGAGATCTACCGCGATCCGATAACCCGATCCGTGGCCGTTCATGCAGATCTTTTCCGTCTGCAGTTGATGCAAAAAACCGACTATATCTGGGCCGATGCGGATGCTTATGCGGTCCGGCCATTCGAGACAAAGAACGGGTATCTTTTTCCGAATGCGAACCTCAAGAAACAACGGATCATGAACGGTGTACTTGCGTTGCCCAGCGACAGTCCGGGGCTGCAAGCCATGTGCAAATATGCTTTTGACAGCGATCTGGTGCCGCCATGGTGGACACAAGAGCATAAGGAAACCTACAGCCAAATGTTCAACGGGTCGACCTATTGGAGCCTGCCAATTTTCAGCTTTGGTCCGCCCATGCTGTTTCACTTTCTTTATGGCACACCAGAGCATGAGATGGCTGTGCACAGGTCGGTCCTCTATCCTATCCCATTGCGATATCGCGGCCTTTGGAATGACCCCGACCTTTCCAAACTGGATTTTTTGAAGTGGGACCAACAGATGTCTGTCCATTTTTTTGGATCCTGGTTCCGAAAGATCTTTCTTGGCCGCCAAATCAACTCTGGTTCACTGGTCGATACGCTGTTGCGCAAACACGGAATAGATCCGTCCGAACACCCGCTTTGACGATTTTCGTCGGACGGCCCGTCACTGCGTTGCCCATTTATTTCCATTGGGATAAGTCTGTCCCGACCTGAACGGACCAAACGACCATGACCCGAATTTCGCACATCGAACTGGATGATAGAAACTTGCCCCCGCCGACACCCGAGATCGAGCAGGAGCGCAAAGTGGCAATCTATGATCTGCTTGAGGATAACGCTTTCGCGCTGCCCAAACGCGATGATCGTGTGGTTCCGGAAGGGCCGTATCATGTGCAACTCTCGATCCGTGACAAGCGTTTGGTCTTCGACATTGCCACCGAAGCCGAAGAAAAAGCGGCCGAGTTCCATCTGTCCCTTGGACCATTCAGGCAGGTGGTCAAGGACTACTTCCAGATCTGTGAAAGCTATTTCGACGCCGTAAAGACTTTGCCGCCCAGCCAGATCGAAACCATCGACATGGCCCGGCGCGGTATCCACAACGAAGGCAGTCGGGTGTTGCAGGAACGGCTGGAAGGCAAGGCCGAAGTTGATTCAGACACAGCCCGTCGCCTGTTTACGTTGATCTGCGTATTGCATTTCGGGGGGTGACGGGTGACGTCTCTGCCGCAGTCCATCTTGTTCTGTTGCGACCACAATTCGGTCCGATCTCCGATGGCCGAAGGCATCATGAAGAAGTTTTATGGCACCGGCACCTATGTGCAATCCGCCGGGGTGCACAACGATCTTGAGATCGATGGCTTTTGCATTTCGGTCTGTCATGAAATCGACGTCGAGCTTTCACGTCACCGGTCCCGGTCGTTTGATGAAATGCAGGAATGGGGCGACGACCTCAGCTCGTTCGATCTGATTGTAGCGCTGTCGCCGGCCAGCCAGCGCCGTGCGCTGGATTTGACGCGGGTTTTTCATCTGGATGTCGATTATTGGCCAATAATGGACCCTACCGGGCTGGGCGAAAGCCGCGAGGAAAAGTTACATCACTACCGACAGACCCGCGATCAGATCATTCAGCATCTGAAGGATCGCTGGGGTGAACCAACGGAGTGACCATGAACGAAACCGTCAAAACCTATTTCGAAGCCTTCAACGCCGGGGACGTAACCGGCATGCTGGCCTGTTTGTCCGACGACGTGGCCCATCATGTGAACGAAGGGCAGATACGAGTGGGCAAAGAGAAATTCGCAGCTTTTTGTGACCACATGAACCGCTGCTATCGCGAGAACCTCACCGATATCGTTGTGTTCGCGGCCGAGGGCGGTACCCGTGCCGCCGCTGAATTCATCGTGAACGGCACCTATCTTGAGACGGATGAAGGCCTGCCCAAAGCACACGGGCAGACCTACCGCCTACCAGCCGGATCGTTCTTTGACCTGAAGGATGGCAAGATCACGCGGGTCACCACCTTTTACAACCTGGCCGACTGGACCAAGCAGGTCTCGAATGGCTGAGGTTACAGGCGTTCGCGCCTTGACCGGGGCGGCGCTTGAGGCGGCTCTGGATGACGTCGCTCGCTTGCGGATCGAGGTGTTTCGGGCATGGCCGTATCTTTATGACGGCGATCTGGAATACGAGCGGAAATACCTGCAATCCTACCGTGACAGCGACAGATCCATCGTTGTTGGTGCCTTTGACGGGGATCGTCTGATCGGCGCATCGACCGGCGCCCCGCTAGTCGACCATGCCGCCGATTTCGCGGCGGCCTTCGATGGCTCTGGGCTGGACTTGTCCCAGATCTTCTACTGCGCCGAATCCGTCTTGCTGCCCAACTATCGCGGGCAGGGCGTGGGGCATAGGTTTTTTGACCTGCGCGAAGCCCATGCGCGCAACTTTGGCTTCACCAAATGCGCCTTTTGCGGTGTGCAACGCACGACCGATCACCCGATGCGGCCTGATACCTACCGCCAGCTGGACACTTTCTGGCGGGCGAGAGGGTATGAGCCACTGCCCGGCGTCGTCGCGCAGTTCTCGTGGAGGGATATCGGGGAAGAAGGCGAGACGCTGAAGCCGCTGCTGTTCTGGATCAGGGATTTGTAGATGGATTTGGCCACTATGCAGAGAAAGCCGAAATCAACGTCTACCGGCCCTCATCCATCATGATTTTCTACGCACCTGATCACAGACGCTTCAAGAAGCTCGCGATTGAAGGGCATAATTTCGGCTGGCGTGCCTAGAAGGACAAAAGATGTTTTCCAAGTCGCTTCGCAAAATCCAGCGGCGCCCATCCATGCGACATAGGCTGAGAATCGCATACCGCTGAGCTCTAGTTCGACCGGGTCATAGACAGGTTCAGTCGGTAACAGCTCCAGGTCCAGTTGCTTGCCTCGGATTACGTTCAGAGCAACCTTTACTCCAGTGCTGTCAATCCAATCCTCTGACTCGGCACCTGTTCTTTCCGACTCCAGATAATCCAAAAACTCTTGAAGAGTTTCTTCTTTGGTGTCCGGGCTCTCAAGCAGCTTTGCAAAAGTAATTAGTCTTTTTTGATGGTATCCGCCCGGCTCCAGGCGTTGCGCTAGGCTGCGAAGTAACTCAGCATCTCCGGTGGCTATTGGCATATAGTATTGGCTTGTCAGCGAGTTGTTCGTCGAGGCAAGTAATTCAAGCGCTTCCTCAACGCACCCGTTTAACCAGTAAGCGGAGATGATCCTGCTTTGATCCCTCGGGTTCGAACGGGAGAAGTCAGTCAGTTGAATGACATCATAAAGCGAACCATCTTGCAGTTTCTTCCTGAGCGCCCCTTTGTCGCCATCGAATTGCATTAATGCCGTCCGCATCAAATAGAACTTTAACTCATCCCGCTGTTCGCGGGCGGGTTCTTTGGACATAAGCAACATGGTCAAACTGGCTCGGCTAACGTCTTGCTCTTTGCCATCACCCAAACCATCCAAAAACAACTGAGTAAGCGGTTCGTCGTGCCATGTTGGCGTATCAAAACAGTCCGCAAGCGCGGGCACAGATAAGCACGTTGTTCCTAAAACCAAGCAAAGGATTCTAAAATTCATCACTGGAAAATCCTCAATTTTCTTGCTCTCATTTACCAGTGCTGAAGTTCGTATGCCATGGGCTTACAAATGAACTAGCTGTCCTAAATTCAATGTGTCACGGTTGGGCTATACAGTCCACGAACGCACACTTAGATTTCAGCCGAGTTAAGACTGCAAGGAATGCCCCATGAGACTTGCCACCGCCGCCTATAACCTCGACTGGCTCGAAAACTGGGCGCAGTATGAAGATAAGCTGGCCCGCTGGGTCTCGGATGCCGCAGGGCAGGGGGCAGATCTTCTCGTTTTCCCCGAGTATGGCGCGATGGAATTGTCGACTTTGGACGGGGCCGAAGTAGCGGGTGATCTGGAACGCTCGATCCGTGCTGTTTCAGATCGGATGGGGGACGTGCAGGACCTGCATTCGCGTCTGGCTCAAGAGCATGAGACCTACATCCTGGGCGCATCCGCTCCGGTGATTGACGGGTCAGGCCGTCCGGTAAACCGGGCTGTGCTCTACGCTCCGAACGGGACGTTTGACCATCAGGACAAACAGATCATGACCCGCTTTGAACGCGAAGACTGGGATATCGCGCCGGGCGGACCACTGAAATTGTTTGATACCCCACTTGGAAAAATCGGAATCCTGATCTGCTATGACAGTGAATTCCCCTTGCTGGGCAGAGCCCTAAGTGAGGCGGATATAATCCTGGTTCCCTCATGCACCGAGGCGTTGGCAGGGTACTGGCGTGTCCGCATCGGGGCTATGTCGCGTGCGCTGGAAAACCAATGTGTTACGGTCATGGCGTCTCTGGTGGGCAAAAACGAATGGTCCGATGCGGTAGATATGAATACAGGAACGGGTGGTATTTTTGGTCCACCTGACAAGGGTTTTCCCGCGACCGGAGTGTTAGCAGAGGGTGCGCTGAACCAACCTGGCTGGACCTATGCCGACGTCGACCTGACAACGATCGCCAATGTGCGCCGGGATGGCCATGTGTTGAACCGCGCCCATTGGGACGAGCAGTGCGGTCGAGTCGAAACAGTCACAATATCCTCTCTTTAGGTGAATACGCCCTTGAAATAAGCCCCAAATAGGCTCATTTAGGCGCACATCCCCGTAGATTCTGCGGGTGCAACGTAATTATGGAGACAACATGGCCAAGGAAGATACGCTCGAATTTCCCGGTGTCGTGAAGGAACTCCTGCCTAATGCGACGTTTCGGGTCGAGCTGGAAAACGGCCATGAGATCATCGCACATACGGCAGGCAAGATGCGCAAAAACCGCATCCGTGTTCTGGCTGGCGACAAAGTTCAAGTCGAGATGACCCCCTACGATCTGACCAAAGGTCGGATCAACTATCGCTTTAAGTAACGCCCGACACATGGCGTTTATTCTCGGATCGGGCAGTCCAAGGCGGCTGGACCTGCTGGCGCAGCTTGGTGTGCAGCCCGACGCCATCCGCGCCCCGGACATTGACGAAACGCCTTTGAAAGGTGAGCTGCCGGTGCCCTACTGCCACCGGATCACACGCGCCAAGGTGCAAGCTGTTCCCGCCGAAAGCGATGATGTCACACTTTGTGCGGACACCACGGTCGCGCTGGGTCGGCGCATCTTGGGAAAGCCTGAAGATGCAGGTCAGGCGGCCGAGTTTCTGCACGCTCTGTCTGGACGGCGGCACCGGGTGATTACCTCGGTTGCGGTTCGGCGCGGCGACCGCATATCGCAACGCGATGTGGTGTCTCAGGTCAAGGTCAAGCGCCTGTCGGATGTTGAGATCAATGCCTATCTGGCAACCGGTGACTGGCAAGGCAAAGCCGGTGCATATGCAATCCAGGGGCCTGCAGGGGCGTTCATCCCATGGATTTCCGGCTCATTTACCGGCATCGTGGGACTACCATTATCCGAGACTGCCGCTTTGCTGCAGGGCATCGGCTATCCTTTGTATCGCGAGGCACTATGAAGGGGCGTACCATCGTTTTAGACCACATCAACAACCGCGAGGCAGCGGCGTTGATGGTGGACGGAAAGCTTGACGATTTCCTGATTGCTTCCGAAGCCCCGGCACCCGGTACTATCTACCGGGCGCGGGCGGATCGCCCGGTCAAGGGGCAGGGTGGGATGTTTCTGGCCACGCCGGACGGCCAGGCCTTTTTGCGACAGGTCAAAGGATTGGCCCCCGGAGAGCTCAAGCTGGTCCAGGTGACCGGTTTTGTCGAACCCGGAAAGGCGCTGCCGGTGACGGATCGCGTGCTGTTTAAAAGCCGCTTTGCGATTGTCACACCGGATGCGCCTGGCCTGAATATCTCGCGCAGTATCCGGGATGAGGATGAACGCGACCGCTTGCTGGAAATTGCACATGAGGCGATGGCGGGCAGCGAACACGGGTTGATCCTGCGGTCCTGCTGTCAGGGCGAGAACGCCGAAGAGATTGCTGAAGATATCGGCGTCATGCTGGCTCATGCCGATGCTGTGATGAACGATCCTGGTACCGAGCCTGAGGTTCTGCTCGCAGGTGATGGGCCGCATGTTTTGGCCTGGCGCGACTGGACCGACCCGGCCGAGGTCGTCACCGAACCCGGCGCCTTTGAGGCGCATGGTGTCTTGGATGCATTGGATCAGGCGGGCGGAATATCAGAACCATTGGCCGGGGGCGGACACATCTATATCCAGCCCACCCGCGCCCTGGTGGCCGTAGATGTAAACACGGGTTCAGACACCTCGATGGCCGCCGGAACCAAGGCCAATTTCGCCTGCGCAAAAGCACTGCCACGTGCATTGCGTATCCGTGGGTTGGGGGGGCAGATCACGCTCGACCTCGCTCCAATGCCCAAGAAAGACCGGCGCGGTTTCGAAGCCGCTTTGCGATCTGCATTCAAGTCTGATCCGATCGAGACGATTCTGGCAGGATGGACCCCGTTGGGTCACTATGAGTTGCAACGCAAACGCGGCCGGATTTCCCTTGCGGAGGTGCTGAAATGAGCTGTCCGATCTGTCACGAACCAACGGTGTCTCAATTCCGTCCTTTTTGTTCGAAACGCTGTGCAGACATTGATTTGGCCAAGTGGCTGAACGGGTCTTACGCGGTTCCTTCGCAGCGTGAAGAAGACGTTGAACAGGATGTTTCTTCAACTGAAACTGAGATGCCGCGCCCACATTGAAAAAATGTAAAAAAGCCTCTGGACACTGCCAGTAGCAAGTCATAGAACGCCTCCACCCAACGGCAAAAGCCGTATCCGTGCCCGGGTAGCTCAGGGGTAGAGCAGTGGATTGAAAATCCTCGTGTCGGTGGTTCGATTCCGCCCCCGGGCACCATTTTTCAGTAACATAGAGAAGCCTATGTTACTGATTTTAAGTAATATTTCACCGCATCCCCTCTGGTGGCGCTCGAATGGTGGGCGTTTTGCTACACAATTCGCTACACATTTTACTACCCAAGCAATAGATACACCAAGGCATAGCTGAAGCTTATTGAAGGCGGATAACGCCCCTGTGTGCGCACCAAACGCCCCGCCCAACCGGATACCAATACAAGTTACGATGCCGCCAGTTCCCAAACGGTCTACGACGTCAAGCACGGGAAACAGCTTGGGTGCGAGAAGTTATGACAAGCGTGATGTCGAGATGGGTAGTGAAAAATTCCCGGATAGGTGATTAGCCGATCGACATTTGCTGTTCACCCTGATAAAACAAGGAATCGAAATCTGGTGAGGTGAGAAATGCGACCAATCGGGATAGATCTTTTTTCCGGTGCCGGAGGGCTCAGCCTGGGCTTCGAACAGGCGGGCTTCGACATCCGCGCCGCGGTCGAGATCGACCCCATTCATTGTGCGGTTCATGAGTTCAACTTCCCCGACACAATTGTGGTCCCAGCATCAGTCACAGACATGACGGGTTCAGAAATACGCCGACGCGCTGGCATTGAAGGGCTTCCTGTGGGCTGCGTCTTTGGAGGCGCGCCTTGCCAAGGATTTTCATTGATTGGCCATCGGATACTCGATGACCCCCGAAACAAACTTGTTCTCGACTTTGTTCGCCTTGTAACCGAGCTTGATGCCGCAAGTTTCGTTTTCGAAAATGTAAAGGGGCTCACAGTAGGCAAGCACCAAGCGTTTCTCAAGGAACTGGTTAGTGCATTCGATCAAGCGGGCTATGACTGTCGCCTACCTTGGAAAGTGCTAAACGCTGCCCATTATGGGACACCACAATCACGAGAACGATTTATCCTAATGGGGGTGAAGAAAGGTGGTAATCTTCCAGAATATCCTAACCCAACGACAAATATTTCTGGTCGAACGGTGCAATTCCCAGACCTCCCATTTGGACCATCATGCGCCGAAGCTATCGACGACTTGCCCGACGCCGACTCTTTTGCGACGCTCAATAAGAGCGATGAAGTTAAAACCTCTCGCCTCGGCAGTCCTTCCTCGTATGCCGCTGAACTACGAGCTCTTACAAACGACGCGTGGCATTTTGGCTATATACGCGATTGGGATTCCACCCTTCTGACCTCAAGCGCTCGAACTGCACATACAGACATCTCTCGGCGGCGTTTCAGTCAGACAGAGGAAGGATCAGTTGAACCGATCAGCCGCTTCTTCAAGTTACCGCGAAGTGGCGTTTCAAACACGCTTCGGGCTGGGACAGATGGCTCAAGAGGGGCGTTCACAAGCCCCCGTCCCATTCATTTTCACAGTCCTCGGTGCATTACAGTGCGCGAAATGGCTCGTTTGCACGGGTTTCCTGACTGGTTCAGGTTCCACGTGACAAAATGGCACGGAGCTCGGCAGATTGGGAATGCCGTGCCACCCCCATTGGCTCGTGCTATCGCTGGCAAGGTAATAGAAGCCCTCGGTGTTGAGCCTACGAAACCGAGCAACTCACTCGGTCTCGGTGATCCAGAACTTTTGAAGCTTGATCTTTCACGGGCGTCTGAGCGATTTGGTATTGCGCGCCCGCCTAACAGGCGTGATCGTAAAAGTGGTGCAAAAAAACGCAAGCAGGAAGAGATCGAAAGAGAACTCTCCGCTGAGAAAGCTGATCATGGGTAAGTCTCCAAGCCGACAAAGCCAAATCATACAGGCGGTCTTTTTCGACCGGTATAAACCGGGAACCTCGTCGATCAAATTCTCAAGAGAAGACTTGTTCGAAGCTTGCGAAACGCACAAAATCGAACCCCTAAAAAATATGGGAGATGGCGCTGTATACTCCTACCGTTATAGAACCAAGTTCCCAGAAGCCATTCTCTCCACTCAACCGGAAGGAATGGAGTGGGTGATTCTGGGAAGGGGGATTGCCCAGTATGAGTTTCGCCTCGTCTCAGCAAGTAACATACTGCCCAATCCGAACCTTCTGGCAGTCAAGTTACCTGAGGCCACACCGGAAATAATTAAGCGCTATGCTTTTACGGACGAACAAGCTCTTTTGGCCCGCATCCGATACAATAGAATGGTCGATACGTTTTTTGGAATTACAACTTACAGCCTTCAAAATCACTTGAGGACTACGGTTGAGGAAATCGGCCAAATCGAAATTGATGAGATCTATGTGGGTGTGGATCGAAACGGCAGGCACTACATAATTCCTGCGCAAGCCAAAGTCGGGAATGACAAAATCGGCTATGCGCAACTCTATCAAGACTTGGCTTACTGCGCTGAGAAATATCCTAATCTGGTCTGCAGAGCACTGGCCGCCAAGTTCATGAATGAGGGCACTATTGCTTTGTTCGAATTGACTATTTCTGGAGACTCCGTTCGGATTGTGCAAGAGAAACACTATGATCTTGTGCCCGCCGAAGGAATTTCTGAGGTTGAGCTCATTGAATACAACGACCGGTCCGTGTCGAGCTGACGGCTTGGTGGGCAGGCGTAATCAAACAAATATTTGAGCCAGTAAAGTCGGCTGCTGGATGGCGGGACGCCGGTAGTAGGCAAGTAATGCGACACACCCACCTCGCCAGATAGTTGAAACGAAGGTGGCGTGGATTTTGGTTGGTGGGTAGTCAAGATTTCAGGATGCGTCCAAATCCCGTCAATCAACACGCTGTTTGAAGAAGAAAATATGTAAGTTCGGTTGCTTGTGAGAACTGCTGGTTGCCAACCTTGATCGTTTGAGGTCACAATCAATGCGCGAAGTATTGATTCACTTATAGAGATATCCAATGGCCAGATTTGTCCCGTCTGTAGACGAAAGCAACAAAGTTGACGCGTCACCGACCAAGAGCTTCTTCGTGAGTATTATCACCAAGGACATTTTGTTAAATGAAGCCATTCATGATTTGGTAGACAATTGCATTGATGGTGCAAAACGCCTTCGCCCAGGGGGCCGCGCAGACTATACCGGCCTTAGCGTATCCATCACTTTCGACCGAGACCGCTTCGAAGTGAAAGACAATTGTGGTGGGATTCCATTAGAAATAGCCAAAAAATACGCGTTCAAATTCGGCCGAGCGGAGGGGTTTGAAAGCACTTCCCATTCTGTGGGTCAATTTGGAATTGGAATGAAGAGGGCGCTGTTCAAATTTGGAAATAAATTCTCTGTTAGCTCAGTAGAACCTAAATCGACTTTCAAAATCGCAGTGGATGTCAAAAGCTGGGTTGCTGACAACATTAACTGGGACTTTGATTTGAAAGACCTTGAGGAAAAGGATTTTCCAGAGGGTGACACGGGCACCGACATAACTGTGACAGAACTTGACCCAGTAGTAAGCTCGACCTTCGAGCAAGAATATTTTGAAAAAAAGGTCCGGCAGGAAATCCGAGTGAAGCATCAATACCCTATGCGGCAGGGGTTGCAGATCTCAGTAAATGGTGAGTCCATCATCTCTTCAGAGTGGCAGCTGACAACAGACGCGACGATGACACCCGCGTTTGTTAAATTTGAGGATGATATTGGAGGAACCGCACCACTAACCACCAGACTCTACGCAGGTATTGGTTCGTCAAGTAAAGCAAGTGCCGGTTGGTATGTGTTCTGCAACGGGCGCTGCATTCTCAGCGCGGATCAGGGCAAGACAACTGGCTGGGATGACATATCGAGTGGTGGGACGAAAATCCCAAAATACCACGGTCAATTTGCGCGTTTTAGAGGGTATGCATTTTTAGATTCGGACGATGCCAGCTTGTTGCCCTGGAACACGACTAAGACCGACTTAGATCTGGAGAGCGTAGCCTATCGCTTACTTATTGCGCGGCTGATCGAAATCACGCGTCCAGTCATCGATTTTCTAAATGAGCTCGATAGCGAAAACGACCTTGAAGAAAACGATAAGATTCTGACCCACGCAGTGAACGCAGCCCCGAAGGTCCCTCTCGAACGGATGCAAGAGAAGCCAGCTTTCACTTATACAGCAGCCGTTGCGAGGGGGCCGCGAATGGCAACAATTTCATACCGGAAACCTCGCAGCGTTGCGGACACACTCAAGAAAGAAATGTCAGCTGGCAGCTATAAAGAGCTTGGTGAAAAGACATTTGATTACGCAAATAGCCTTCTCGTTGAGGACGACTGAATTGACCGGCACCTTCAACAAAATCGACTATCGACTAAGACCTGCTAAGCATTGCGAGCGCAGTATGCTGATCGATTTATTTAAGCGAATGCAGTTTTCGCCCATTCAGGACTATCAATACGTTGGATTAGGTTCGGTTGCCTTTATTGATTTCAAAATGGTTCATAAAGCGCTGGGCATTTCAAACTTAACAAGCATTGAAGATGTAGATGAAGATAGCGAGCGCGAACGATTTGAGCGAAACAAGCCGTTCGAGTGTGTAGACCTCAAATTCGGGAATTCAAAGACGGTGTTGCCGGGTCTGGATTTTTCCCAGAAGTCTATCGTGTGGATGGACTACGATGGTGCCTTTAGCAGAGACATCGCAAACGATCTGGCGTTGATTGCCGGAAAGGCATCGAGTGGTTCCTTGCTTGCCACGACATTTACGACACATTTTCCAACAGATGCTAAAGAAGGAAGAAAAGAAGCTGATCGTCTGCAAGGGGATTTTCCTGACTTCCTCGAGGAGGACGTGAAGCTTGGGAAATTCCAAGGTCATCTATACGCAGAATTCTGCCGCTCCACTCTTAATGCAATCATCGAAAAGGCCATATCCGATGCTGATGCAGGCGTCGCCGAAGCAGAACAAAAGCGAGTGCTCAAGCAAATTTGTTTCTTTCGATATAAAGATGGATCGCCGATGGTGACCTACGCTTGGATCATTGTATGCGAGAGCGATCTGGAAAAATTTAGTCTTTGTGACTTTGAAGGCCTGCCATTTGTGAGGACTGGAAATCAACCGTTTCGCATCAAAGTGCCTCTGGTGACTCCCCTTGAAATTCAAGAGATGGAGCGACGAGTTCCTGGGCTCGAAGCAAAAGCTGATATTGCATGGATACCGGAAAGCGAAAGAACCGAATTCGAAAACATCTATCGTTACCTCCCGCATTTTTCGTCGGTGGAGCAAGTCTGACAGCGACTCAACTCGTGCCGGATTTTTCGCGGGGAAAAGAGATACTGCGGGACGCAGTTTCTGGATGTAAAACGGCTTCCCACGTTTCTCAAGCTACGCCGTAGGAAGGGCTCCTTAGATGGTTTTCCTTTAGATTTCATCGTTTATCATTTGCTTTTGTCCGTTGGCATCTACCCGGTCGCAAGATATGAAACCTATTTTGTTAGGGAAAACGGCATCACCCTCACAGATGAGGATTCAAGCTTTGTGGAAAAATTTCTTGAGAGATGAACGGTAACGACCGCAGGTGAGTGCATCACTTGCAAAAAATGTATCACAAGCTGTCATTTCCTAATTTCTGGATTTCTAAATTTCAAGATTTCCACGGGTTACCCCTGTTTTTTATCAGAGACTTATGGCGAACCATTGCTCCATATGCAGTTGGGAAACCGATCTTGCAGTTGCAAAATCACCTTTGCAGGTTTTTTGGGAGAAAACGCAGAATACCCTGCAACTACGCAGAGAATCTTTTGCCAATCCTTTTTACCTGAACAAAGACGCTACCAGTTCCTTTTCATCACAAAAGGAGCAAAAATTGCACTATACTCATACGAAATTTCGCATCTCAGCCCATGTCGCTGAGTTCATCAAATTATCTAATTTCTCTGCGCAAACAGCCAAACTTCTGTTTGCTCTCATTTTCCTTCAAGACCAAACAGACGAGTCTTGGCCGACTATTCTGTATAAAGACGATAAACCACAGGATCACTTCGTTTTCGTTGCAGAACTAAGGGAACTCGGCTTTCCAACCAAGACGGGGTCAAGTCGCTTTCTACGCAAGCCCGTTTTGGAACTGGCAAGTATTTCCGCGGTGTTTGAACATCTTCAAATCTCTGAAAACGGCCGCTTTTTGTCATGGCGCTTTTCAGAGAGCTTCTTCGACGCCATGGCGGAAATGGAGATCTACGGGCTGATCGACGCCAGTGAAATCGCCATGTGCCAGCGCAAGTATGACGGGGCACTGCTCGCGCAGATCCCGCTACATCGCAAAAAACGCCTTCCAGAGTTCAAATTGATCGGACCAAGCAAAGACAACGAATGGAGAGCTGATTATGTGCTTCCATCTTTGACCCCAAGCCAAGTCAAGCGGCAGTTGCGTCCGTCACTACAAAACTGGGCTAACGAAACAGGTATCACGTTCGCTGTGCTGTTGGTTCAAGAGGGATCACGCCCGGGTTATACGGATGTCGTGATCAGGATGCGCCACAAGGCCACGCAATGGCCGAAGGATTGTTTCACCAAACGTCCTGCGTCCGCCTTGATTTGGACAGTCAGCCCTGAAATCAAAGCTTACTCCGACGACTGTGCAAGTTCTCCCCCAGAGGGCCCGCCTTTTTTGCCTGCAAAAAAGGGTTAGCGGGTTAACCCTTTTGGGAAAGGGGTAATCTGTTCCTACCTCCGAGATATGAAAAAACAAGATAATAGAGTGGGATTTGTGGGGGCCGTTAGGCAGAAGGCAATCGGCTTCCCAGATCTCGCTAATATGGAGCGGCACGGGAAGCGAGAGGATGTCAGCGGGCAACAACGGCGGGTTCGAGATGCTGAGCCGCTCGTCTATGGTTCCCTCGACCTCACAGAGGCGCGGAGAGCCCATATCGAGGGCGTCAAGCAATCTGGTCGCTCTGCCTGCGTCCATGCGCTGGTGCAGTTCCCTACAGGGCTTCTCGACGGCGCAAATGAAGACCACCAGAAGGCTATGCTTGGCCATGCTGTCGAATTCTTAAATCGCTATCACGGCGGCGACGCGGTCTTTGCTGCTCGCCTCGACCGAGACGAGAAAGGCCGACACACGGTCGATGCGTTTTTGCTGCCACGGTATGATTTCCACTACAAAGACGGGCGGACGGTAAAGAAAGCCAGCGTCAGCAAGTTTTCCAAAGCAGAGGCCAAACGGCGGTTCGGGCGAGATGATCGACGTTCGCAAGGCTCAGCATTACAAGACGCGTTCTTTGAGCATCTGAGAGACGAAATGCAGCTTGATGGTGTGCTGCCGCCAGAGCGAAAGAAGACCACCGCGAAAGATCGTGTAGAGCCAGAAGTGTATGGCCTTCGCAAAGACCGACAGAGGCTACAAGAGAACGCTCGGACGCTCTCTCAGGCGGATCGGGTGGCGCGAAAGCGTAACAAGGAACAGTTGGCACTGAATGGGGCTGAGACGGAGCGACTGGCGAAAACAAAAGCAGCGCTTACCGCTGCGCAAAAGGAACTGGCGGCGGATCAGTTAGCCTTCGAGAAACACTCAACAACCCGAACGGCGGCACTGGACAAAAAAGAAGCTATCGTCAGACGAGACGCAAAGACCGTTCGCAACGTGCGGATTGCAAGCGGACAAGGGGTATCGCGCTCGTTGAGCCGTATTTTGGATCAAGGATTTGAAAGTCAGGATGTAAGATGACACCAGCACAAGCGATGATGAAGAAACTGGAAGATCGAGATTATATTAAGCTGAAGGTGCCTGAACATCTTCTGCACTTCGTCAAGATGCGGGATCGGTTGGCCTATTATTCCCTACAGCTTAAGCCTTTTTTCAATCAAGAACCTTGGGATCTTCCGGTTGTGGTTGATGGGCGCAGGTATACTCCGGCTGATCTCCAGACTTTGCAGAGCTGGCACATGTCCTCAGTGGAGTTCTATGATCTTCTAACTGATATTGAGTTCGCTTTGATAGAAGCTGCTGGACGGCGCGGTATCTCCCTGCGTAAGCGGGGCAAGGTTGATGAAGAAGGAAATGTTGGGTTTCCCCCTCAACGTCAGAAGGGGAATTGCAGTCGTTAGCCCAAGGCGTCGCTTGCTCCTTGCGAAAAACTCCAACAACGCCGCGCTTTGAGCCGCCGAACCTCAGCCTCAGCTGCTTCGGCTCGCCGTTCCGCTGCCTCCGCCCGAATTAGAAGCCTATCGTCGCTGGCAGCGATGTTCCATTGCTCTCCGGCTTGCTCAGCCAGCGCTTGGACGCTGTGACGCACCCTAACCGCAAAGAAAGACCGTGATTTCAAACCCGAGGTCCAGTTTTGACTGCTTAGAACCTATCAATTCTGTCCCCTAAAGCTTCTCCACGGACCCGTGGAAAATCATTTTTTCCGTTTTTTTTGAAGAGACCAATTTCCCGATCTCCCTAACCAAGAGGTCAAAAAAATGTCGAAGAATTACACATCTCTCGAAAGGAACCAAAAGGTCAAAGCTATTGAGGAGGCGTTGATTTACGTTGGTGAAATGGTCACTGATCGGGAAGATGGCGACACCTATATTGGTGCCTATGAAGCGCTTGAGAGTGAGCTTTTGAGCCTTAAAGCGCGCGATGATACAAAGGCGCGAATTCTTCAACGACTTGGGGGCAGATCTTTGAAGCTTGCAGAGTGATCAAGTTCTGTAAGTCTCTTCCTAAAACCTTCCACCCAGGGGTCATCTTAGTAGAATGGCCTTCAGGGCAGCCCGCATCAAACTGGTCGGAGATCAAATTCGAGAATACAGGGGAGGTCTCGGTGATCGAGTCTTGGCGCACGGCGTATAGATTGTAGCTCTCGCCTCGGAAGACCCTAATTAGGCCAAATCACGCCCCCTGTTATGTTTGTTCGGCTTGGGATGTGAGCATGATCGCGTGATGGATCGCAAGTTTCTTTTCGAGCGGCATTTCGTTGCCATATTCTTCGCGCCCGCGTGCCTTTTTAACGGAATGCCCCATCATTCCGGCGCGCGTATCGTTCTCATAGCCAGCGTCTTTCATGCGGGTTTCAAATGTGTGACGCAGACCTCCGATCGTGATCTCTTCGGGCAGAATATTGTGCTCACGAAGCACCTTATTTGCAGCGGCTGAATAGGTGCCTCTGTAACGATATCTTGGAAACCCTTCCGGATTCCGCCGGAAGGCTTCCAGCGCAACGCCGACAAGAGGAATTCTCCGTTTACTTGGCTTGTTCTTGATCTCCCGCGCCCATTCCCCCTTTTCTTTCCGGATGAAGATATGTGGGATTGGCTCGTTCAACACGATAGAATGGGGTGGCAGGTCGGTGATTTCGGATTGACGTGCTCCAGTTTCAGCCAGAACAAGAGTAATGTCTCGTAATTCGTCATTCATGAAATCAAGCGCACCGGGAGCGACGATTTTGTCGCGGATGATTTCGACGGGCACTTCGAGTTTCCTGCCATCTTCGTCATCAAGAGCAGAAAAGCCTTTTCCAAGATTGTAGAAGGGTGATGGTGGCATTACTCGCTCATCTACCCCAAGATGATCATGGAATTTTTCCCACAAGGTGTTCAGCAGGCGTAGTTCTTTCTGGGCAGATTTCCCCAACATATCTTCTTCGAGGACTCTGTCTTTCAGCGCGTCCCGGAGGGCAACGGCTTCGGAACGTGAAATCTCGTGGAAAACTGGATCGTATCCTAAGTGATTGACGACTTTGGAGGCAGGACGCGTCCACATTGCCTTCCAGTGCCTCTTTGCCGTTGCTGCTTTGCCCTTTACGTTTTCGGGATACCATTCTGGCATTTTTTCCGCGACTTCCGTGATAGTCAGGTTCGGTCTCTCGACTCCTCCCAAAAGTGCAGTCGCTGCAGAAGATTGTGGTGGGTCCCTGTTTTCCATCAGATGCAAAACTCGATCCATGATCGAAGCTGCACCTGCTGCTTCCAATTCTCCGGCTGTCTGGTAGGAGAAGTTTCTGGAGGTGGCCAGTTCCGCGATGGCCTCGTAGTGACTTGCAGATGATGGGTTTCTACCTGCGAGTTTAGCGTCGAGCTCTGCCAGGATTTGCTTCTTGACGATCCCTTTGCGAGTAGTGGCATCTTCCCGGTCGCCGGTTCCCAGGGTGCGGTGAATTTCAGATTTCGTTTCCACCAACGCGTAGCGCGCAGGGACCCTCATTCGAAGGTGCCAGATTCCGTTTCTCGGATACATGCCGGGTGGGTTTTTCTTGCCTTCGTTTCCCAACTGGTTCGCTCCTCAATTTGCTACGCATTTTGCTACACAATTGCCCGTATCGAGATTTCATAAACCACACAATAACAATGTGTTAAAGGGGGTGCGGAAAAGAAATCGATTCCGCCCTCGGGCACCATTTAGCTAAGATAAATTATTCAATATCAAGGCTTTGATCTGATATCTGCTTTGTGTATCTACCATTGCATCCATCAGTGTGTTTTGCATTGCCCGAAGCTGTGTGCCGAGACAACCGCTTGGTGAAAAGTACGAATACAAAGAACTGATTTAGCAGCGCGGCGGCTTTCGGACAATTTGGCACGATTTCCCGGAAAAAATCAAAGTGACTTCTGAGCCCACAGCATGGCGCGACGCGGCTATTTGTAGAAATATTCCCAGCCGCGATCTTCATGCAAACCGAAGCGGGCATTGAGCAGGTGGCCACTGAGTCGACATTCGCCGCGATTGCAGCAACTGTCGTTGCTAACGGCGGCTTTACGCAGAAAGCTGACTTTGCAAAGTTACCGTTCAAAGTTTCGCTTGCCTAATTTGACCGGCCCAGATGGTCGGAGGCTTTTCGTGGAAGTGCGGCACTTTAGATTGTTGGCCTATTTGAAGTAAATTTGGGTACGGAGCATTGTTGGGCTACATCAGCCAACGTAAGCGCCAGGGATTAAAGGCAATACGAAATCCAATTATCCAGATGACAATTGACGAACTATTGGTCGATTAATCTCATTACCCGAGCAAAACCTACCCAGCGAGCTTCAGCGCTGCTTTCGTTTGACCGAGATAATGCATCCGGAATGCTTCGGGTGCCGTGCTGGTACATCACGAGCCATTGCGTCCACGTTCCCGAGGTGCCGCAATGCTCCGTTGTTCAGTAACACGCCCCGCCCAGCGTCATACCGGCGCTGTCCAAATCCGCTGGCAACGCATTCCCAGTTTTCCTTGGCCGCCGCGCTGCGGAACCTCGGCAGGTCGTGCGGGTCATGCCGTCCAGGTGTTGCTGCGACGTGATCGTGTTTCTTTGAATTACTTTGGTGGGTTAAATGGTGGGTCACTTGTGTTGTGCCAGGTTGCTGAACAGTACCGGTTGTCGGCCTCGGCTTTGGGCGCATGATTGTCACGACGCCTTGTGGCTTCGGATGTCCTGGGACGGCCACGTGAGTTGCCGTAGGTTTTGGTGTCAACTGTGGAACCTGGCCAGGAACCGCGGTGGGAACCTCATTGGGGGTTGCGGTTGGGACAAGCGGTGGCGTCGCTGTAGTGCCGCTGGGTTGCGGAACACGACCAGGCACTGCGACTGGTATTTGGTTGGGTATTGCTGTTGGCACAAGGGGCGGGACAGCCGTCGGGCCAGTAACTTGAGGCGGAACCTGGCCAGGGATAGCTATCGGAACTTGATTGGGAGTTGCAGTCGGAACTTGCGGCGGCACCGCGGTAGGACCGGTAGCCAATGAGGGAACCTGATTTGGAACAGCTGTCGGAACCCGGTTTGGTGTCGCGTTTGGTGTCAAAGGCGGAACTAGGGTCGGCGCTAGGACCGGCGTGGGAACCTGACCTGGAACCGCTATTGGTGTCGCAATAGGAACCTGACCGGGAATTGCGTTCGGGACCGCGCCCGGCGCAAGGACTGGAACAGTAACTGATGTGGGCGTTTGCTGTGTTCCTTTAGGCGGCAACTGATTTGCCACCGGCTGCGTTGGGCCGGTAATTTGATTGCCTGCCCCTTGCCCACCGGCCTGCCCACATCCTTGGCTAGACTGGTGCGGATTCCCTACGCCACGGCACCACCCAAAATGATTTCCCTGCGCGACGACCTGTGTAGCGGCCAGCTCTGCGACCAAACAAGCTGCGGTAAGTAAAACAATGCAGTTCCGTTTCATAACATCCTCACCAACTTGTTGTCAGAGCAAGATACGCGCCAGGATCGCCTGAGTCGGTCAAAGGGCCATCTCTCAAAGGGACACCGACATATCCGGACAGGAAAAGGTTTTGCTTAAACTCGATGTCCAAACCCAGACCTGTCGAAGCCAGTGTAGCATTATCAACTTCAAAACTCGCTGGGTCATTGTTCGAGATGTAACCCACGTCGAAAAAGACAAAAGGCGTTAAGCGATGAATGCTTTGGGAACTTGGAAAGTAGGAGTGCGACACTTCGAAAATCGCGGAAATCCCGGAATCACCGTCTACTTCGTCGAAACGATATCCGCGCAAAGCATAACGATCACCAAGGAAGTACTCCTCGACCGAGGGCAGCCGGTCGGTTGTGAACTGGCCCCAGATCTCGGTGCGCCAAGCTGTGTTGGGTGCCAAAGCCGTTAGTGGGCTTTCGTATCCGATGCCACCCCGCAGATGCCAGAACGAAGAGTCTCCGTCGTCAAAATTTGCGTCTGTCGTGTCATTGTCATTGTCACCAAAAGATAAGGTTAGCCCCGCTTCCAGAGCTTGCCCTTTTGGATAGTTTTGCCCGTAAAGATACGTAAGACCAACAACGCTCGCGTCACTGGACAATGGAACGCCGCCACTGACTGAGTCCGCTTTTGAAAGGCGATAATCCAGCAGAAAATATCCATATCGGGCTACATCGCGGATCACGGGGTAACCCATCGCGACGGTGAAGTTCTCGCCGTCAATATCTGTTCTCGCAAAGTCCCCCGAGAGGTCACGTTTTGCGTTTATGTTCCCGTAGAAGATCTCACCGTAGAGACCATTGCTGTTCAGCGGCGTGCGATAGGTAACAGCGCCCCACAAAGAGTGTTCGTCGTCTTTGTCCCAATTGTAATTGCCTGATCCCTCAAAGCGCAGTAAATCCCCGACGGTCAGCGTCGAATAAAACTCTTGTACGACATAGAAGCTGAGCGCATCTCCAAGCTCACGCGGAGGGTTGTCGAGTGTCGCACTCCCGGCTTGTTTGCGCAGAGGCTCTCCCAATACTCTCAGCCTGGCACCTGCCTGATCCGGATAATCAAGTTCGGTCGACAATTCCAAATCAGGTATGTCCTCGGCCAACATAACCGCCCGCTCAAATTGTTTGAGAGTTATTGGATATGCGGTGGTGAGGGGGCGAAAGATCTTTTCCAAGGTTTGGAACGTGCGCGTATCTACACCTTCAATTTCGATGGTTTGAATACGCCCTTCATCAACAACAATGCTCTGCCCATCGGGGCCAGGCCAGGCCTCAGCCAAAAAATAGCCGTCTTCTCGGTAGATCTGCGTGATCGTTGATGCGACCTCTACCGCTGTGATGCGCCCTGACCGATCAAAGGCCAACTGACCGGCAAAAGTTAACAGCTCATCTGAATCATACACAGTTACGCCGCTGACAGAGTGCTGTGATGCTATGTCCCAAGTTTGTGCAATGCTGTATTTTGGAACTGAAACAATGGCCACAAAAGTGCAAATGATCGCAATTACAACCGAGTTGGTTACGGGCATTTTCTACAACCTTAGCATGATTGAGCATGTTAAAACCCAATCCTATTACGAGGTTTGAATGTCTAAGCTTGCCGTTATTCAAATTTGATCACGACTGGTGCTTTCGAGATACACAGCGAACAGACTACAATGCGCCTTCGTCGCCAAGGAACTCGATACCAGCTGTCGCGCCATCACTGTAGGCAATGCAATTCCACGGAGCGCGATCCTCACCAACGCCTACAGTGACCTGTGTTCCCGCCTCGCTAAACGCGGATGAGAGCACCACGACTTGCGAATTGTTTGTCGTGTTGGCTACATCCCGTAAACATGCCTGCTGAGCGGGCGTGAGCTCGGCGGACGCGCTGGACGTACTCGTGTCGTCGCAGGCTGCAAGCAATGCGAAACATGTCGCGCCTGCAATCATCACCTTCTTGTTAGTCATTTTCTTCTCCCTCTGGTTCCTTTGAAATTTGTGAAATTGGATGCGCATGTTTGAAGCTTTTGCGTCTGTGCAGCCAACAGAACACACCTCGATCCTTTGACTACCTTTCCCAAAAACTTGCCGCGGGGGGCTTGTGGGGCAGAACGACATTACGTTGACTACCGAGGCCGCCAACAACGTGTGATGGCCGTATGACGTCACTGGTAAAAGCTAGAGCGAACTTGGGAGAGAGGGCGAGTACGTTAAGTCTGAGCATCGTGTTCTCCCAAGCCAGATTATTGTGAAGTGCCTTCCGACCGCCGGCACTCACTCCAGCAGTCGGAAGGGCCCGGTAGATCGGGCGACAGCGACAACAACGGAGGTAAAAAAAAGTTGTGTCGAATTCGTATGTTCGAATATATTTTTTCATAAATCAACATTTTTTCCGCGCGTAAACTTCTTTACGCTCTCGTACGATAGGCTTCTGCTTTCAAACAAAAAGGTAAGTGGGAGTACCCAGAGGGGAGAGTGTGTTCTCCTGAGCGGCGAAATGTTTTGAGACCGCACAGAAACTGAGAAAGGAATGAAAGATGGGATTCGGTGAAGCAGTTAAAACGTGTTTCTCGAAATACTTCCAGTTCTCCGGGCGGGCTATACGCACAGAATACTGGTGGTTCTTCTTGTTTGTGGTTCTCGTAAGTGCCGTTTTTGCCGGGTTGGATTCGATCCTGTTCGGGACAAACCCCGAAACAGGCCAAGGATCTCGGGTTCTGTCCTCTGTTTTTCAACTGGCCGTTCTCATACCAATGCTAGCCGCCGGTTGGCGGAGGCTGCATGATACAGGACGACCTGGTTGGTTCTTGCTGCTGCCGATGGCGCTCAGCATTGCAACGCTTTTTGTTATGCTGGGTGGGGTGGCGTTCTTTTCGGTATTGGAGCAAGGGACCGAAAACCCCGATGCATTGCGAGGACCCGCGGCAGTCCTGGGTTTGACCGGTATAGTTGTTGTCTCAATTCTGCAATTCGTTCTGTCCATTCTGATGATCTGGTGGCTGACACGACCTTCCCAAGAGGGTGCAAACGAATACGGCGCACCTGTTTCCTGACCTCGTTGTCCGGGCAACAGGTCGGAATCTCTGCTGAATGAAAGTGCAAACCGCAACACCATGGAGAGAGAAAATGAGTTTCAGACCGATTTCCATTGGAACGCTAATGATGGCAATGGCGACCACAGCATCGGCGGAGTGGTCGTTCAGTTCCGGGCCTAATCCCAATGCATTTATTCAGACCGGAAACATGACGCTAGAGCTTCAGTGTAACCGTATTCGCTTTGCTCCAGCTGGATATGAGGACAGCCAGGACATTGCGGAGAAGCAAGGGCTTTCCTTTCGTTTTTTGAAGAACGGCACCACCGAGGTTGGGGCATTTCAGGTTGGCGCTGAAAACGCTGTGTTGCAGATCGTTGACAATTATCCCGTCGAGATCAGTTTCAATAGTCAGCAGGACTATGGTTTTGTATTGGACCAGCTTGCGGCCAATGCATCGGTTAATTTGTCGATGATTGATCAAGATGTCAGCTATGGAATCTTCGACTTAAAAGGTTCCCGCGCGGCAATTCGGTCCCTTCGTTCTGAGTGCGCTTCGGATGCCAGCCAGGGAGCCTCCTACGAAGCACCCGAAGGCATCGTCTATTGTGGAGGAGGAGCGATAAAACGCGTGATCGAACCCATGATTTTGGAAAACCCGGAGGGGGAGTGGGACGCGCGAGTAACGGTCAACGGCGAGTCGATCAGAGCCATGACGGCCTACAGTTACTTCGGAAACTCTGAGCCACCGGCCGGATTTGTCGTCGCCATGCTTGGGGAAGACAGGTCCGAATTTCTGATTTTTAGGGAAGGCTCGGCAAACTGGCTGGAGTACGGGGACTACAGGTATGATCAATGCAATTGATGCCAGCCTCCAACCAGCTTCCCAAATAGTGCGCCAGTTGAAAGGTATGGTTTTCGGGATTGTGCTTGTTTCGGGTCTAGTTTGGACCTCATCAGCTGTAGCGGCTGATGTTTCGCAACTTCCGCCCGGTTTGCGGGCCCGTGAGGCAGTATTGTCGAAGTCGATTATTATAAATGGGTTACCGCTGATGACCCGCGAAGGTCTGGGGAGTCAGTGGCACTTCGACGATCTTGACGTCTACTACCAGAACTGTGTGACAGGCGGACCTGGTTCATTCGTAATCCCGGTGCTTGACTAGCAGGGCTTTGCGGAGGCCGTACGATGAAAACTGGTACTGGAAATTGGGTCAGCGCCAGCAATAGGAGAGGTTATGAAGGCACAACTGACCTCACCCTCAGACTGCCTGATTGGCGAGAAGATCTGGGAACGGAACCAACATATCTGGAGCGAACCCTAGAATCGGCCTTTGCATCAACCAGCCGTGGCTCGATACAAAAAAGCCAGCAGCAATATTCTAAGGGAAACTAGTTTTCCGCGCTTCCAATGGAACCACACAAATGATGGTGAATCTTCGATACGGTGTGAGTAGACAAACTTATTGACATCGATTTGTACGAACCGAGCGAAATTTGTACGCTTATGGTTATTTCGCTAAGCTCTGCGACGGGCATTTCCAACTGCTAGATCAACCGTTCACTGCCGTTAAGACGACCGCTGACGATCGATTCCGGGGGCTGAAGACTGGTCGCTGGTGCTGGCGGGTTGGGTGGGGAGCGGACGTTCACGCGTAGTACTGCCAGGAACTGGTTAGAGCCCAGAGTGACAGATGCTGCGCTAGCTAGGAATGGCAGCGGTGCGCTAATGTCGACTCTGCAAAGTTGAACGAACGGAGTACACGGAACTTTTATCGCGCTCTCATCCGTTCTGGTGCAGAATTCTCCAAACCGGTCGATGATCGAATTCGCAGCTGGTGAAAAAAATCAGGCTTTGACTGTCATCTGAAGCATTAGTCACTCGCTCAAAAGAGCCGAAAGCTGCTTCGCTCCCTTCTGAAGTATGCCCAGAAACGACATCAGACTGTTGACGTCATGACGTTGTGTCGGCGCGTGAACCGAAAGCGTGCCTACCAATCGGCCTTGTCCATCCTGAACGGGTACTGCTAGGGCAGTCATTCCGGTCATGAATTCCTCGTCATCGGTGGAATAACTATTCTCAGAGATACGTCGGATCTCCGATCGCAATGCCTTGGGATCGGTCAGCGAGCGTTCGGTTTGTGGTTGTAGATGTCCTGCCGAAAGAAACCCATCCAGCTTTCTTTGCCGTAGTGTGGACAGGTACATCTTGCCGCTGGCCGTGCAATGGAAGGGCACCTGTGTTCCGACCGGCAGTTGAATTCGCAGGGGCCACTTCGTTTCCACCCGGTCGAGATAGATCATGCCCTCGCGGTCTGGAATGGCGAGATTACATGTCTCGCCAACAGTTTCAGCCACACTGCGCAAGATCGCCAGTCGCGCAGTGCGCAAATGCTCGGACGACATGGTGTTGACCGATAGCAGTCGCAGCCGGTGCCCCGGGCCATATGATCTGCCATCGAGATCCCGCTGCAGAAACCCTTCGGCTTCTGCGGTTTGCAGCAGACGGTGAATTGTTGGCTTGGCAAGACCTAATGCCTCAATCAGATCCGATGGTTTTACGGAAACGCCACGCCGCGCCACCTCCTCAAGGATCAGCAGGAGGCGGAGGTTGGTCGGTATTTGAGTTTCTTTTTCTTGTGTTTCCGTCTCGGCCATCCTGCAACAGTCTAGCTATTTGGCAGCAGTATCAAGGCCAGATCGGGCACAAGCGACACTAAAATCCAAACCGAAAGAAGCGCCACCAGATAGGGTACCGTATACCGAAGCAACCGGAAATAGGGTACTCCTGTTACTCCTGAAGCCACATAGAGGTTCAGCCCATAAGGTGGTGTGATGAATCCAATGGACGCCCCCACAAGGAAGATCACCGAGAAATGGATTGGATCAATCCCAACCGAGGCCGCGATTGGCGCAAGAATTGGGGCGAGAATTATGGTTACAGGTAGGCTTTCCAGAACCATACCCGAGAAGAAGACAATCACCATCGACGTGAACAGAACCGCATAGTACCCACCCATCGAGGTTACAAAATCTCCAATGGTTTGTTGCGCGCCGAGCAATGACAAGATCTGTTGCATCACAACTGATATCGCGATCAGCGGAGCGAGGATGCCAGTGATCTGGGCCGAGCGGATCACGATCGAGGGGATCTCGGGGATCGTAAAGCCTTCGACCACGAACATTTCGGCGTAACTCTTCTCGGTTGGCGATATGTCGTTTCTGGCCCCCATAATCCGATTGATCGGATAGCTGAGCAAACCAGCGATCACACAGAAGCCAACCGTCACGCCCGCGGCTTCTGTCGGGGAAAACTTGCCTGTGTAGATGCCCCACAGCACCAGCCCAATGGCGAAAAATCCAAGCCAGGCGCCAAATGCCGTTTTCAGTATCCGGTTGAGCTGCAAAGGGATCAGATGGCCCCACCCGTTCATGCGGCAAATGATCCAGCACGCGAATTGCATACCAAAGACCATGAGCGCGCCCGGAAGAATGCCCGCCACGAACAACTCGGAAATAGGAAGGTTCATCAAGAAGCCATAGACGATGAAGATAATGGAAGGCGGGATAATGATCCCTACAGTACCCCCTGCCGCAGCGGTCGCCGCGCTGAACCGTTCGTCATAGCCACCTTTGACCATCTCGGGGTGCAGCATCGAACCAATTGTGGCTGTCGTCGCCGAGTTTGATCCCGAAATCGCCGCGAATAACCCGCAGGCACCAAGCGATGCCATCGCCAACCCACCACGTATCCAGCCCAGACAGGCATAGGCGAAATCGCTGAGCCTTCGGGCAATACCAGACTTGTTGATCAGGTCTCCAGTCAGGATAAAGAGCGGCATCGCGAGCAGGGCAAAGCCTTTGTTGAACACGTTCAACAGTTCGGCCCCCATATTGTCCAGCGTCAAGCCAAGGACGAATGAGCAGCCGATCACCCAATAGCCGATGACCAAAAACACCGGCACGCCCAGCATGAACAGAAAGGTAACCCCAAGTGAGATCAGTGTAACCAAAGTTCCGTCTGTCATCAGTCTGCTCCGATCACGGCCTGCTTGATCAGCGGCTCACCTGTTTTCCAGTTTTGCAGATCGTCGGCGAGGTTCTGAAACACACGCCCGATCATCAAAAAGAACGAAATAGGCGCGGCCAGCAAAAACCACCACTGCATGATATTGTCCGTGCCAAGAACGATCTGAAAATTCGACGCCGATAACGCAACCAGTCGCGTGGTCGTCACGATGACGATCACCGCAAAGATGAACCACAGCACCGCATCAAGGATCAAACAGGCCAACTGCCCGCCTCGGGGCATTGCGGTGCGGAACTCATTGAAACTCAGATGCGTCCGCAGGCGAACATTGTACGTAGCCCCGAACCACGCCATCACCATAAACAACAAGGGAGGGATAGTGGTGGACCACGGTTCTTGATCGTTGAACACGAATCGGTCGATCACGCCCCAGAAAATGATCAACGCAATCGCGAGGTAAGAATATACCATCACCGACCGCTCCAGATGGCGCTCGATAAACGGCACTGTCCGATAGATCAGCATGATCACGAATCCGCCCATGGCTGAAACAACCGCGCCCAACACCCATGCGGCGTCCGATTCCAGCGCTGATTGAATCTCGAACGAATCCTGGCTGAGAAAGGCACTGAAGATCGCGCCTGTGTCTGCCCAAAACGACATGTACCCCGTCCTCCCAGTCGGTGTGTATTAGAACCGGCCCGCTTGGGGCCGGTTCGTCTTTTGTATCAGGCTTCGCCTTTCCACCAACGGCGCGGTTCGACGTTTTCCGGCAGGGTGTCAGCCGGAATCTCGCGCGCGATGTCGTAAATTTCCTGATAGGTATCGATGCCACCGGCCCATTTGTTCAAACGCTCACGCCACTGCGCCCAGGGTTCGGGGTTGTAGTTCGGGGCGCACATCTCTTCGGCCAGTTTGATCTGATCATCTGGCAGGAATGCCGGACGTACTCCATTTTCGGCGAAGATAGTATCAGGCAGCTGCGGTTCCGAGAAACCGACGGTGTTCAGCAAAGCCGCCTCATTGGCACCTTGAATCAAAGCCTGCGTAAAGTAGGAAGACTCCATCACAGCATCCTGCAGCTCCCCGCCCAGACTGTCGAACACTTTGGCCGACATTGAGGTATGTTCAGTGCCGCAGAAGAATTTCAGGTTGACTGACTGCGACACCACTGGAGCCATGTTGGCATATGCGACGGCCGATGCCCACGTTTCAGCCCCGTCGATTAGACCAGTCTTCAACGCATCCAGAGTTTCTTCCCATGCAACCGGTACCGGATTCAGGTTCAACAGCTGCATCGCAATGCGTCCCAGCTGCGTACCCGTCACACGGTTCTTTGTACCGAACAGCTCTTCCAGTTTGGTGACGGTCGGCTTGTCGGCAAAGGTTGAACCCATTTGCAGGCCGCGCAATTCACAGTGGGTAAACAGGAACTTCAGGCCGTGCCGTTTCTCAAGCGGATCACGCAGAATGCGCTGGCTCGCCGGGCTGTAGAAGAAGTGATACTGCGCTGCCCGGCTAGGGAACATGTAAGCATAGTCCAGCACGTTGAGATACGGCGCGCCTCCAGCCGAGTTTTGGGTCGAGGCCGCGTAAATATCAACAATGCCCTGCTGGGTTTTTTCAACACAGCTCAGCTGGCCGCAGATCTGGTTGTCGCCAATGAACTCGATCCGAATTTCACCGTCCGTGCGCTCTTCCAGATCGCGTGCAAACTCGATCGCGCCGGCGCGTTCGATCAGCAGATTGCGGGTGTTAAAGCCCGATGCGCCGAATTTAAGCGTGTGCTTTGGCTCTTTCGAGAAGCGCTTTTCATAGGTTGATTCGGCTGCCTGCGCCAGATTCGCCAGGCTCATCGCGCCACCGAACCCACCTGCCGCCAGCAGTGTCGAACTCATGCCATAGCGCCCGGCCACACGAAAAAAATCTCGCCGGGAAATGCCACTTAGTTTCTTACCGATCTCCATTGCTTACCTCCCTGATCGCAATTAATGAGACGTTTTTTATCAAAAAAGGCTAGTATATTTCTCGCATCTTGCATAGAGTTTTTTTCAGTCGCGTCGGGAGGAGACAGTTATGGAAGTCGATTATGCGGTAGTCGGAGCAGGATCTTCGGGCTGTGTCATTGCCAACCGTTTGAGTGCTGATCCCAATACGACCGTCGCATTGCTGGAGGCTGGCGGTCGCGACACCAACCCGTGGATTCACATTCCGGTCGGTTATTTTAAAACAATGCACAACCCGTCGGTTGACTGGTGCTATCGCACTGAACCCGATCCGGGGCTTAATGGACGATCCATAGACTGGCCACGAGGCAAGGTGCTGGGCGGCTCATCCTCGCTGAACGGGCTGCTTTATGTCCGCGGCCAGAAAGAAGACTACGATCGCTGGCGGCAAATGGGCAATGAGGGATGGGGGTGGGACGATGTCTTGCCCCTGTTTAAACGCTGCGAAGATCAAGAACGCGGTGAAGATGAGTTTCACGGCATTGGCGGGCCTTTGTCTGTTTCGAACATGCGCATTCAACGCCCCATTTGCGACGCCTGGGTTGCCGCGGCACAGGCCGCAGGCTACCCGTTCAACCCCGACTACAACGGTGCTGAACAAGAGGGCGTGGGGTATTTCCAACTGACCACCCGCAACGGCCGTCGCTGCAGCGCGGCTGTGGCTTATCTCAAACCCATTCGAAGTCGTCAGAATCTGAACATCATCACCAACGCATTTGTGACGCGCGTGGTTTTGGACGGGAAAAAGGCGACCGGGCTGGTTTACCGGGACAGGTCAGGGGTCGAGCAAACTCTGAAGGTTCGACGCGAGATTATCCTGTCTGGCGGCGCGATCAATTCGCCCCAGATCCTGATGTTGTCGGGGATTGGAGACCCGGACCACCTCAAAGAAAACGGAATCGAACCGCTTCACACCCTGTCTGGCGTCGGTAAGGGCTTGCAGGATCATTTACAGGCGCGCCTGGTGTTCAAGTGCAATGAACCAACACTGAATGATGAAGTCCGCAGCCTGTTCAATCAGGCGCGCATCGCTCTGAAATATGCACTGTTCCGTGCAGGGCCTATGACAATGGCGGCCAGCCTCGCCACCGGCTTTATGAAAACGCGCCCGGATGTAGAGACACCCGATATACAGTTTCATGTCCAACCCTGGTCCGCTGACAGCCCGGGCGAGGGCGTACACCCGTTCTCGGCCTTTACAATGTCGGTCTGCCAGCTGCGCCCGGAAAGCAGGGGGGAGTTGTGCCTGAACGGCCCCGATCCGTCCAAACATATCAAGATCATACCGAACTACTTGTCCACAGAAACAGATTGCAGGACCATAGTCGATGGCGTGAATATCGCGCGGCGAATTGCCAAGAAAAACCCTTTGGCCTCGAAGATTTCGGAAGAGTTTCGACCAACAGCAGATCTGAATTGCAACGACTATGACGCTACGCTGGATTGGGCCAGGTCGAATTCGACCTCAATCTACCACCCAACCGGCACCTGTGCGATGGGAAGCTCTGAGGCATCTGTTGTCGATCCTAAACTAAGGGTTCACGGGCTAGAAAATCTGCGCGTGGCCGATTGTTCAATCATGCCCGAAATCGTCAGTGGCAACACCAACGCACCGGCAATAATGATCGGGGAAAAGGCGAGCGATTTGATAATCGCGGATGCCTGACAGGCCCTCCATCTTGCCTGTGTGCGATGCAGAATGCCCAAAACACTCGCAACCGATGGATCGGTGTGCCAGTCGCGCAAGCTCAAGCTGTTCTGTTGATTATGTCTGATCGCAACTCGCACTTTGCCAACTCTTGTCTCATGACTGACCGTGATCTGGGAGGGCGACTCTTGGCCAACGATCTGTGCTGCATCCAGCTCAGATTTTGACATCAAACCAATCTCGCGAAACATGCATAAGCGGTCGCGGACGCTATTTGCTTTTCCAATAGTTCAAATCGGAACGTCCACTTTCCTATTTTTGGCGTACAAGTACTTCACTTGCAGAGAGATATACACAGCTCTGGGTCGCGAGCCTGAGCCTAGCTACGGGCACTGCGTCGGTGAACCCTATTGGCCGCTAAGTCCCGCAACCCGGTCATTCACCAGTCTTCACCCAACGTCCGCTTTCATCTAAACCGAGCAACCCCTTGCATCTAAATAAAGAAGCAACTGCAGGAGTTTGATCCATGAAGTACCTGTCTGCCCTCGGCGTTCTCGCCGGGGGTTTTCTTTTGCACCCACCGCCCAAGGCTGTCCTGACGACGATCCGGCATCGTTGCCATAACCGTCGCTGTGTGAACCCGCGCCATCTGACCATCGGTGACCGCCGTGATAACCTTGAGGATGAGCGTGACCGGCAGGCGAACGGGGTCGATTGGGATATGCTATAGACCTGTGGCTATGCAGAAATCTCGACTTCGGAACAGCTAACCCGCTCCTCCCGCAACGTGGGAGGGGCACCCCCGCAGAACCCGCTATGATTGTTAACGGGTGGTTCGGGTGGCTGGGGCATAAACGGGGGCATTTCTCGGAGGGTTTAGCCCCAAGAGCCTGTTGTCGTTCTATGATCTGATGAACTGGCTGGGGTGGTAGGATTCGAACCTACGATACACAGTACCAAAAACTGCTGCCTTACCACTTGGCTACACCCCAACGGTGAGGCGCTATCTACGATTGTTGTTGGTAGGGTTCAAGAGCTTTCAGGTAAAAAATTAGGCCAGTTATAAAAAAAATTCAGAGCATCTTTCACGGGTCATGTTAGCAGCACCTCTTCCTGCCAGAAGGTGTTGAACATGGTTTGACGGCAACGGCTGTGAATTGGCCCTTCCGCCAATGAAGCATGACTCTGCGGACAGATGTTGAACGGCTGGGCCGGGCGAGGATTCGTCTGGCAGGCGGACAGGAAGCAGGTTTTCGATTGGTTTAACGAGGGCGAGTGGCAGTCGCGAATGTGGTCTTTCTGGCGCTGCACTCCTTTGTTGCGCCTCCTGCTTACGTAGGGCGGCCCAATGCCGAAGCAGATAACAAGAATAAGCAAGTTCGAGAGTGGCGGATCGGGAACTTCATTGCCGGTTGCTCTGAGATCAGCGCTACTCGCGAATCTCTGAGGGATCGACGCCCCAAAGGTTGGATTTCAGGGCCCAGCCACGATAGCCACCTGCAGAGATGCGACACCACTCGATCGTGCAGGTTCCAAGCCGCGCGACAACGCCGGTTTCAAACCGCGCACTGACCTGCGAGTTTGGGTCCGGGTTGGAATAGACCGGCAGCAAGTCGGATTCGATCAGTACTGTGCGCACGCCAGACAACAAGGCGTAATGGACCCAACCCCCTGCGCCATCGCGGTCCTGAACCTTTCTCCAGTTGCCATATTCCGCTGTCACCTGCAAAGGCATCCCACGCCGTTTGAACACCCAGTCGATTCGATGCGACAGGGATGGTCCTCTGCGCACGTTTCCCTCGGCCGCTTTCATGGAAACATACCGTGGCAAAGGCAGATTCGTGACTTGGCCACGCTTATCCTGTGCGCTGGCCACCAAGGGACCAAGCACAAGCATAATTACTGAAAAAAGCGCCAGAATCCGGCGATTTACTGGTAGGAGAACACTCACTGACAGTCTGCTCTTATGCCTGTTAATTTTGCTTCGAAAAAAGGTTGGATCAATGCCCAGGGGTTCTTGTGCCCCGCCTTATCCTGCGCCACGATGCCATGACGCGCGAAAGTTTGCAAAGCAGTGGGAGTACACAGGTGCCTAGAGAACGTCTGAGTGTTGTCGTTACGCGACGGTTGCCCGAGGCTGTTGAAACCCGATTGAGCGAGCTGTTCGATGTCCGGTTGCGTGCGGACGACGCACCCATGACCCGAGAAGAGCTTGTAGCGGCCGTACAAGAAGCGGATGTACTTGTACCAACGGTTACAGACTCGATTGATGGCGGATTGCTGGGGCGGGCGGGTGAAAGGCTGCGACTGATCGCCAACTATGGGGCAGGGGTTGACAATATCGATGTCGCAACCGCCCGTCAGCGCGGCATCCTTGTGTCGAATACGCCCGGAGTGCTGACCGACGATACTGCGGATATGACCATGGCGCTGATATTGGCCGTGACCCGCCGCATCCCCGAGGGGCTGTCCGTCATGCAAAAGGGGGACTGGCAAGGATGGTCACCCAACGCGTTGCTGGGTGGGCGGATCGGTGGGCGGCGTCTTGGCATTTTGGGGATGGGCCGGATTGGTCAGGCGGTTGCCCGTCGTGCCAGTGCCTTCGGAATGCAGATACATTACCACAACCGTCGTAGGTTGAGGCCGGAGACAGAGCAAGAGCTTGAGGCGACCTATTGGGAAAGCCTTGATCAGATGGTCGCACGGATGGATGTGATCTCGGTCAACTGCCCGTCTACGCCTTCGACTTTTCACCTGATGAATGCCCGGCGGCTAAAGCTGATGAAGCCCAGTGCAGTGCTCGTCAATACGTCACGTGGCGAAGTGGTCGATGAAAACGCGCTAACCCGCCAAATCCGGTCAGGCGATATCGCAGGTGCAGGTCTTGACGTTTACGAACACGGAACGAAGGTTAACCCTCGCCTACGGCAGTTGCCGAACGTGGTTCTGTTGCCGCATATGGGATCTGCCACGCTTGAGGGGCGGATCGAAATGGGCGAAAAAGTTATCATAAATATCAAGACATTCGAAGACGGCCACCGACCACCGGACCAGGTTGTTCCGTCCATGTTATAGTACGCGGCTTGGTGGCCGGACGATACAAAGTCAATTTTTCAGGAGGATACTATGAAACGAAGTCTGATTTCGGGATTGCTTTTGGCAACCATGACCTTTGCCGGGCCGTTGGCCTCTCAGGAAGCTGCGGATGCGGTTGCACCTGAGGGTGGTACTGACGGGCAGGTTCAAGGCCTGACCGCAGAAGTCATAGCCTCACTCGAAGCGAAATTGGCCGGTGAACCCGTGACGTCGCAGAACTGGATGGTGGCCGCGGCCAACCCTCTGGCGGTTGAGGCTGGGGCCAAGGTGCTGCGGGCAGGCGGTTCGGCGGCTGATGCGATGGTTGCCGTGCAGGTTGTACTTGGTTTGGTCGAGCCGCAATCCTCGGGCCTTGGTGGTGGTGCATTTCTGGTCTGGTATGATGCGGCCTCTGGCAAGTTGACAACACTGGACGGACGTGAAGCCGCCCCGCTTGAGGCCACCCATCGTCTGTTTCAGGACGAGAATGGCGAACCGCTGAAATTCTTTGATGCGGTTGTCGGGGGACTTTCCGTCGGCACACCCGGCACCCCGGCTTTGTTGGAAGAGGCGCATCGCCGCTGGGGCCGCAGCCCGTGGCCCGGCCTGTTTTCTGACGGCATTACGTTGGCTGATGAGGGTTTTTTGGTTTCCCCTCGATTGGCCAGCCTTGTTGAGAATGACGCGGAACGCCTGTCGCGATTTCCCGAGACAGCCGCGTATTTCCTGCCGGAAGGACAGCCGCTTGCACAGGGGCAGCGGTTGACGAACCCGGCCTATGCGGAAACGCTGCGCATCATGGCTGCGGAAGGATCGGCTGGATTCTACGGAGGAGAGATTGCCGCCGGGATCGTCAGCGCGGTTCGCAACGCGCCTGGGAATCCGGGCGTGCTGTCTGGTACAGATCTGGCGCTTTATCAGGTCATCGAACGTGACCCCGTCTGCGCCACCTACCGCGTTTATGAAGTCTGTGGAATGGGCCCGCCATCCTCAGGGGCGCTGACGGTTGGGCAGATTCTGGGCATGTTGAACGGCTATGATCTGGCAGCGTCAGGCCCCGAAGATATCAGATCCTGGCGGCTGATCGGGGATGCTTCGCGTTTGGCTTTTGCCGACCGTGGGCGCTATATGGCTGACCATGATTTTGTCCCGATGCCGACACAGGGGCTGGTCGATCCTGCCTATTTGTCCGAACGGGGCTCGTTGCTGAGCGGTGAGGCCGCATTGATCGACGCCGTTCCGGGGAATCCCGAATTTGACCATGCCTCGAACTGGGCGGATGATATCTCGCTGGAACTTCCGTCGACCTCGCATATTTCGATCGTGGACCAGTATGGCAATGTGCTGTCCATGACCACGACGATCGAAAACGGCTTTGGATCGCGGCTGATGACCAACGGGTTCTTGCTGAACAATGAGCTGACCGATTTCTCGTTCAAAACCCACAGTGATGGCGTTCCGATTGCCAACCGTCTGGAACCGGGCAAGCGTCCGCGCTCATCTATGAGTCCGACCATTGTGATGCAGGACGGTGCACCGGTTCTGGCCATCGGGTCGCCGGGCGGAAGCCGGATTATCGGCTATGTTGCCAAGTCGATCATCGCCTGGGCAGATTGGGATATGGATGTGCAACAGGCCTTGGCACTGCCGCATCTGGTCAATCGTTTCGGCACGTTCGACGTGGAACAGGGCACCGGGGCCGAAGGGCTTTCGGATGCGCTGACCGAACTTGGCTATGAGGTCAACGCGCGTGATCTGACATCAGGTCTTCATGCCATCGAGATCGGGGACATGCTGACAGGCGGTGCCGATCCGCGACGTGAGGGCATTGCGCTGGGCGAATAGTCTAGCGGCCAGTCAGAAAGGGAAAGCATGGTGCAGGCAAAGTCGCTTCGGCGAAACGAGGCGGGGATTGAAACGGTCGTCGGCATTCTGAAACAGCAATTCGGCGACCGTTTGCAAACGAGTCAGGCGATCCGCGAGCAGCACGGGCATACGACCACATGGATCGAAAACCAGCCCCCTGATGCGGTGGTGTTTCCGCATTCGACCCAGGAAGTCTCGGAAATCGTCAAGGCCTGCGCCACGCATAAGGTCCCTGTGATTGCCTTTGGCACCGGAACCTCGCTGGAAGGGCATGTGAACGCGCCAGCCGGTGGCATTTCGGTCGATCTGTCTCAGATGAACAAGGTACTGGCCGTTCATTCCGATGATTTGGATTGTGTCGTGCAACCAGGTGTAACGCGAGAGGAGCTGAATACTCATCTGCGTGATCAGGGTCTGTTCTTTCCGATTGATCCCGGTGCGAACGCCTCGCTGGGCGGTATGGCGGCGACCCGTGCTTCGGGAACCAATGCGGTGCGCTATGGCACGATGAAGGACAATATCCTTAGCCTTGAGGCCGTGATGCCGGACGGGCAAATCATCCGAACCGGGCAGCGGGCCAGAAAGTCGTCGGCCGGGTATGACTTGACCCGCCTGATGGTAGGCGCAGAGGGCACGCTGGGCATCATCACAGAACTCACTCTGCGTCTGCAAGGCATCCCCGAAGCGATCACCTCGGCGCGTTGTGTGTTTCCTTCTGTCGACGCGGCATGTCAGGCTGTAATGATGACGATCCAGTACGGCGTTCCCGTGGCCCGGATCGAGTTGTTGGACGAGGTGTCGGTGAAGGCCGCAAACGCCTATTCGGGACTGGCCTTACCGGAAACCCCGCTTTTGCTGTTGGAGTTTCATGGATCAACTGGTGGTGCGGTCGAGCAGGCTGAGACATTTGGTCAGATCGCCGAAGAGTTCGGCGGCACAGATTTCGCGGCCACTTCGACAACCGAAGAACGCAACAAACTCTGGCAGGCACGCCATGATATGTATTGGGCCAGCTTGCAGTTGCGCCCCGGTGCGCGGGGCATATCAACCGATGTTTGCGTACCGATCTCGCGACTGGCAGAATGCGTGACTGCGACCCGGAACAAGGCCAAGGAACTTGGGCTTTTGGCGCCGATTGTCGGGCATGTAGGGGACGGTAATTTTCACACCTTGCTGTTGATCGACATGGAAAACGCCGACGAAGTGGCCAAAGCGGACGGGTTTGTTGGGTGGTTGAATGACCTTGCGATCGAGATGGAGGGAACCTGTACCGGGGAACATGGGATCGGGCAAGGAAAGCGGTCATACCTGGCCAAGGAGCTAGGGGCAGCGCTGACCTTTATGGAGGCGGTGAAAAAGGCGCTTGATCCCGACAATATCATGAACCCGGGAAAAATATTTCCGGCTCGGGACGGGTAAAAACCGCGCGGATTATTCCGTATCTAGGCCACAAGGATGCCTCAATTTTCAAAGATTCTGCGCGAAATAAGCAGTGAATGAATATTGAGGTAATTTAATGGACGCGTTGCGGCTGATCGGGTTTACGCTGATTGTTGGATTGGTTGTCGCCGGGCTGGATTACTACCAGCAGGATAAGAAACACGAAGGTACGCTGTCGGCAAACGGCTATGTGGAAACGCTCAAAACGCGGTTCGCCCTTTATCATGAAGAACTGGATGCCGAAGCGGCAGAACGCGACCGCCAGAAGCGTTGGCGCGCAGGGGGCAAGCCCTATATGCCGGTCCCGGATTCAGTGCTTTCGCGTCGGGCAATAATGGACAGTGACTTCACGCTCGATGCGCGTGAAGGGGGGGGCTTGAAATCAGTCAGTGAGGCCGCGCGCCCGCTTGCCAGTAAGGTGGCTGTTCAAAAAGCTGAAATACAGGCCAAAAAACTGGATAAGGCAAGCTGGGTTTATGAAAAGGCTGGTCACACTTACTGGATTGAGATCAAACTGCGGCAGGAGGCTTCCGCGGATTCACTTGCGGGCAATATCGCAAGATCGATCGACTCGATGGATTTCGGCGCCAGCAACTATGCTCCGTTCGGTGTGATCGGGGGCGTTGCCTATTTTCAGTTCGTCGAAGCTGAGTACAGCCCGATCCATCTCGATGTCCGTAAAGTCTGGTCGATGATCACTGCCAAAGTGACGGATCTGACTCAGCCGGTTGGGTTCCAGATCTATACGGGCACCCTGGGTCTGGGTGAGGAAATACGTGTTGAGATGTACACGGATGCCCCGGAGCAGGATGTGCGCATATTCCTCAGCCAGCTTGACTATGATGGGATGAACGCGTTGCTTAGCCGGCCGGTGCCTGGTGTAGGAAACGAGGCGGTTACCGACCCAGATGGCGGCATTGAGCGCGCCTTGCAAATGGCCGAAGTCCGGGCCGAGTTCACCCGGCTGCGCAGCGAGATTGCTCAGTTGCGGATCGAAAACATCAACGGGTTGGCCTTGCTTGCCAATACAATGGCGGCACAACACGGGTTGCCATCTGATGCTTTCGATCTGACGGCAAACAATATCCAATCCCCGGATGATTTGATCCAGATCGGGTATCGCAAAGGGTTGGCTGGCCTGGAAATTGAAAACGCAGATGCGGATGGTTCTGGCGGCAGTGTTTTTGGGCGACTTTTCGGGAAGCTAACGGGTGGGTCGGAAGAAAAAGAGGTCGAACCGAAAAGCTCGAGCGGTTTGTTCGGCGGCCTGAAGTCGTTTTTTAAAGGTTCAGAAACTGCCGATGCTTCTGGGAAACGTGTGAACGAAGCATCCGAGATTCGTGTGAACAAGGGTGGAGCAGGGTCTTCGGGCAAATGTGCCTTCAACGATGCGCGCAAGACCTGCTCGCTGTCTGGCGGCTGAGAGAGTTCAAAACTTTTAGGAAAAGCGACCCCCAGATGTCTGAGGGTCGTTTTTTTTATATCACTGGTCGGATGAATGTCGCGCGGTGGGCGCTGATTGCGCCATATGGTGGCAACAGATTCCAAGGGGAGACACCCGGCTATGAAAACCCAAGTCAAAGCACTGGTCGTTGGCGGCGGCGCCGTCGGCACTTCGATTGCCTATCATCTGGCCAAGGCAGGCTGGGACGATGTCATGCTAATTGAGCGGGACGAACTGACATCAGGTTCGACCTGGCATGCGGCGGGTTTGCTGCCGCTGTTCAACATGTCCTATGCGACCACGCATATCCACAAATACTCGGTCGATTTCTACAAGCAGCTTGAAGATGAGACCGGCCTGAACGCGGGTTTCGCCGTGGTTGGCAACCTGCGCATGGCGCAGACCCAGGAGCGCATGGACGAATACATGCTGTACGCGTCCACCGCCGAAACCTGTGACGTTGCCTATGAATGGCTGACTCCGGACCAGATTAAGGAACGCTGGCCGCTGATCGAGACCTCGGACCTGAAGGGCGCGATATATCACACCGAGGACGGCTATATTAACCCAGCAGACGTGACACAGGCGATGGCCAAGGGTGCGCGTCAACGCGGTGTTGAGATCGTTCGCAAGCTGCAGGCCGATGCCTTCCATTGGAATGGCACTCATTGGGAAGTCACCTGCACCAAAATGGTCGAGAAGGGCGGTAACCTCATTCCGTCGGATGAGCAGGTGGTTATCACCGCCGAGCATGTCGTGACCGCATCGGGCAACCACGCACAGCGGACCGCGAAAATGCTGGGCATCAAGATGCCCGCGATCCCGGTCGAACACACCTTCATCGTCATGGACAAAGACCCTGAGCTGGTCAAATGGCGTGAAGCGGGCAACCCCGAACACCCTGTTGTCCGCGATGCCGACAACGAATCCTACGCACGCGAGGAACGCGGCGGCTGGATTTTGGGGATCTATGAACATGGTGCGCCGGCGCAGTTCGAACACGGCGTGCCGGACAGCTTCCGTGCTGATCTGTTCCCGCTCGATCTGGACCGGATTGCGGATCAGTACATGGCGATGGCCGAACGTGTGCCGTCCTGTGCTGAATCCGGTCTGAAAGACGATTTCAACGGCCCGATCTGCTACACCCCCGACGGTAACCCGCTGGTTGGACCCGCGCCGGGTCTGCGCAATATGTGGCTGGCCGAGGGCTTCAGCTTTGGTATCACCGCTGCGGGTGGCACCGGTTATTATCTGGCCCAGATGATGGTCGATGGAGAAGCCGAGATCGACATGGCCTCGCTGGACCCCAAACGCTATAGCAGCAACTGGATGACCACCGAGTTCGCGGCGCGCAAGAACGAAGAGTGCTATGAGCACGTCTATATCCTGCACCACCCCGATGAAGAACGTGCTGCCTGCCGCCCGCTGCGGACTGTTCCGGCCTATGACCGTCAGAAAGCGCGTGGCGCACAGTTTGGCTGGGTTAACGGCTGGGAGCGCCCGAACTATTTCGGTCCGCTGGATGCACCCGAAAACTTCGACCATGATGCCCGCTCGTTCCGCCGCGGTGGCTGGTGGCAGCATGCCGTTGACGAAGCAAAGGCGATCCGCGAAGGCGTTGGCCTGATCGACGCATCGGCCTTCACAAAGCATGTCGTCAAAGGCCCCGGTGCGACCCAGTTCCTGGATTGGTTCACCTGCAACAAGCTGCCCAAGGTCGGTCGTATCAACCTGACCTACGCGCTGACCTCGCACGGTACCACCCGCACCGAATACACCATCGTCCGTAACGGCGAGAACAACTACTACATCGTCTCTGCCGGTGCCTGGACTGAGTACGACGCCGATTACCTGCGCAAGGCGGCCGAGGACAAGATGGAGGAGTTCGGTTACATCGAGATCCAGGATGTGACCACTCAGTGGGGCGTTTTTGCCATTGCCGGACCCAAATCGCGGGACGTTCTGAAAGAGGTCATCAAAGACGCCGATCCGGAAACCGCACTGTCCAACAAGCGCTTCCCATGGTTGTCGGCCCGTCAGATCGAACTGGGCATGTGCCCGGTCAACGCGATCCGTGTGGCCTATACCGGTGAGCTGGGTTGGGAACTGCACCACCCGATTGAAATGCAGAACTACCTGTTCGACCTGCTGGAAAAAGCGGGTGAGAAGCATGGCATGAAGCTGGTCGGCGCACGCGCCCAGAACTGGCTGCGTCAGGAGAAATCCTATCGCGCCTTCGGCACCGAACTGGGCCGCGACGCGACCCCGCTGGAAGCCGACCTGCCACGCTTTGTTGACCTGTCCAAGGACTTCTATGGCAAGACCAAGCTGGAAGAGACCGGCGTGCGCGTGAAATGCTGCACCCTGCTGATCGACGGACCGGAGGATGCCGATCCGTGGGGCCGTGAAGTGTTGTATACGCCGGAAGGTGAACGCGTCGGTCGTCTGACTTCGGGTGGCTATTCAGTAGCCTTCGAAAAATCCATCGGCATGGGCTATGTGAAACCCGATCTGGCGGTCGAAGGCACCAAGCTGAAGGTCAAGCTTCAGGACAAATTGTGGGATGCGGTCGTCACTTGCGACAGCCCCTATGATCCGAAAAACGAGGTCATCCGCAAGGACGGCTGATCTGGATAAGAACGGCGGCACCTTTTTGGTGCCGCCTTCTAATGCCCGCAGCACGCGGGCTTTTTTCATGCACTCAGCTCGTCGAAACAGTCCAGCGCCTTAGAGGCGTACATCATCGACGGTCCGCCCCCCATCTGAACCGCCATGGACAGAACGTCCGAAACCTCGTCACGTGACGCGCCGGCTTTGATCAAAGCTTCGGTGTGCAGCATGATACAGGGTTCGCATCGGTCCGCTATGGATATGCCAAGAGCGATGAATTCTTTGGTCTTGTAGTCCAGCGTTCCGCCTTGCTTGGCCGCCGCGCCAAGCGCACCGAAGGCGCGGGCGGTATCAGGGATTGCGCCGTTCAAATTGCGAAGACCTTTTCGCGTGTCGTTGATCTTTTCCTGCCAGGGCATGCTACATTCCATTTAACATCGTGTGTTTGGAATATGTTTAGTTGGCCTCGGTCGGGCTTTGATCTGGATCAGGTGTCAGATTTTTCCACGATGAAGGCCAGGTTATTTGCAGGCATCTCCGCGACTTCCAGGATTTTCAGGTCGTGATTGGCCAAAAGCTCAGAAACGTCTCCGTCGTTTTTATATCCGATTTCAGCATCCTGCTGGACCAGAGCTGTATGAAATCGTTGATCCCCCGCACTGGTCAGGCGATTGTTGCGCATGAAGGGACCATAAAGGATCAACCGGCCATTCGCGTTCAGTGCTTGAGCTGCCTCGCCGACAAGCGTTTCCACTTCGGCCCAGCTGATCAGGTGCAAGAGATTGATCAGAACGATCAGATCCCTGCCGCCAAACGGCTGATGCCAACCCTCGATGGTTGCATCCAGAGCGACTGCTTTAGACACATTCGGCAGGCCCGCGGTGTAGGCATTGATGCTGGCCTGCCGTTCGGATTCAACCTCACTGGGTTGCCAATGCATGCCGGGGCGGCATTCGGCAAAGGCTGCGATGTGCTGACCGGTGCCACTTGCCAATTCCAGCGCTTGTCCGGTCAAAGGGGCGAACCGGTCCAGAAGGTCGCACAAAGCCCCAACGTTACGGCTGGCTGCCGGAGCGACCATCTGACCGTTCTCTCCTACAGTCGCGACGCTGGCGTTGGAGGGTAACGGGCGCTTGTTCATCTGTGCAACCTGTCTGGTCTCAGAGAGGCGATGGTCGCCGTGTCCAGACTTGATTGGTTGCCGACTGTCAGATCCGCTACCAGTTGGGATGCAGCAGGGGCCGTCTGAAACCCGTAACCGCCCTGACCGGCAGACCAGATAAACGTAGGATCGGTCGGATCGGGCCCCAAAACCAGGCTGCCATCCGGTGCGAAACTGCGCAAGCCCGCCCAGTTGGTTTCGACCCGCGTCACAGGCTCGGTGACCATTGCCTCGTACCGGGCCAAGCCCTCGGCCAGAACCATGTCATCGGCAAACGCATCATGGGCGGCGGTCGGATCGGCATCGGCAGGTGAGACCAGCAATTTGCCCGCGTCGGGTTTAGCATACCAGCTTTCGCCCGCACCCAACATCATGGGCCAGGCGCGCAAGTCATGCCCGCCGGGGGCCGGGATACGGGCCATTGAGCGGCGGCGCGGCTGGATACCAATCGGGGCGATACCGGCCATCGCCGCGATTTCGTCAACCCAGGCGCCGGCTGCATTGACGATGTGTCGTGCCTCAAAGCTCTCAGTGGCCTCGACGATCCAGTGCCTATGTTTGCGAATTGCCGTGACGCTTTGCCGGGTCAGAACGGATCCACCATTCCCACGGATCGTCCGGGCGAAATCCTGCATCATGCGGTCGGTATCTATATCTTGTTCACTGTCGCTGTGCGCCGCGAACCCGACGGTTTCGGGGTTCAGGATCGGGATAAGGGATTGTGCCGCGTCAAAGGAAATCTGTCGGCCGCCAAGTTGATCGGCATCCCGGTGAAACACATCGTGTTGGTCTTTCCCGCCGATCAGAACCCAGCCGCGTGGCGACAGATAGTCATTCGTCTCAAAATGTGCTGCGCTGGCAAAGTTGAGGGCAATAACAGCAGGCGGACCATAGGCGGGTGCAAACATAGCCGCGGACCGGCCTGATGCGTGATAGCCCAGCGCCTCTTCGCCTTCGAGCACGGTGACCTGGCCGCGCTCTGACAACCGCGCGCCCGCGCTAAGCCCGGCAATACCGCCGCCGATAATCAGGAAATCTATCATGTCGCCCCTTTGCTGGCCGCAGTCGTGATTTTCTGACGTCGAATGCGCCCTGCACGACCGTAGAATTCTAATTGAGACTTTAAGCAGGGTTGAATTTGCGCATCAACCCATCCAAAGAAGTGGAAAGCAATTAGAGGAGGGCAGGGTGAGCACAGCAGATTTACACCCATTGGCCACGGGGCACATTCCGTCTTACGTGACCCAGGCGGATGGCAGCGATTTTCTTTTGACGGTCATGTTCATTTTCACGGTTGTGGTGATCATCCTGATCGGCGTTGGCTATTTCACCCTGCATTCGATCCCCGAAAAGCTCGCGCATGAATCCAACCACCCTCAGTTTCAGCTAGTCGGAATTCTTGCGCTGCTGGCTTTGTTCACTCATAACGGATTGTTCTGGATTGCAGCCATTCTGGTCGCCGGATTCCAGTTTCCCGACATAGGTGCGCCCTTGCGTGCCATTGCCGATGCGATCCGATCTTTGGCACCGCAACCGCCTGCTGATCCCGATCCCGTTTCATCCCCCGAACCCGTCGCGCAGCAGGAGCAATAAGACATGCTTGAAACACTGATGTGCGCGCTGGTCACGGTGCTGCCCGATTTTCTGTTCCGCCGCTTTGTGCAGGGAAAACGTATCGGGCATGAGATCACATTGTTCACCATGTGGTACGAGCTGCGCTGGGGTCTGACAACCTGTGCCATTATGGCGCTGACCGTGATCACCACTCTGTTCTATTTTCACCCGGCCAGCAAAACTGCGGCCTCGTATTTCCGCACGGTGACGATCCTGCCGCAACTGGGTGGGCGAGTGTCCGAGGTCTATGTCTCCAACAACCAACAGGTCGTTGCTGGGCAGCCAATCTTCCGGATCGAGGACTTTACTCAGACTGCAATGGTTGAGGCAGCGCATGCGCAGATCGCGCAAGTTCAGGCGTCACTGAAAGTCGCGGAGACCGATCTGGCCGAGGCCGCGGCTGGGATCGCGGGCGCAAAAGCGGCGCTGGATCAGGCGCTAGAGGACTTGCAACGCAATACGACCCTGCGGGACGAAGGGTCAAGCGCCGTCCGCCTGGCCGAGATTGACCGGCTGGAAAACCTTGTCGCCGAACGAGAGGCCAAGCTGGTTGCGGCTGAATCGCAACGCGCTGCCGTCGTACAGCAAATCGAAGAGCTGATCCCGGCCCAACTGGCCAGCGCCAATGCGAACCTGGATGCTGCTTTGACCGAGCTGGACAAGACTGTGATCAACGCGGGTGTGACGGGGAGGATCGAACAGTTCGGCTTGCAGGTTGGCGATTACGTCAGTCCTCTGCTACGTCCAGCAGGTATTCTTGTGCCGTCAAATTCCGGGCATGACCGCTTTCAGGCTGCGTTCAATCAGATGTCGGCGCAGGTTATCAAACCCGGCATGGTCGGAGAGCTGGGCTGCATGACCAAGCCGTTCACGGTTATTCCGGTTGTGGTGGTCGAAGTTCAGGATGTGATCCCTTCGGGACAAATTCGCCCGTCAGACGAGCTTAGAGACGTGCAGTCCAACAAGGTGCCGGGCTCGATCCTGGTTTATTTTGAACCGCTTTATAAGGGCATGGCGGATGATATCCCGCCCGGCAGCAACTGTCTGGCGAATGTCTACACCGATAACCACGAGCGGCTGGAGCATGAAGATTTGGGCTTTTGGCAATCTGCTTTCCTGCATTTGGTTGACACGATCGGCGTGGTTCATGCGGCGGGTCTGCGCCTGCGTTTGATCCTGATGCCGGTGAACACGCTGGTTCTGACTGGGCATTAACGGCTCTTACGTAGATCAGAATTTGCCGTTGTCATTCTTCCACTCGCTACGGGGCGCTATGGTTTCCATAGTGCCCCAATGCTCGACGATCACGCCGTCAGCGACCCGAAACAGATCATAAAAGCTGGTATGTTTTCCGTGACTGGCACCTTCGCTCATGCACAGGACGAAATTCCCTTCTGCCAGCACACGATGGACGCGGTGATACTGAACGATCAACTCCGCGTCTGATCTAGCTTCAAGCACCATGCGATAGGCGTCGATGCCGTCAACGCCATCGGGATCGTGTTGTATCAGGTTCGCATCAACAAACGCCTTCATCCGCTGGGTTTTCCGGTCTATCAGGACCGTTTGCGAGAAGTTGCCAACCAATTCCCGGTTCTGTTCGGTTCTGTCAATATCCGTGATTTCAGTTGGCCCATCAAGCATGCCGCGTCCCGAAGCGTTTGGGCCGCGCAGGGGCTGAATGTTATCCCAGTGCTCAACAGCTTTGCTGTCTTCAAACCGAAAGACCTCGAACGCGGCCTTAACTTCGGCAAAATCATATTCGTTATGGGCAAAAGCGAATTCGCCATCTTCAAAAACGCGAACAAATCTAACCTTGGGATTTGTTTTCGACAGGCGGGCAAACAACGTGGCCAGCCCCTCGCTGCCTTCATGGGTCTGGGGATTGTGCTGGATGTATTTTTCTTCGTTGACGACGGCTGCGGCCTCGGCATCCCCGGTTTCGATACCTTTCAACAGTTTCTGCAGCAATTCGCGTTTTGAATTCATCTGGTCCTCGTTGATCGGTAGAGCCGCGGATCAATGTGCTTGGCGCTGGTTTCGGGCTATCGAAGATCAAGAGTGGCATAAAACAGGTGGCAAAATCAAAAAAGGCCCGCACATGGCGGGCCTTTCTGCGTTATCCTGTGCCGCCTTACTGCGGAATCTCACCTTCCAAGCCTTCGACATAGAAGTTCATGCCAGCCAGTGTACCGTCGTCTGCAGCCTCGCCTTCGGCCAGCCAGTCACTACCGTCCTGCTTTTTCAGCGGTCCGGTGAAGGGGTGGTATTCACCCGCGGCCATGGCCGCTTTCAGCGCCAGTGCCTCTTCTTTGACGTCAGCGGGAACCGCGTCCGAGATTTCGCCGATTGCAACCATGCCTTCGCGGATGCCATCCCATGTATTGGCGCTTTCCCATGTGCCATCCATGACGGCCTGGGTCCGTGCAATATAGTAGGGCGCCCAGTCATCGATGATCGACGAGACGCGCGGGTACGGAGCGTATTCGCTCATGTCCGAGGCCTGGCCGAAAGTGATGACGTTGCCCGCCTCTTGCGCAGCTGCTTGCGGTGCGGTCGAGTCGGTGTGCTGCAGGATCACGTCCGCGCCCTGTTCGATCAGAACAGTGGCGGCATCTGCTTCTTTCGCCGGATCGAACCAAGTGTAGGCCCAGATGATCTTGAACTCGACATCCGGGTTGACCTTCTTGGCGTGGATATAGGCCGAGTTGATTCCGCGGACCACTTCGGGGATCGGATAGGACCCGATATAGCCAACAATGTTCGACTTGGTCATCTTGCCCGCGATATGGCCCTGTACCGCACGACCTTCATAAAAACGTGCCGAATAAACCGAAACGTTGTCGGCTGTTTTATAGCCGGTCGCGTGTTCGAACTTCACGTTCGGGAATTTCTTGGCCACGTTGATGGTCGGATCCATGTATCCGAACGAGGTGGTAAAGATCAGGTCTGCACCTTCCAGCGCCATCTGGGTCATCACCCGCTCTGCATCCGGGCCTTCGGGCACGGATTCAACAAACACGGTTTCGACTTTGTCGCCGAACTCTTCCTCAACCGCCAGACGGCCCTTGTTATGTTCATAGGTCCAGCCGCCGTCGCCCACCGGGCCGACAAATACAAAGCCGACCTTGGTTTTGTCTTCGGCTATGGCAGTAGTTGCCAAACCCAGCGCCATGGCAGCGCTTGCCAGAAATGTGGTAATTTTCATGTGTTACTCCCCAAGTTGGTTCAGTTGTCCCCGTCTAGTGCGAGGCATGGAATATCCGGCCGAGTGAGGCAGGTGCGCTGCTTTTGTCGGCGGAAAGGATCACAAGCACAAGGATCGTGATGATGTAGGGCGACATTGCCAGATACTCGACCGGGATGGCAACGCCCGCTGCCTGCAAATTCAGCTGCAACACGGTGATACCGCCGAACAAATAGGCACCCAGCAGGGCGCGCCATGGCTTCCAACTGGCGAAGACGACCAAGGCCAGGGCGATCCAGCCGACACCGGCTGTCATGCCCTCGGTCCACTGTGGCACCCGGATCAAGCTGATATAGGCCCCACCCAGCCCGGCACAGGCACCGCCGAACAGGATCGCCATGATGCGGATCTTGATCACCTTATAGCCAAGCGCATGCGCCGCATCGTGGTTTTCACCTACCGCGCGCAGGATCAGTCCGACGCGAGTGTATTTAAGCGTAGCCCAGACAGCCGCTGTCAAAGCGATGCCGACATAAAGGATCGGGTCATGCTGAAACAGGATCGGGCCAATCACCGGAATATCGCTGATCACAGGGATATGGATATCGCCCATGCTGGGGGGTTTGACACCCACATAGCTTTGACCGAGCAGGGCGCTGAACCCTAAACCAAACAGAGTAAGCGCCAGGCCGCTGGCAACCTGATTGGCCAGCGCCACCTGCGTCAGCAGCACAAACAGCAGGGACAGTACTGCACCGCCTATGGCCGCGGCGACAAAGCCCAGCCAGGGCGACCCAGTCTCGACCGAGATCGCAAAACCGCTGATCGCGCCAACGATCATCATGCCCTCTACGCCAAGATTCAGAACTCCTGCTTTTTCTACGACCAATTCACCGATCGCGGCCAGAAGCAGGGGAGTTGCAGCCACCATCAGTGACGCGACCAGAAGTACGGGATTAATCTCACCAAGGTCCATGATTACGCCACCTCGCTACGGGCCGCACGGATGCGGTAGTTGGTCAAAAGGTCGAAGGCCAGCAGGAAGAACAGCAGCATCCCCTGGAATACTTGAATAGCCGCGGCAGGAAGACCCATTTGGGACTGCGCGATTTCACCACCGATATAGGTCAATGCCATTAGGCCACCGGCTAGCAGGATGCCCACCGGATGCAGTCGACCCAGAAAGGCCACGATGATCGCGGTAAAGCCATAGCCGACGTTAAAGTCGATGCTGACAACACCCGAGGGGCCCGAGACTTCGAACATCCCCGCCAGCCCGGCCAGTGCGCCTGACAGGCCAAGACAGAACAGGATCAGTCGTGCTGGGTTTACCCCGGCGAATTTGGCTGCGCGCGGGGCCTCACCCGTCAGGCGGATGTGAAAGCCCAGCATGTGCCGGTTCAGCAGGATATAGGAAAAGATCACGGCTATCAGTGCGGTCACAACGCCCCAATGCATCCCCGATCCTGCGATCAGCTCGGCATTATGCGCACTCTCATAGGATTGCAGATTGCGTGAACCCGGAAAACCGAACCCTTCGGGATTTTTCAGCAGTCCCAGCGAGACCGAGGCCATCATCTGTTCAGCCACATAGACCAGCATCAGCGAGACCAGAATTTCATTGGTGCCAAAGCGCACCTTCAGAAAGGCCGGAATAGAGGCCCAGAGCCAACCGCCAAGCGCACCTGCCATCACCATGATCGGAAAGACATACCAGGCATCCAGCGGGTAAAAGGCCAGCCCGGCGCCCGCGCCAAAGATGGCGCCCATGATATACTGACCCTCGGCGCCGATGTTCCAGATACCGGCGCGGAAGCCTAACGACAGGCCAATCGCAATCAGCACCAACGGCGCGCCCTTCACCAGCAGCTGCGGGCGGTAATAAAAGGCGAATTCACCGAACAGAGGCTCCCAGAAAATGGTGCCGATGGCCTGAACCGGGTTTTTACCCAGGACGGCAAACAATATGCCGCCAAACAGCATCGTCGCCAGTACCGCCACAAGCGGGGTCGCATAAGACCACGCCTTGGACGGCTGTGGTCGTTTCTCCAATACAATCATCTGCTTACACCCCCGTCGTCATATTTTGTTTTGCATCAGACATGGGCTACCTCCATGCCATGTGCACCGCCCATCATCAGGCCGATCTCATCCACGGTCAGACCCGTGGTTGTGCGTGGCGCGCTGAGCCTGCCTTCGTTCAGGGCGGCAAAGCTGTCCGAGATTTCCATCAATTCGTCCAGATCCTGGCTGATGCAGACCACCGCCGTGCCCTTGGCGGCAAGGTCCAGAATGGCCTGTCGGATCGACGCAGCGGCAGCGGCGTCCACCCCCCATGTGGGTTGGTTCACGACCAGTACATCGGGGTTCTGCAACACCTCGCGTCCGATCACGAATTTCTGTAGGTTGCCGCCTGACAACGACCGGGCCGCATTCTCGGGCCCCGGCGTGCGCACATCAAAGGCGCTGATGATCTTTTCAGCAAAGCTTTTGGTTTCTGCCCATTTCAAGAACCCGTTTCTTTCCAACCCTTCGCGGACCGATCCGGTCAGTAGGGCGTTTTCGGTCAGGCTCATGTCTGGGGCGGCTGCATGTCCCAACCGCTCTTCGGGGGCGGTCAGCACGCCCAGCTTGCGCCGTGCGGTTGGGCCCAGTTTGCCAATCGGCTGGCCATCGAATTTGATCGCATCGGCAGCTGTCTGGATTTCGCCAGACAGGACACCCAGTAGTTCGTCCTGTCCGTTGCCGGCAACACCGCCAATTCCCAGCACTTCGCCCTTGCGAACTGTCATGTGGACATTCTTCAGCGCGGTGCCGAATTCAGACGGTGAGGGCACGGAAAGCCCGCTGACATCCAGCGCGACCTCGCCGAACTCGCGGCCTCCGCGCTCAGGTGTTTGCAGGGTTGAACCGACCATCAACTCGGCCATCTCCCGGGCCGAGGTTTCAGACGGAACGCATTCGCCCACATTCTTGCCCAGACGCAAGATCGTAGCGTGGTCGCATAGGGTGCGGATTTCTTCAAGCTTGTGCGAGATATACAGGATCGATGTGCCTTCAGACCGCAATTTATTCAGCGTTTCGAAAAGGATATCGACTTCTTGCGGAGTCAGAACACTGGTTGGTTCGTCCATGATCAAAAGCTTTGGATCCTGCAGAAGGCAGCGAATGATCTCAACCCGTTGGCGTTCCCCCGCAGACAGGTCGCCGACTGTACGAAAGGGGTCCAGCGGTAGGCCGTAGGTTTCCGAAACTTCCCGAATGCGCGAGGCCAGGTCGCCCATTGGCGGCGGGTTCTCCATCCCCAATGCGATGTTCTCGGCCACGTTCAGCGCGTCGAACAGCGAAAAATGCTGAAATACCATCGCGATTCCGTCAGCACGCGCGGCGCGCGGCTCGGGCGGAGCAAAGGGTTGGCCACGCAACAGCATTGTGCCGTTGTCTGGCTTCACCAAGCCATAAATCATTTTGACCAGTGTAGATTTTCCCGCGCCGTTTTCGCCCAACAGGGCATGAACTTCGCCCTCACCGATGTCAAAGGACACCTGATCATTGGCCACGACGCCGGGATAGGCTTTGGTCAGTCCTTGCAAACTTAGCAGTGGAGTGGTCACGCGCTCAGATCCTTCTTCAAATTGTTTTGCCCGATCGGGCGCAGCAGTTGTGCTGCGACGCCCACGGCAATCATCTGCGGGTGCTTGCCCAGGCCCGGGTCGCCAATCGGGCAGGTGATCCGGCTGATCCGATCGGGCGAGTGCCCCAGCGCCGCCAGCCGAGACCGGAACCGCGCCCATTTCGTAGCCGAGCCGATCAGCCCCGCAAAGCGGAAATCGTGCGAAAGCAGACGGTTGCACAATTCCAAGTCCAGATTGTGTGAATAAGTCAGCACCAGATGTTCAGCATCACGCGACGCATGCCGAACCAGTTCCGCTGGTTTTGCGGCAGGGACGGCGGTGACTCCGTTCGGTACGGTTTCCGGAAACCGCTTGGATCCTGTATCGACCCAAGTGATTGCGAGATCGGGCAGCGGTGACAGGACATCCACCAAGGCGCGACCGACGTGACCCGCGCCCCAGACCCACAGTGTACGCGCGGGTTTGTGGACCGGCTCGACCATCCAGCCTTCGATCAGCTGTGCCTCTGGTGCAATCCCCTGTCCGCGGGCTTCGGTCAACAGGCGTTTGACCGACAGTGGCATGTCCTGGCCCGATGTTGGTCGCGCGATGATGCTGTCGTCCAGATCGTTGATGTTGTTGCGGTCATAGACCTCGCTTAGCAAGGAAACAGCGCCACCGCAGCACTGGCCCATGTCGGGGCCAAGCGCGTGATGGGTCAGGCGCGCTTGGGCGGTTTGTATCCGCGCCGCTTCGGCTGCCTGAAACTCAAGTGTGCCGCCGCCGATCGTGCCGGATTGCCCGTCCTGCCAGACCAGCATTGCGGCACCAACCTCACGTGGGGACGAGCCCTTGATCCCGGCGATGACTACCCGGATCACGCGCCCATGGGTTTTGACCGCCTCCCTCAAAGTCTCAAGGTCAAATCCCATCAGTCGTCCCCCTTCATCCTTTGGACACCATGCCAGACTTCTTCTGCCGTGGCGGGGGCATCCAATGCGGGGTAGCTGTTTCCGCAGGCCGCCACCGCATTCGACAGTGCCAGCCAAGCGGATATCCCAAGCATGAATGGAGGTTCGCCTACCGCTTTCGAGCGATAGATCGTGTCCTCACGGTTTTCAGCCTCCCAAAGCGCAACGTTGAAGATGTCGGGGCGGTCGGAACAAGCCGGGATCTTGTAGGTCGATGGCGCATGGGTGCGCAGATTGCCTGTGCCATCCCAGACGAGTTCTTCGGTCGTCAACCAACCCGCGCCCTGCACATAGCCACCTTCGACCTGACCGATATCCAGCGCAGGGTTCAGCGACGCGCCCGCGTCATGCAGGATATCCGTGCGCAAGATGCGGTTCTCACCGGTTAGTGTGTCCACGGCAACTTCGGTGATCGAGGCGCCATAGGCGAAGTAGAAAAACGGACGACCTTGGCCTTTGATCCGGTCCCATTCGATCTTGGGTGTCTTATAGAAGCCGGTGGCCGAAAGGCTGATGCGGCCCTGATAGGTCAGCGCAGCCGCTTCGGCAAAGGTATAGCGTTCCTCACCAACCGATACATGACCATCCCCGAAGGCGACAGCCGACGGGTCGGCCTGATGTCGCTCGGCCAGATACTCTGCCATCCGGTCGCGGATTGTGTCACAGGCGGCTTTCACCGCCATGCCGTTGAGATCGCTTCCCGAGGATGCCGCCGTTGCCGAGGTGTTCGGCACTTTGGCCGTGTCTGTGGCGGTGATCTTCACCATCTCTAGCGGAATACCAAAGCGTGAGGCGGCAACCTGGGCCACTTTTTGAAACAGGCCCTGGCCCATCTCGGTGCCGCCATGGTTCAGGTGCACGGACCCGTCCTGGTACACATGCACCAGCGCGCCGGCCTGATTCAGATGGGTCAGGGTGAAGGAAATGCCGAACTTGACCGGAGAGAAGGCGATGCCCTTTTTGATCACGCTGTTCTCGGCATTCCATTTCTGAATTGCTGCCTTGCGCGCGGCATAGTCGCTGGAATTCAACAAGGCTTCGGTCATGCCGTGAAGTTCGAAATCTTCGACTTCCATGCCATAAGGGGTGGTGTTTGGCGTATCGCCGCCATTGCGATCAGGGGCATGGTCATCGGTACCCGCCGGGGCAGCGTAATAGTTCCTGCGGCGCAGTTCGACCGGGTCCAGACCCAGCTCATGCGCGGCGTGGTCCATGACGCGTTCGATTCCAACCATACCCTGAGGGCCTCCAAACCCCCGATAGGCGGTGGCAGATTGGGTGTTGGTTTTCAGCCGGTGACTTTCGATCCGCGCATTGGGCAGCAGATACGCATTGTCGGAATGCAGCATCGCCCGGTCCGCGACGGGCAGCGACAGGTCTTGTGCCCATCCGCATATGGCGTGGTGCAGAAAGGATACCCCCTGAATATGCCCATCCTGATCGAACCCGGCCCTATAGCTAATGCGAAAGGCATGCCGCTTACCGGTGATGATCATGTCGTCATCGCGGTCATAGCGCATCTTGCAGGCTGTGCCGGTTGCCCGCGCAGCCACTGCGCAGGAAACAGCCAGAGCGTTGCCCTGGCTTTCCTTGCCCCCGAACCCGCCGCCCATGCGCCGGGTTTCAACGCGCACAGCATGCATGGGAACGCCCAGAGCCTCTGCCACTTTGTGCTGAATCTCAGTCGGGTGCTGGGTTGAACTGTGGACCAGCATATCAGCACCCTCATTCGGCACCGCCAGTGCAGCCTGACCTTCCAGATAGAAATGCTCTTGCCCGCCAAGCTCAAAACTGCCTTCGATCACATGCGCCGCGCCTGCGATGGCGGCGTCTGCATCACCTTTGGTGTAGATGCGCGGGCCGTCCTCGAACCGACTGTCGGCGGCCAGCGCCTCTTCAATCGTCAGAATTGGTGTTTCTTCAGTATAGTCGATCTTGCCCAGTCGTGCAGCTTTGCGCGCGGCCAGATGGCTGGTGGCGACAACCAAAAATACGGGCTGCCCGATATAGTGGACAGAGCCGTCCGACAACAAAGGTTCATCGTGAATGGACGGTGAGACATCATTCGCAAAGGGCAGGTCTTCGGCGGTCATCACCATGACGACACCGTCGGCGGCTTTGACTGCAGACAGGTCAATCGCGGCGATTGTGCCCTTGGCGATGGGACTGAGACCAAAGGCCAGATGCAACGTGCCTTTTGGTGTTGGGATATCGTCCACATAGCGGGCCGAACCGGACACATGTAGCGGCGCGGCGTCATGAGGCAGTGGTTTTGTCACGCTCATGCCGACACCTCCAGCACATTGGTTACCTGGCCCTGATCTTCAAGGAAATAACGTTCCAGCATCGCTTTCGCCGTCTCAAGGCGGTAATGAGCCGAGGCGCGCATATCTGACATTGGCGCGTAATCCTCGGCAAACATCGTCAGAGCGGATTGAACGGTAGCAGCTGTCCATGGCTTGCCGGTCAACGAAGCTTCGACTTGAGTGGCGCGTTTCGGAACGCCCGCCATGCCGCCAAATGCGATGCGCGCCTGAGTGACGGCACCTTCTGCAACGGTAATGTTGAAACACCCACAAACGGCCGAAATATCCTGATCAAACCGCTTGCTGAGCTTGTAGCATTTCAACCGATCCGCCTGGCGCGGGAAGCTTACGGCTTCGACGAATTCTCCGGGTACGCGATCCTGTTTTCCATAGTCGATGAAGAACTCTTCCAAGGGCAGCGTTCGCCTTGTGTCGCCTTTGCGCAGGTGCAGGCTGGCGCCCAGGGCAATCAGTGCAGGCGGGTTGTCACCGATTGGTGACCCATTGGCGATATTACCGCCTACGGTTGCGGCGTGCCGCACCTGTACGCTGGCATAGCGGCGGATCATTTCAGCATAAGAGGGGTGCAGATCCCCCAGCGCTTCGCCCATGCGGTTCATATCGACCATGGCACCAAGACGAATTTCATTGTCAGTAACCGTGATCTGTTTCAGATCATCGCAACCGTTCATGAAGATTACTGTTTTCAGGTCGCGCAACTGTTTGGTGACCCAAAGACCTACATCGGTCGCGCCAGCGACCAGGGTGGCCTCTGGGTGTTCGGCATAAATGGCGGCAAGCTCGTCCGAGGACCGCGGCAGCATAGGAGACGCGGCGGGTGCTGCGTCAGGCTTGTCCTTGACCCAGACGGGAACAGGGTGCTTTTCGGCGGCTTTGGCGGCACGGATAATCGGCGCATAGCCCGTGCAGCGGCACAGGTTCCCGGCCAGCTGTGTGTCGTGATCGGTTGCACCATTCGCATGCCCGGCCACCATCGACATTACAAAGCCGGGGGTGCAAAAGCCACATTGCGACCCGTGCAGATCAACCATTGCCTGCTGAACCGGGTGGGCCTTCCCGTCCGGGCTGCTGGCGCCTTCGACGGTGCGCACCGCTTTGCCGTGGAGCTGAGGCAAGAATAGAATGCAGGAGTTCAGAGCTTTGGCTCCTCCCTGATCCGTCACCATGACAGTGCAGGCACCGCAATCACCTTCGTTGCAGCCCTCTTTGGTGCCGGTCAGAGAGCGACCCTCGCGCAGCCAATCCAACAAGGTGACTGTCGGATCGACATTCGCCAACTCCACTGTCTCTCCGTTCAGAAGAAACGTGATATCCATTCGTGAAACCCGTCGCGTTACCGAATTGCGCCTCTGAATGCTCTCCTTCGATGCGACGTAGAAAGAGTGCGGGCGGATAGCTTGCCACTAGATGTTAGAAACAGCGCAGCCAATCTGGCAAGAAAAACCGCGCTTCTGATGTATCATTTCATTGGTCCGATCCTTGTGTTTCATGTGGTTTCGATGCTCATCACCTTGAAACTAAAAGGTTTTGTAGCATGTTTCACCCTCAGAGTCCGAAGCACCTTATGGATTTCCCGAACAATCAACGCATGTTTTTTTGGCAATCCGAACCTACGGTTCAGGCTTTTGTACCACCACTGGCTGCGATAGCGTGGGCGGCATGAGCAGCACTCCACGATTCATCCACCTCCGCGTTCACACCGAATATTCCCTGCTGGAAGGCGCCGTGCGGCTGAAAAAGCTGCCTGGTCTGTGTGAAAAGCTTGAGATGCCCGCCGTCGCCGTCACGGACACCAACAGCATGTTCTCTGCGCTGGAGTTTTCGGTCACCGCCAGCGGGGCGGGTGTTCAGCCGATCATGGGGTGCCAGGTCGATCTGACCTATCTGCAGGCGCAACCGGGCGAGAAAGCGAAAGCCCCCGCGCCGCTGGTGCTGCTGGCGCAGTCAGAGGTCGGGTATGAAAACCTAATGAAGCTCAGCTCTTGCCTATATGTGGACAAGGGCGGGCAGTTGCCGCAGGTGACATTGGATGAACTGGCAGAGCGCTCGGATGGTCTGATCTGCCTGTCTGGCGGCCCTGACGGACCGGTGGGTCGCTTGTTGCAGCAAGGGCAGCGCCCAGCGGCCGAGGTCTTGGTGGATCGCCTTGCAACCATGTTCCCGGATCGTCTGTATGTCGAACTACAGCGCCATCCAGGCGAAGGTGGTCAGCCCGAGGCCGAACGTCTGACCGAGCGCGGCCATGTTGAAATGGCCTATGCCAAGAACCTTCCGCTGGTGGCTACCAACGATGTCTACTTCCCGACCACGGACATGTACGAAGCGCATGATGCGCTGATCTGTATTGCCGAGGGCGCTTATGTCGATCAGCAGGATGGCCGCCGCCGTCTGACTGCACAGCATTATTTCAAGTCGCAGCAGGAAATGGCGACCCTGTTCGCCGATCTGCCCGAAGCAATCGAAAACACGGTCGAGATCGCCAGGCGCTGTGCGTTCATGGCCTATCGCCGCGATCCGATCCTGCCGAAATTCGCCGATGACGAGGTGGCCGAGCTGCGCCGCATCGCCAATGAAGGTCTGCAGAAACGTCTGGCCGTGATCCCGCATGCGGTAACCCCTGAAGAGTATCAGAAGCGGCTGGATTTCGAACTGGACATCATCGAGGGCATGGGGTTTCCGGGTTATTTCCTGATCGTTGCCGATTTCATCCAATGGTCAAAGGATCAGGACATCCCGGTTGGGCCGGGGCGGGGCTCGGGCGCGGGGTCGCTGGTGGCCTATGCGCTGACGATCACCGACCTTGATCCGTTGCGTTATTCGCTGCTGTTCGAACGTTTCCTGAACCCCGAACGGGTATCGATGCCTGACTTCGATATCGACTTCTGCATGGACCGCCGCGAAGAGGTGATCCGATACGTGCAGCAGAAATATGGGCGCGACAAGGTTGGGCAGATCATAACTTTTGGCGCGCTGCTGTCGAAGGCCGCCGTGCGTGACATCGGGCGGGTTTTGCAGATGCCATATGGGCAGGTGGACCGTCTGTCCAAGATGATCCCGGTGGAAGGCGTCAAACCCGTCTCCATCGAGAAGGCGTTGAAAGATGAACCCCGGCTGCGGGAAGAGGCGCGTAACGAGGAGGTTGTGGACCGTCTGCTGACTTATGGCCAGCAGGTCGAGGGGCTGTTGCGAAACGCGTCGACCCACGCGGCTGGTGTGGTGATTGGCGACCGTCCGCTGGATGCGCTGGTGCCGCTGTATCAGGATCCGCGTTCCGACATGCCTGCGACCCAATTCAACATGAAATGGGTAGAACAGGCCGGTCTGGTTAAATTCGACTTTCTGGGTCTGAAAACCCTGACCGTGATCCAGAATGCGATGGATCTGATCTTCAAATCCGGGCGCGACCTGCATATCGCTGCTGATGGCACCGAGCTGTACGAAGCCGCCGAAGGGGCCGCGAACCAGATTAACGCCATCCCGCTGGATGATGAAGCGACTTACAAACTCTACTCAGCGGCCAAGACCGTAGCGGTGTTCCAAGTGGAATCCTCGGGCATGATGGATGCGCTCAAGCGGATGAAACCGGATTGTATCGAGGATATCATCGCCCTCGTCGCGCTATACCGTCCGGGCCCGATGGAGAACATCCCCAAGTTCTGCGAGGTCAAGAACAAGCTGAGCGAACGGGACACGCTGCATCCTTCCATCGACCATATCCTGGACGAAACCCAAGGCATTATCGTCTACCAGGAACAGGTTATGCAGATCGCTCAGGAAATGGCGGGCTATAGCCTTGGCGGAGCGGATTTGTTGCGCCGCGCGATGGGTAAGAAAATTCAGGAGGCGATGGATGCCGAGCGGCCTAAGTTCCTCAAAGGCGCTGCTGAGAATGACGTGGACGAGGCTAAGGCGACCGAGGTCTGGAACCTGTTGGATAAATTCGCCAACTATGGCTTCAACAAATCCCACGCTGCCGCCTATGCCGTGGTCAGCTATCAGACCGGCTGGTTGAAGGCGAACCACCCGGTCGAGTTCATGGCCGGGGTCATGAACTGCGATATCCATCTGACTGACAAGCTGGCGGTTTACTTCGAGGAAGTCCGCAAAGGGTTGGAACTGCCTTACATACCGCCCTGCGTGAACCGCTCGCAATCCACGTTTGACGTGGTGGATCAGCATCTGGTTTACGCGCTGGGCGCGTTGAAAAACGTCGGCGTTGAGGCGATGAATTTGGTAGTAGAAGGACGTGCAGGCAAACCGTTCGTCAACCTCTTCGACTTTGCCCGCCGCGTTGATCTGAAGAAGGTCGGCAAGCGGCCCTTGGAAATGCTGGCGCGTGCTGGCGCGTTTGATGAACTCGACAAGAACCGCCGCCGCGTCTTCGAAAGCCTTGATCCGCTGGTGCAATATTCAGCTGCGATCCACGATCAGAAGAACTCGAACCAAGTATCGCTGTTCGGCGAGGCGGGCGACGACCTGCCCGAGCCACGCCTTTCGCCGACGCCGGACTGGTTGCCTGCCGAGCGTTTGAGCGAAGAGTTCAAGGCCATCGGATTTTACCTGTCCGGCCACCCGCTGGATGATTATATGCCCGCCCTAAAACGCAAGCAGGTACTGACACTGGATGAGGTGATGGAAAAGGCACGCTCGGGTCCGCTGATCGCCAAGATGGCCGGTGTAGTGGCTGGGCGGCAGGAACGGAAATCTGCGCGCGGAAACCGGTTTGCCTTTGCCCAACTTTCTGACCCTACAGGTGCCTATGAGGTCACACTGTTTTCCGAAACGCTGGAGAAATCCCGTGAGTTTCTGGAAACCGGTGCACAGGTGGTGCTGACCGCCGAAGCAACGATGGAGGCCGATCAACTCAAACTGCTAGGCCGGTCCGTCGGGCCGGTAGATGCAGTCGTGGCCGAGGCAGGGGCGACCGGGCTGCGCATTTTTGTTGATCAGCCGCAGGTTCTGCCCACAGTTGCCAAAGTTCTGGAAGATGCCGCTGGCGCAGCCAAGGGGGCTGCGAAAGGGCCTATCCATCTGTGCCTGCTTGATCCTGGCCTGCCGGGAGATGTCGAGATGGACCTTGGCCAGGAATTCCCGATCAACCCGCAGATCAAAGGGGCGATCAAGTCGCTGGACGGTGTGATGTCGGTCGAGGAAATCTGACCGCCCCGGAAAAGTTGCCTGATATTCGCCCGCCGGGTAGGCTGAGGACTGAAAGAGATTTTCTGGTGATGCCACAGGAGGGCAACCATATGACGATCCCACATTTCGGTTTTCGAACATTGATATTGGCCGCGTCGATGGCCTTGGTCACAGCCTCAGCAGGTGTGGCGGACAACAAGAAGAAAAAACAAACGATTGAAGGCGCGTTGATCGGGGCGGGCGTCGGTGCTTTGATTGGTGATGGCAAGGGCGCGGCAATCGGCGGCGTGGCCGGGGCCCTTATTGGACATAACTGGAAATGACTACGATGCGTTTGACCCAAATGAAAACCGCTCTCGCAAGCCTGTGCATGATCGTTCCGGGCATGGCCATCGCCGACGAAGCTGCTGAACAAATGGTTCAGGACGCATTGCCCGTCATGTATCATACCTGTGCAACGGTGGTTGAAGAGTCGGACGGTGATGAGGCCTATATCTATGCGGTTGTCGAGAAGATGACAGCGCTGTCGATCTATAACCGCCAGATTGATATCAATGATCACGCAAGCACGGACGAGGACAAAGCGAAACTGCGCGAGACCTTCATAGCCGCATTGAGAGAGGGCTGCGCCGAGGACCAGCATGCCCTGTTGGGCGGGGTTGTCGACAATGCGGTGAAAACGACGCTCGGCTTGTAATCGCTCAGTAATGCGGCGGGCGTTCGTCTCCTAGGATGATGCCGCCTGATCCTTCTTGTGCCCGTTCACCTTCGCGGCGCATCAGCACCTCAACCCGGCGGGTCAAGTTGTCGATCTCATCCTGCTGGCGCGTGACGATTGTGTTCAGATCTTCGACCGTGCGGGTCAGATGGGCGATCTGCTCTTCCAGATGTTGCATTGGAAACTCCTGTCTCGGGCCGGTCATAACGGCACCGGCTGTGCAAGGCCAGCGAAAGCGCGCCTTGCCCCGAAACCGGCCATGGGATAGACCGCGCGCGGAACACTTAACGCCCAAGGACGCCCCAAATGGCCAAGCCCAAGAAACAGCCCCGCCCCAAGGCCGTAACGCCGAAAGGGTTTCGCGACTATTTTGGCGAGGAAGTCACGCAGCGCACCGAGATGCTGCGGACTATCGCGGGTGTCTATCATCGCTATGGCTTTGATGCTTTGGAGAGCAGCGCGGTCGAAACGGTCGAAGCGCTGGGCAAGTTCCTACCTGACGTAGATCGTCCGAACGAAGGCGTCTTTGCCTGGCAGGAATTTGATGAGAACGACAAGGGCGATTGGATGGCCCTGCGCTATGACCTGACCGCGCCATTGGCCCGCGTCTATGCGCAACACCGCAACGATCTGCCGACACCTTATCGCCGCTATGCGATGGGTCCGGTCTGGCGCAACGAAAAGCCGGGGCCGGGGCGGTTTCGCCAGTTTTATCAATGTGATGCGGATACGGTGGGCACGGCCTCGATGGCGGCAGATGCCGAGATTTGCGCTATGCTGTCGGACACACTGGAAACCGTGGGCATCCCGCGCGGCGACTATCTGGTGCGGGTGAACAACCGCAAGATTATGAATGGCGTGCTTGAAGTGATGGGGCTGGGTGATGATCCGGCGGCACGGGAAAACGTCCTGCGCACAATCGACAAGTTCGATAAGGTGGGCGAGGCCGGTGTGCGAGAGTTACTAGGCAAAGGGCGTCTGGACGCATCGGGTGCATATATCGATGGCGTCGGGCTTCAAGAAGAGCAAATAGATCGCGTCGCCCAATTTCTTACTGCGCGACGACGGCTGGATGCTCTCGGCCCTGATGACGATCCAGACTTCGGCTACAATGAATCTGTCTTGAACACAATTATGAGTTTGGTATCGGATTCTCGTGAAGGCGTAGATGGCGTAAGAGAGTTGATGGAAGTAGTAAATCTGCTTTCTGCTCAAGGCTATGGCCGAGACCGTATCGTAATCGACCCATCCGTCGTGCGTGGCCTCGGCTATTACACCGGCCCGGTCTATGAGGCCGAGCTGACCTTTGAAATCTTTGACGAGAAAGGCCGCAAGCGCCAGTTTGGCTCCGTCGCAGGTGGAGGGCGCTATGACGATCTGGTCAAGCGGTTCACCGGGCAGGAAGTGCCCGCGACCGGCGTCTCGATCGGGGTTGACCGTCTGCTGGCCGCCCTGCGCGAAAAGGGGCGGATCAGCGCACAGGCCAAGGGGCCGGTGGTTGTCACCGTCATGGATCGCGACCGCATGGCGGATTATCAGGCCATGGTGGCCGAGCTGCGCAATGCAGGTATCCGGGCCGAGGTGTATCTGGGCAACCCCAAGAACTTTGGCAATCAGCTGAAATATGCGGATAAGCGGAATTCACCCATTGCGGTCATCGAAGGTGGTGACGAAAAGGCGAACGGGATCGTGCAGATCAAGGACCTGATCCTTGGTGCAAAGATCGCCGAAAGCGCCACGCTTGAGGAATGGAAAGAACGCCCAAGCCAGTTCGAAGTGCCGCGCGGTAATCTGGTCGCCAAGGTGCGCGAAATTCTGGACAATCAGGACTGAGCCATGGCCAACCGTACTCAGATACAGACGCGCGCAGCAATGATGCGGGTGCGTTTTGAGACCGCAGGTGCCCGGGTTGTTGATCCGCCTCTGTTGCAACCGGCTGAAACGTTGCTGGACCTCTATGGGGAAGACATTCGCGCCCGTGCTTACGTGACCTCGGATGCGCTGCATGGTGAACAAATGCTGCGCCCGGATTTCACGCTGCCGGTGGTGCAGATGCACATGTCCGACGGTGCCGAACCGGCGCGCTATACCTACTCGGGTGAGGTGTTTCGAAGGCAGGAACACGATCCGGATCGCGCGAATGAATATATCCAGGTCGGGTATGAGGTGTTTGATCGCACCGATCCGGCCAGTGCCGATGCCGAAGTGTTTTCGCTGTTTGCGCTGCAACTGCGTGGGTTGCCCCTGCGGGCGGCAACCGGAGATATCGGTATCCTGACCGCTGCTGTCCAGGGGCTGAGGACTTCCGACCGGCGCAAGGCGGCCCTGATGCGCCATCTGTGGCGGCCCCGCCGTTTTCGCGTCTTGCTGGACCGTTTCGCTGGGCGCAAGCCGGGGCCTGAAGGACGCAAGACCTTACTCGAGGCTGCTGACCCTTTGGCAACCGACGCGCCTATGATCGGCAAGCGCCGCGCCTCTGAAATTCAGGCGCGGATCGAAGCCCTGCGCGAGGATCGCGATACGCCACCGATTTCCGACAACGAACTGGCCGGGTTGGAAACCCTGCTGAACGTCCGAGAAACCATGCCCTTTGCGCTTGAGCAGCTGCGCGACGTGGCGGTGGACTTGCCGCAGATCACCCCGGCACTGGACCGGCTTGAGGCGCGGATCGCGGCCTTGCAAGCGCGCGGCGTGGATGTGGACAGGTTGGATTTCGAAGCGTCTTATGGCCGGACCTCGATGGAGTATTATGATGGGTTTGTCTTTGGTTTCTACGCCGAGGGCCGGCCGGATTTGCCGCCCATTGCCACTGGGGGGCGCTATGATGCACTGACCCGCCACTTGGGCAAAGGGGCAGAAATTCCGGCCGTTGGCGGCGTGCTGCGCCCGGACCTGATGCTGGAGATTGAGGAGGACGCGCAATGAGCCTGAAACTGGGCGTGCCTTCAAAGGGCCGGTTGATGGAAAAGACCTTTTCGTGGTTCGAAATGCGCGGCATCACGCTGTCTCGCAGTGGGTCGGACCGCGAATATGCCGGTAAGGTGGAAGGGATCGAGGGTGTCTCGCTTATCCTGTTATCGGCGGGGGAAATTCCGCGTGAACTGGCCGCTGGTCGCATTCATCTTGGCGTCACCGGAATTGATCTGGTGCATGAAAAACTGCCGCGCTGGGAACAGCAGGTCGAAGAAGTATCTCCGCTTGGGTTTGGCAAGGCCGATCTGATCATCGCTACGCCAGCCTGCTGGGTCGACGTGGACACGCTTGATGACCTTGATGCGGCGGCAGCGGCTTTTCGCAAGACCCACGGCCACCGCCTGCGGATTGCCACCAAATACCACCGGTTGGTGCGTGAATTTCTGACAGATGCGGGCGTGGCCGATTATACGCTGGTCGACAGCCAGGGGGCGACCGAAGGCACGGTAGTGAATGAAACCGCCGAAGCGATTGCCGATATCACATCAACGGGGGAAACCCTGCGCGCCAACCACCTGAAAATCCTGACAGACGGGTTGATCCTGCAATCGCAAGCAACCCTATGGCGCAGCCGGGTGGCCAAGTATACGGACGAAGACAAGGATGTTCTGACTGAGGTGCTCGACCGTCTGGCCTGATTACAGCACGCCGATATCCGCCAGCGCGCGGTTCAGATCATCGGGCAGGGCATCGTCCTGCGCGCGGGTTTTTGGCAGATCGGCGGGGGTGTCCTCGGGCTTGAGATAACGCCACCCCTGAAAGGGGCGCTTCAGGGCGTTCTGGGTGCGATGAACCTCAGGATCCAGAATAATGGCGCAGCGGCGAATGCCGTCATCCCCGATCACTTCGTCCATACGTAGGATGCGCTGACGGCATTGCACAACGCCTTTGATCACCCAATAGATTGATCCGCCATTCAGAATCTCTGCCTCGCGTTTGGGCCACATGCGTGTCACGTGGCGCGGCAATCCGTCCTCGTACATAGGCATGCGACTCTCCTGCCATGCGATCAGCGTGTCGACGCTTTCTGATCCGACGGACAGTTTTATGAGGTTTACGTACTTATCCACAGCTTTCCCACAGAGTCGTCCCAAGGCTACCTTTATATTGTAGCCTTCTGCACCGCTTCATCAAGGTGTTGTGGTGAAGGTGCGAATTGGGCTAATCTGGATACCTCTTTCAAGACAGGGAATCACCAATGAGCCGCTTTGCCGCCCCCATCGCCGAGCAGATCTGGGACATGAAATACCGCTTTAAACAGGCGGATGGAACACCCATCGACCAAACGGTTGAAGACAGCTGGCGCCGTATCGCTCGCGATCTGGCCCGCGTGGAACAGGACACTGCTCATTGGGAAGACAAGTTCTTTGAGGCGTTGGAGGATTTCAAATATCTGCCCGCCGGACGCATCACCGCCGGTGCGGGCACTGCACGCCGGGTGACCCTGTTCAACTGTTTTGTCATGGGAACCATACCAGACAGCATGGGCGGTATTTTCGATATGTTGAAAGAGGCCGCGCTGACCATGCAGCAGGGTGGGGGGATCGGCTATGATTTCTCAACCATTCGTCCGCGTGGCGCGGATGTACACGGGGTGGCGGCGGACGCCTCGGGGCCGCTGAGCTTTATGGATGTGTGGGACGCGATGTGCCGCACGATCATGTCTGCGGGGTCGCGCCGCGGAGCGATGATGGCGACCATGCGCTGCGATCATCCCGATATCGAACAGTTCATCACAGCCAAATCCGATCCGGCCCGTCTGCGCATGTTCAACATGTCGGTTCTGGTGACAGATCCGTTCATGGAGGCAGTCAAGGCCGATGGCCCGTGGGAACTGGTGTTTGATGGCAAGGTCTATCACACCATCCAGGCCCGCGATCTATGGAACAAGATCATGCAGGCCACTTACGACTATGCCGAGCCAGGTGTGATCTTCATCGATCGGATCAATGCGGCCAACAACCTCAGCTATGTCGAGACCATCGCGGCGACGAACCCCTGCGGTGAACAGCCCCTGCCGCCGTATGGCGCCTGTCTGTTGGGCTCGATCAACCTGGCGCGTCTGGTGGCCGGACCGTTCGAGGATGCCGCACATCTCGATGAGGCCGCGCTGCAAGAGCTGGTCGCCACCGCCGTTCGCATGATGGACAATGTGGTCGACGCCTCGAAATTCCCGCTGGCCGAACAAGAGGCCGAGGCGCAAGATAAACGCCGCATTGGTTTGGGTGTCACCGGGCTGGCCGATGCACTGTTGATGCTGGGTCTACGCTATGGCTCTGACGAGGCGGCGCGTCAGACCGAGCGCTGGTTGCACGCAATCGCCCGCGCCGCGTATCTGGCGTCGGTCGATTTGGCAAAGGAAAAGGGGGCGTTTCCCTTGTTCGAAGCCGAGAAGTACCTGGCCAGCGGCACAATGCTGCAGATGGATGACGACGTACGCGATGCGATCCGCGAACACGGCATCCGCAACGCGCTGCTGACGTCGATTGCCCCGACGGGGACGATTTCCCTGTACGCGGGCAACGTCTCTTCGGGGATCGAGCCGGTCTTTGCCTATGCGTATACGCGCAAGGTCCTGCAAAAAGATGGCTCACGCACCGAAGAAGAAGTCGTGGATTACGCCGTTCAGATGTGGCGCGACAAGTTTGGTGATAAGGACCTGCCCGACTATTTCGTCAACGCGCAGACGCTGCCTCCGTCTGATCATGTCAAGATGCAGGCGGCGGCACAGAAATGGATCGACAGCTCGATTTCCAAGACGATCAACTGCCCCGAGGATATCAGCTTTGACGCTTTCAAAGATGTCTACATGCAGGCCTGGGATCAGGGCTGCAAAGGGTGCACGACCTATCGCCCCAACGATGTGACGGGGTCGGTTCTGACCGTATCAGAGAGTGCCGACAAAGCTCCTGGAGAAAGTGCGGATGCGCCGCACGAGGTTGATGGCGGCGATGTCATCTATATGTCCGAACCGCTGGACCGCCCACAATCGCTAGAGGGGTCAACATATAAGTTGAAATGGCCCGACAGCGAGCATGCGATTTACCTGACCATAAATGACATTGTCATTGGCGGCCGCCGTCGTCCGTTCGAGGTATTCATCAACTCCAAGAACATGGAGCATTATGCATGGACGCTTGCGCTGACCCGCATGATCTCGGCCGTGTTCCGTCGGGGCGGTGATGTGTCTTTTGTGGTCGAGGAACTCAAGGCGGTGTTCGACCCGCGTGGCGGGGCCTGGGTGAAAGGCAAATACATCCCCTCGATCCTGGCCGCGATTGGCGGAGTGATCGAGCAGCACCTGATCAATATAGGCTTCCTTGAGGGCGAAGGGATGGGGCTGAAATCCGACCCTCAGGCGCAAGTGGTCAACCTCGACGGCCCCCGCGGCAAAGCCTGCCCGTCCTGCGGTCAGTTCGACATGGTGATGATCGAAGGATGCATGACCTGCCGTAGCTGCGGTCACTCTAAATGCGGGTGATCTGAAGTAGTGGGTTTGTTGTTGTGAAAACCAACAACAGTTTGCAATTTGACCAGCTTAAATTGCAATTCTGACCACTAAAAGTTTGCCATCGCCTCTATCGGGCGGTGGCAAATACCTTTCTGGGAGTGAAGAAAGCCCAATCAGCGTTCGGTCATGATATCCGTTCTGACTGCTGAATTTAGTGAAGCGGGCCATATCGGACATTCATCGCAAAAGAAGCAAATGACCGTAGGGCGCCCACATTGACTCAATGCTGCATCTCGCTCGAATGAAAGTGACGTGTCCTGAATGGGCATCCCTGAGTGTGATGACACCTCGTTCTGTCTCTTAAAAAAGATCTGAGAACTCACCTGCATATGTCACACAAAGAATTGCATCTAACACGTATTCGTTGGAACGATGTTCACTGTGCACGAGCTTGGCTGTGACATTCTACCTGTAAGCAATTGTACATGATTCAAAATTCTTTTCAGTTTTTTACTCTTGGGCCTATCGGTACAAATCATCGCTACAAATAAGGCGAATTTTGGATTGGAGCGTTTCTCTGCCCCTGTTTCGCCGATGACAAGGAGGAAAGAAATGTTCAAGATATCAGCGGGTCTCGGGTGTGTATTTGCTGCGGCAATCACCGCTTCGGCGGCCCAGGCAAACGAATGCGGTGAAGTATCACTGATGCAGGCCGATTGGGGGTCAGCGCAAATTGTGACCGCGGTCTCGAAGTTTCTGATGGAGCAAGGCTATGGTTGCGAAGTGACCACGGTTCCGCTCTCGAGCAACCCTGCGCTGGCATCCGTTTCCGAGACAGGAGAGCCCGATATTCTGACTGAAATCTGGACAAACGGCGCGCCGGCTTACCAAGGGCTGGTTGACTCAGGTGCAATCATTCCTGTGACCGAAGTTCTGTCAGATGGCGGTGTCGAAGGGTTCTTTGTTCCGAACTACCTTGTGGAGGAGCATCCGGAACTGGCAACAATTGAAGGCATCGCAGCCAACCCCGAACTCGTCGGAAATCGCTTTCACAATTGCCCCGAGGGATGGACCTGTCTGAATGTCAGCACCAACCTGATGAAGGCAGGCGGGCTGATTGATGCAGGCATTGAAAACTTCGTGCATGGATCAGGCGAAACCCTTGCGGCTTCGATCGCGGCCGCCTACGAAAACAAAGAGCCGTGGTTCGGCTTCTATTGGGCACCGACATCGGTATTGGGCAAATACCCGATGACCCTGGTCGAAATGGGCCCCCATGACCCTGAAAAGCATGCCTGCAACATCACGGCGGAATGCGAGACGCCAGCAATGAGCGCCTTCCCCCGCAGCGAAGTGGTTACAGTTCTTTCCAAGGAATTCATGGCCGAAAACGCAGAAATCTCTGAACTGATGACAAATCTGTCCTTCACCAACGCACAGATGGGCGAAACGCTGGCATGGGTCGAGGACAACAATGCCTCCTACGATGAAGGTGCTGTGCACTTTCTGACGACCTACAAGGATGTCTGGGGGGCGTGGCTTAACGATGCTGCGCGCGACAAACTTTCCGCATTGCTGCAGTAAACTGCACGAACAGGGGCATCCTCAGTGATGCCCCTAACGCACTGAAGAAGATCGGAAAGTGGGATAAATGGCCTTCTATGACAAGTTATTCAGCGCATTGGGTTTGAGCGAATGGTGTGGCACGCCAGACGATAAAGCGCCTCTTTCGCTGGCGGACCTTGCGGCGCAAGCAGGAGGAGAAGAGGCCTCTGGGCCGCTCATTCCAATTCCCTCGTTTGATAATCTGCACGAAAGCTGCAACCGCATATGGCAGTCGCGCGATGTAACCAACGGGATCGAAGAAGGGTTTCTGGCAGCCAAACCGGTCCTGAAAACCGTTCTGGACCCGATCACACAGCCATTGAGCTGGATATTGGATGGCGCACTTTGGCTGTTTGAAGCGACGCCATGGTTCATCATGGTCCCGCTTCTGGTGGCGATTTCCTGGTACGCGTCGCGTTCGCGCCCTGTGACGATCTTCGTCGCCGTCTCGATTATGCTGCTGGCCGTCGTAGACCACTACGATGTGGCGATGCAGACTCTGTCGATCATCTTTGTATGTACGACGATATCGGTGCTGTTCGGTGTACCCATTGGCATTGCCATGTCGAAATCTGACCGATTGCAAAAAAGCGTGGTTCCGTTACTCGACCTGCTGCAGACCCTGCCGACCTTCGTGTACCTGATCCCTCTGATTTTCTTGTTCTCGGTCACGGAATCCAAACTCTACGGGATTGCAATCATCCTTTACGCGATTGTCCCTGTGATCCGCCTGACCGATCTGGGCATCCGGCTTGTCGACAGGGACGTGATTGAGGCGGCCAATGCCTTTGGCATGACAGATCGCCAGAAACTGTTGCGGGTGCAACTCCCTTTGGCGTTGCCCAATATCATGGCCGGAATAAACCAGACCATCATGATGAGCCTTGCCATGGTCGTGATCGCCTCCCTGGTGTCGGCACCCGGTCTGGGCGTGAACGTGTTGCGCGGTATCCGGAACCTTGAACTGGGTGTGGGCATCGTCGCTGGCATCGGCATCGTGCTGCTCGCAGTGATCCTTGATCGCGTGTCCAAAGCAGCTCTCACACGGGTCGATAAAACCCAAGTCAAACACTAAGGAGCCTGTTCGATGACACAACCAATGGTCAGCCTGTCCGGGCTCTATAAAATCTTTGGCACCCGCGACAAGGACGTGTTGCAGCATGTCAAAGGAGGCATGGGCAAGGAAGAATTGTTGGCACGGCACGGGCACGTATTGGGTCTCAACAACATCAACGTCGATATGCAGGCGGGCGAAATCACAGTTGTCATGGGCCTGTCAGGCTCGGGCAAATCCACGCTGATCCGCCACCTGAACCGATTGATCGAACCCACTGCGGGCGAGATCATCGTGCAGGGTGAGGATGTGATGCAACTGTCCGAGGACGGGTTGCGCCATGCTCGACAGGAAAAGATGTCGATGGTGTTCCAGAAGTTCGCGTTATTGCCGCACAAGACCGTGCTGAAGAACGCAGGCATGCCGCTCTCGGTGCGCGGCGAGGACGAGGCGACTTGCGACCGTGAAGCCGCCAAGTGGCTGGATCGCGTGGGTCTGAGCGGGTTCGAGAACCATTATCCAGCGCAATTGTCCGGTGGGATGCAACAGCGTGTGGGCATTGCCCGGGCGCTGACCGCGAACACACCGATCATGCTGATGGACGAGGCTTTCTCGGCTCTTGACCCACTGATCCGAACCGACATGCAGGACCTGCTGCTCGAGCTGCAAAAAGAGCTGCACAAGACCATCATCTTCATCACTCACGATCTAGATGAGGCGTTGAAGCTGGCCGATCACCTTGTGATCCTTAAAGACGGCTTTGTCGTGCAGCAGGGCGAGCCGCAGCATATTCTGTTGAACCCCAACGATCCTTACATCGAAGACTTCGTGAGCGACATCAACCGAGCACGGGTTCTGCGGGTCCGCTCGATCATGACCCCGCTGGACGGTGGCCAAGTGCCAGAAGATGCCCATGGCGAAGTGGACGTGAACGACACGCTCGAAAGCATGATCGCGCGGTCCGGCGGGGATACGTCACACGCCTATGTCGTCAAGGATGGGGAGAAGACAGTCGGCTCACTGGATATGACTGAACTGGTTCGCGCACTCGTCCCTCGCGTCGCATCCGAAGCAGGCGCACGTCAGTCCTGACGCGCGCTGACGACAAAGCTGGAATTCATCAGATCAGGCCCGAAATAGCCGCATGGTTGGGTCGGCTTCGATCTGTTCGAACAGCCAGTCAACAAACGTATCGAGCTTTGGGTTGGGTGCACGTTCTTTTTGCGTCGCCAGATACCAGCTGCCTGGCTCGGGCACCGAAATATCAAACGGTTTGACCAGGCGCTCCCTTTCAAGGTCACGCGTGCAAAACGGTGCTCTTGCGACGCTGATACCGTGATTTTTTAGAACAGCTTCACGGACCAGCGGGTAATTGTCGAAAACAGAGCCAAATTTCATCGTTTCGCGATCTAAGCCCGCCGCATCCAACCAGCAGTCCCAGTCATCCGGCTCATTCCATGTGTTTGGGACACTCAGCAACAGGAAATTTCTTAGCTCTTCCAGCGGCATTCCACCGCTTGCGGCTTTCAAGGCCTCCGGAGCACATACCGGGTAGATATCCGTTTCGAACAAGGGGCTATAGTCAAACCGTTTGTCAAATGGTGGCGCGTTGAACACGCCCACATCGAACCGGTGCATGTCATAATCACCGTCTTCAAAGGTAGAGACGATGCGCACGCGTGTGTCCGGATTTTCCTGAAGAAAGTCTGCCAATCTGGGCTGTAACCACATTGTATTGAAACTTGCGTAGGACTGAACGAGCAACACGTCCGGTTCCTCAGGTGTCTGGATGCGCCGAGTGGCTTTGATGATTCCCTGAATGTGTTCGCGTATTGGCGGGTAATATTGCTCGCCAGCCGGTGTTAGCTCGACCGAACGGCTTGTGCGTTCCAGTAGTTTAACACCGATTGTTGTTTCTAATGCTTTGACCTGGTGGCTGACTGCCGCATGCGTCACACAAATCTCGTCAGCGGCCTTTCGGAAACTCTTGTGACGCGCCACCGCCTCAAAAGCGCGCAGTGAAACCAGCGTGGGCATGTGAGTGGTCATTGCTGCATCTCCTCGATGAAATCAATTCTGCTTACCCTCAAGCAGAGTTATCCGACGACGGGCGCGAATATAGCAGGGTATTGATACTCTTTTTCATAACCTGTCAGGGGGTAGCACGCAATTCGCGGTGCGATGTGATCGGTTAGAATTTCTTGATGAAAGGAAATTTCTTTCAATTCTTCAACTGGGTGAGAAATGCCAGATTAGCAGATAGAGATGTTATGGGATTCCACCTTCATGCCACCACTTTCACCTTCGCCAAATGCATATGGCTATCCGTTGCTGATTAAACACTTGCTGGCCGGATCCCAGCTCGCGTCAGCCAGCCAAGAGATCGTCAGCGGCACCGAAATGCGACTGAGCTACGCGGACTTGGGCAAACGCGTGCGCCAACTTGCCAATTCTTTAAAGGCGAGCGGGATACATGAGGGCATGCGCGTCGGTGTCATGGATTGGGATACGCACCGTTATCTTGAGTGTTTTTTCGCGATCCCGATGATGGGCGCGTCCCTTTTCACGATCAACGTGCGTCTGTCTCCTGCTCAGGTTCTTTATACGATCAACCATGGGCAACCGGATCTGATCATCGTGCACCGCGATTTCATGCCGCTCATTGAGGGTATCAAATCGGGCTTTGATCGGGACATCATCATCGTGCCGATTGGAGACGGAGAAGGGTATGAAGAGTGGATAGGCGAGGCCCCAGGCTGCTTTGACTTCCCGGACTTCGATGAAAACCAAACGGCAACCCTGTTTTATACGACCGGGACCACCGGCAATCCCAAGGGGGTGAGCTATTCACACCGGCAGTTGGTCCTTCACACATTGGGCTTGATCGCAGGTTTCGGCGCATGGCCCGGGAATGCCGGATTTCATCGCGGCGACGTCTACATGCCGCTGACGCCCTTGTTTCACGTCCACGGCTGGGGATTTCCATATGCCGCAACGATGCTGGGGCTGCGTCAGGTCTATCCCGGTCGATATGACCCTGAAACAATCTTGCGATTGATTGAAGACGAAAACGTCACCTTTTCCCATTGCGTGCCCACGGTTCTGTCAATGGTGCTCGACCATCCCAACTGCCCGCAAACTGACCTAAGCCAATGGAAGGTCATCATTGGCGGGGCCGCTTTGCCGCGCATTCTACAGGACCGGGCGGCGGCGGCAGGCATATCCTTGCATGCGGCATATGGGATGTCCGAAACCTGTCCGTTTTTGACAGTGGCCGATTTGTCCAGCGACGATCCAGAGGTGCAGGCGCAAACCGGCTTTCCCGGCCCGCTTGTCGACCTTCGCGTTGTGACACCGGATATGCAGGAGGTCCCACATGATGGCGAAACAACCGGCGAAGTTGTTGCTCGGGCTCCCTGGTTGACACAAGGCTATCTGGACAACGCGCAAGCCTCAGATGAACTTTGGGATGGTGGGTATCTGCATACCGGGGATGTTGGGTATATCCGCGAGAATGGGTCGTTGCAGATCACTGACCGCCTCAAGGACGTGATCAAGACCGGCGGCGAGTGGATTTCCTCACTGGCACTGGAAAACATAGCATCGTCTTGTGGTGGCATCGAGGACGTCGCCGCGATCGGGCTGCCGCACGCGAAGTGGGGCGAGCGGCCAGTGTTGGTCGCTCAAGCCGCAAAGGATGCCGATCCGGATATTGTGCGCTTGAGAGTCATTGAAGAAATCCAGTCGCGCGTCGACGCAGGCGAGATCTCAAAATGGGCAGTTCCCGACGGTATATTCTTTGTCACCAGCCTTCCTAAAACCAGCGTCGGCAAGCTCGACAAGAAGCTCGTGCGGCAAGACATTTCAACTCGCGCGGGCCTAAAATCATGACAGACAAGCAACGTCGTATTCAGGCGCTTATTCATTCCATTGTCACCTATCTGCAGGCACATAGAGCTGCCCCGCGCGGCGTTGATCTGACGTTGGACAAGCTGGCAGCCATGGACCTGTCCGACGAGCGGCTCATTGATTTACCTCCCCAAGGAACCCGGCACGATGAGGTTCTGAAGAACGCCATCGCCGGGATTGTCGCCCCCGAATTGCAAGAAATCGCACGTTGTCTGAAAGCGGCCAAGGATGATCTGATCTGGCGCGAAGACAACGCCCAATTCTATCCCCCTGGTGCCGAATTGGGCGAGGGATACACAAAGTGTAACCTACATACTCTGCTGATTGGGCCAGACGCATGTGGACATCACCATCCCGATTTCAACCTTGGCATTTTCATGTTGGGTCCACGGACGCTGTATCGGGACCACAACCACGATGCGCCAGAGCTTTATCTGAACCTGTCCGAGAAATCTGGTTGGCGGTTTGGCACTCGCGATTGGCAGGATTATCCGGCTGGATCACTTATATGGAACGCAGCTGGCGAGCCCCATGCCACCCGGGTCTATGACCAGCCGTTCATCTCGGTCTTTGTCTGGCTCGAGAACGTGAATTCACCCTGCAATGTAATCCACTTCGACGATTGGGCAGAGATCGAACAAGATCTTGCCAAACAGTCCAATTGAGGTTTCCAAACATGATTTCCATTAAACACACCGAGGGTGTCGCTTTCATTGAGCTGAATGCCCCGCCAGTGAACGCTCTTGGCCTGAAGATGCGGCAGGCGCTTTCCTCGGCCATCCACGAGTTGGACGCCGATGAACAGGTCAAAGCTATCGTTCTATGCTCGGCTCTGCCGCTCTTTTGCGGCGGCGCTGACATCGTCGAGTTCCGTACCGGGGCAGTTTGGGACAAGCCGGACCTGCCAGCCCTGTGTGAAACGATTGAAACCAGCAAAAAACCCATTATCGCCGCGATAGCAGGCCCTGCGATGGGGGGTGCGCTGGAGATTGCGCTTGCCTGTGATTACCGTGTCGCCACGCCGGATGCCGTGATGGGCCTACCTGAGATCAAACTGGGGCTGCTGCCTGGTGCCGGCGGCACCCAACGACTACCCCGGATTGCCGGGCTGGAAGCGGCAACGCAAATGATCCTCTCGGGTGATCCCGTGAAAGGCGAATATGCCCTGTCTTGTGGGCTGGTCGACGCGCTGCTTGAAAACAACCAGGATTTTCGCGCGCATGTTTTGGGTTTCGCCACCCGTGTCAGCCATGAGGGCGATCCGAAACGCAGTTGCGCGGATATAACCGTCACACACCCTGATTCGAAGGGATATCTGACGGGTTTCCGAGACCAGATAGCGCACACGTCCAAATACCTTGTCGCCCCTGAACGATGCTTGGTGTCCGTCGAGGCCGCGTGCGAATTGCCGCTGTCCGAGGGGTTGGCACAAGAGAAGGCAGGTTTCGCTGAACTGCTCGACACACCTCAATCGCGCGCGGGGCGGCATCTGTTCTTTGCAGAGCGTGAATGCACCAAGGTTCCCGGCGTTACCCGTGCTGACCAACCACGTAGCATTTCATCGGTTGCCGTGATCGGTGCCGGAACAATGGGGCGCGGCATTGCCATCGCCTTTCTTCAGGCGGGGTATCGGGTCACGTTTCTGGAAACCACGCAAAGTGCGCTTGAACAGGGGCTGGAAATGGTCCGGGAGCATTTCCAGCGCGCGGCCCAAAAAGGGCGGCTCAGTGCCGATCGGGCAGAGACCATCGTTTCCAACGCCACCGGGACGCTCAGCTACGGCGACCTCGCAGAGGCCGACCTGATCATTGAAGCGGCGTTTGAAAGCATGAATGTCAAACGCCAGATTTTCGCGAGCCTAGACCAGCACGCCAAACCTGGCGCGATACTGGCCTCGAACACATCGACGTTGGATCTTGATGAAATCGCCGCGGTCTCCTCCCGCCCGGAGGATGTGATTGGCCTCCATTTCTTCAGCCCGGCCAATGTCATGCGCTTGCTGGAGGTGGTGCGCGGCGTCAAGACCGCTCCGGATGTCATCGCAACGGCAATCACGGTCGCAAAGAAGATCCGAAAGCTCCCAGTCACGGTTGGCGTGTGCTACGGCTTTGTTGGAAACCGGATGCTGGAGCCATACTTTCGCGAAGGATCTCGTCTGCTTCTTGAGGGGGCGACGCCGAAACAGGTGGATGACGTCCTTGAGAACTTCGGCATGGCCATGGGTATTCACGCGATGGCGGATCTGGCTGGGGTCGATGTGGGTGCCCGCGTGCGTCAGGAGCGGCGAAGTGAAATCGCACATGACCCCACATACCAGGCCGTGCAGGACATGTTGTTTGAACTGGGCCGACTGGGTCAGAAAACCGGGCGTGGAAGCTATGTCTACGAGGGACGGACACGGGTCGAAGACCCTGAGATGGTTCAAATCAGTTCCGAGCTGGCGGACCTGCATGGCGTGAAACGCAGGGACATCGACGATCAGGAAATCCTTGAGCGATGTCTCTATCCCCTGATCAACGAGGGCTTTTTGATCCTTGAAGAGGGAATTGCAACGCGCCCGGGTGATTGCGACCTGATCTGGGTCAATGGCTATGGCTTCCCAAACTGGCGCGGCGGCCCAATGCACTATGCTGACGAGATTGGATTAAGTCAGATTTTGGAACGCATGACCCACTATCGGCAGTCGCTTGGTGCCTATGGTGAGATGTGGTTCACGCCTGCGCCTTTGCTGGAACAACTTGCAACCTCGGGCGTGACACTTGACGCACATTTTGATGCCAAAAAGGAAAAATCATGAGAGAAGCCGTTATCGTCTCAACCGCACGAACCCCTATTGGGGTTGCCTTCAAAGGTGCGCTGAACAACATCAAATCCCCTACCATGATGGGGCACGCCATTCAGCACGCGGTTGAACGTGCAGGCGTGGACCCCGGTACGATCGAAGATGTCGTCATCGGATCGGTCCTTACGGCGGGGACAGCAGGCATGAATGTCGCCCGTTTGTCGGCGCTGGCGGCGGGCCTTCCCAATACGGTGGCAGGACAGACGATCGACAGGCAATGTTCCTCCGGATTGATGGCCATTGCGACGGCCGCAAAGCAGGTCATTGTGGATGGTCAGAATGTCTCCGTGGCAGGCGGGCAGGAAAATATTTCTACCCTGCAGAATGCCTATCTGAAATGGGCGGGCGATGAGAAAGATCCAAGCGTTATCGCGAGGTCTGAACATGCCTATATGCCGATGCTGATGACGGCGGAAAATGTGGCGCGGACCTATGGGATCAGTCGTGACGCCCAGGATGAATACGCTGCACTTTCCCAAGGTCGGACCGCCCGGGCTCAGGCCGCTGGCGCGTTTGAAGATGAGATCGTCCCGATCACTGCGATTAAGCGGGTCAAGAACCGCGAAACCGGAGAGGAAACCCTGGAAGAGGTGACCTTGTCAAAAGACGAGGGCAACCGGCCGGGTACGACGGCCGAAACACTCGGGGCATTGAACCCGGTTGTCGAAGGAGGACTGATCACTGCCGGAAACGCAAGCCAGCTTTCTGACGGGGCCTCGGCTTGTGTGCTCATGGAAGGCAAAATGGCTGAGCAACAGGGTCTCACACCGCTAGGTATCTATCGCGGCATGGCTGTTGCAGGAAACGCACCGGAAGAGATGGGTGTCGGCCCGATCTATGCCATTCCAAAGCTGCTGAAGAATGCAGGTCTTCGCATCGAAGACATCGGCCTTTGGGAGCTTAACGAAGCCTTTGCCTGCCAGGTTCTGTATTGCCGCGACCATCTTGGGATCGATCCCGAAATCTACAACGTGAACGGCGGTGCGATATCGATTGGCCACCCCTATGGTATGACAGGCGCGAGACAAGTCGGGCACGCTCTGCTTGAGGGGAGGCGTCGTGGTGTAAAATACGTGGTTACGTCCATGTGTGTTGGCGGAGGCATGGGGGCCGCAGCGTTGTTCGAAGTCACCTGAACCCACTGAAATGAGTTCAAGCAGAGCGTTATGTGGTTGAGACATTGACATTCTGTCATCTGCGAAGGTCGACATCTGCATGTGCCGCATTTCATGTCACCCGGAATTGGTGATACCTCCTGACGTGTTATGACCAATGTTACGCCAACGATCCTTTCCACGGTTTCCAGCCAGTTTGTCGATGACTGGCTGGCGGCGCTGCGTGCCCTGTGCCCAGAGGCGCAGATGGCGGCGCTGCTTAGCCGGTCCGGTCTGAACGCGGATACGCGCTCGCCGAATGGTCGCGTCACGCTGGATCAGATCGTTTGCCTCTATCAACTTGCCGCAGTTGAGACCGGTGATGAGATGATGGGGCTTTGGAGCAGACCCGTCCGGCCAAGGGCTCTACAACACCTTCTGACGACTGTCAGAGAGGCCACGTCTCTGTCATCGGCTCTTTACCGGTTTTCGACCTTCTGGAACTTGCTGTTGGATGATTATCAGTTTGTTCTGGATGACGCTGAAGGCGCGTTGGTGCTTACCCTGAAACCACAAGGCGAAGTGCCGCTTCAGCGGTTTGGACATATGCTGATCCTCAAACTTGCCCACGGGCTCATGTCTTGGCTGGCAGGGCATGAGGTTCCGGTTAAGGCCGTTGATTTCGCGTTTGATCGCCCGGACTTTGATCAGGATTACGCGATTATCTTTCCTGCACCACTGCGGTTTGGCCAACCCGCCACCGCCATCGCGTTTGATCCGAATGTAATGGGCCCTGTGCAGACACGAAGCACAGCTGATCTTGACCGGTTTTTGCAAAACGCGCCGCGAGACTGGATTTTTACCTCTTCCCGCGAACACACCCAATCGCTGCGGGTGCGCACGTATCTGGGTCAGACAGGTTGGGATTCGGCGACCTTGACACAGACAGCATCCGCAATGCACATGACCCCGCGCACCCTGATCCGCAGGCTACACTCGGATGGCACGTCGTTTCAGGCCATAAAGGATGCCCTGCGGCGCGACATCGCAATCCGCGACCTGCAGGCGGGGCGCAAAAGCGTTGAGGCCATCGCACTTGATGTCGGATTTTCCTCGGCAGCCAATTTTCACCGGGCCTTTCAACGCTGGACCGGCAGCACCCCCAGTTCGTATCGCAGGACGAATATCTGAGACGCGCTTTTTGTCACTTTTGGACAATACCCTGTCACCACGCGAGATAGAGTGAAGAAGTTTCTCCTGCTAAATATTGCGCAATACATGGCGTTCTCACCTGGTTCTCCTCTAGAAGCTTGACCCGCTGCCTGCTCAGCAGCTGCTGATGTGTGGCGTCATGTGAAAAGAGCCGCTCACAAAAGGACCGACCAATGTCAGACAAACTCGCCACCATACTCCAAGCCGCACGTGACCATGCCGAGCAGGTCATCTTGCCCAATGTGGACGCCTGGAACGCCGCAAAGAAGTGGCCCCGTGATGCGTCTGACAAGGCCGGAGCCGCTGGCCTGACGGGGCTCTACGCCCCCGAGGAGTTTGGTGGTCAGGGCTTGCTGCTGTCAGAAGGTATTCAGGTCTATGAACAACTGGGACTGGGCGATGGCGCCTATGCCTTTGCCCTGTCGATGCATAACATCTGTACCTTCGCGGGCTGCGGCTATGGCACAGATACCTTCAAGGAAACATGGGCGCGGGATCTGACCTCGGGCCGCAAGCTGGCGAACTTTGCACTGACCGAACCGCAATCGGGGTCGGACGCAACAAACATGTATTCGCGCGCCGTGATCAATGATGACGGCACTTGGACGATCAGCGGTGCGAAGGCATGGGTCAGCTTGGCGACCGAGGCTGACATCTATTTCACCGTGGTCAAAACCAGTGACACACCCGGCCACAAGGATATGGCGATGATTGCCATCCCGGCCGACACTCCGGGCCTCAGCTTTGGTCCGCTCTACGATACCCCATCCTACAACTTCCTGCCTCTGGCCGAGATGTACATGGACAAGGTCGTGGTGAGCGAAGACAACATCATCCTGCCAATCGGTCAGGGCTTGCAAGGCTCGCTCATGGCGATCGATATCGCCCGTGTGTCGATTGCGTCAGGATGCTGTGGATTGATGCAAGCTGCCTTGGATACGGCTCTGTCCTATTCCAAGAACCGCAAGATGTTTGGCGGCAAGAACCTCGATCTGGACGGGATCCAGTGGATGCTGGGCGAGGTTGCAACCGATCTTGAAGCCTCCAAGCTGCTTTATCGCAAAGCGGCAGAATCCCTTGGCACACCCGAAGGCCCTCTGATGGCCGCTCATGCCAAACGGTTTGTGCCAGATGCCGCCGTGAAGGCTGCGAACACCTGCACGCAAGTGTTGGGCGGCATGGGGCTGTTGCAGCCTTATGGACTGGATCGTTTGTCCCGTCTTGCACAAATGCTGCGGATTGTGGACGGGACGACAGAAATCAGCCGCGTGGTCATCGGGCGGGCCCTACAAAAACGAGCAGCGACATTGTCTGATCTGCCAGTACCGAAAGGATTTGGTGAGGCCGGCTGAACATCCCACCCACCGGTGAAGCGGAGCCGACCTGAAAATCTCCTCAGAGATCGGTAAAATCGAAACACCGGCCGCGCATATGCGGCCGGTTACTCGAGATTGCATACCTTGGTGCCACTGCAGCGAATTCACCCTTTGTCCGCGCAGCTGACTTTTAGTAATGTTTTGTCGAACGGCGGCTCGCCGGATCATTGATAAGGCGCTTCTATTCAGATTGTCGGTTCGGTCTCTTGAGCAACCGAGTGGGGATTTGCCTTTAAAGGGGTGCGACGAGGCAATCGGTCGCTCCATGAAAAGAAGGTAGTTCATTACGAATTTTTTGGTCAGTATACCGTGCCGCTGTGATATGAGTGATTTGAATTAAAAAGGTTTATCATGTGTGGATAGGTAATGTCAGATGGAGCGCCACAGTTGTTGATACACCAAGCAATTGAGACCCAAATCAGCGATTTTTTCGCCCAAAGACAAGGTCTTTGTCGCCCAAGTATCAAAATCCCCTTGTTATCATAGGGGCGGGAAAGCGTTTGATGTTTCTTAACAGATGCTTTCTCAGCCAGTATCAATAGTACGAAGGTATTAGCGTGCGTCCGGCAATAGGGCTGTTTCATTCTATGACGACATCACAGCATATCTTTCTCATACGATTTTTCTGATCTGCCCCTGTTAGGGCCGACCGGTAGCTGCTGATAATTTATCTTCTTTTGCGCTCGTTTTCGGTCGGTTTGTCTCACTGGATAGATGAGGGAACTGCTATGAAGACCATCAAACTCCTACTTGCCACGGATCCCAACTTTGAAAATCGTGCACTCACGCATCGATTCACTGAATATTTGAAGAAATAGCGCAAAACGCGGCTGGCCAGAGAATTCATCGGAGACGATGAACATTCGGTCGATCTCGGCGGAGATGATTTCGATAAAGTTGCTCGCGAACTATCGGATAGTGTCGCGCTAACTTGAGATGACAAGCGGCGCATCAAAAATCTAGTTCAGCGCATCCCACAACACAGGGCTGAAGCCTCAGGTCTTGGGCATCTCTCGGAGAAAGAAATCCAACGACTGCGCCCACTAATGAATGAGGTTCGCTTGGTGGAGCCGAGAGGCGAGCACTGGGTGGACGAGACAGTATCTTCTTTACATGAAGAAATGCCGTGGATGTCTGCCGCCACCAATGAGGGCTGGCACGCGTTGCGGCGCATCTCTAGTACCAAAGATACAATCTCGTTGCCGAAGGACAGGTCCGTGTACATATAGTCGGTGAGAAAGCTCCATTTCCCGTTACTGGCGGCAAAGGCTCCCATAAAGGCAAAGTCCAGATTCTCAAGCGCGTCGCCAAACATGAGTGCGCCCTTGATCTGCCCTGAGGGTGTATCGATTGCGGTTTTGGTCTCGGGCGCGAACAGGTAGATCGTTGCCTCGTAGTTCCAGTCAGTATTCTGAGCAGACGCGGGCCCGGATGCCGGCAACTGCCGGCACGATTGCGGTCAAGATCGTTTTCATAGGCAGTGCCTTTTGAGCTAACATTTCATTGTGTGCCGGGTGGCTTCAGAGATAGCAGAAGCTGAGCAGCTCAGCGGTCCGCTCTGAGGTTCCGGATTCTGGCAAGAGCAGTCACTCGCTATCTCCTTGCGGCGCAGGTTTTCCTTCCAGCTCTGCCTGTGTGGCCAGAAGTGTGGGATGTTCCGGATTGGCTGACAGAGCTTCTGCCACAACCGCGGCGGCAGCAACGCGTCCTTGGGTTGCCGCTGTGATCCTGGCCAGCATCATCCATGCATCCAGCCGTTGCGGATCCAGCCGCACCACCTCACGGAACGCGGATGTGGCCATGCCCATGTTGCGCATGGTCAGTGCCACACCGCCCAGTTGGAGGTGGGTTTCAGGAAAATCGAGCCGGTTTGCCATGGCATACTGCCATTCAGCCATGGCGGCTTGCAGCTCTCTGGCGGTTCCATTCTGGAGGCCGTTCTCCGTATCACCCAGCATCGCGCGGGCAGCGGCCATGCGCACATTGCGGGCAGGGTCGGCAAAGACATCGGCCAGGCGCTTGCCCCTTTCCTGAAGCGGTGCAAGGCGCTGCAGAGAGGCCGCGGCAGCGCGGACAAGCGGATCCGGGTCCCGCAGCAGGTCCGTCAGCCTAGCGGCGAACAGCGGGTCGTTGGACTGCTCCAGAAGCCAGAGCGCAGTGGCCCGCACGATGCCCGGCTGGCTGGTATTCTGCGCAAGCGTGGTCAAGTCGCCGGCCGCCGCTGCTGCATCGGCACGTCCCCGCGCCAGCACCTCCCCGTAATGCCGGCCACGGTTTCTGTCGTCCGGATACCAAGCGGAAATCTGTGCAGCTGCCCAGGCTGCGTCCTGGCCGCGGTGGCAGGCGGTGCAGGCATCCGGTGCTCCCGTCACCGGCGAAAGATCCGGCCGGGGAATGCGGAAGGAGTGATCGGCGCGCCAGTCGTTGCCCATGTAGACGCGTTCTGGCATGTGGCAGGACTGGCACTTCGCTCCGGCGCTGCTTTCCGGGTGGAAGTGATGTGCAGGGCTGTCGTAGTCCGCTGCTGTGAGTGTTGGGAAGTCCGGATTACCCGCTGGGCTGTGGCATTGGGTGCAAAGGCCGTTGCCTTCTGCCTTCAGGTCCAGACTGTGTGCGCCGTGGCAATTCAGGCAAGTCACGCCCCGAGCGTGCATCTTAGATTGCAGAAAGGAGCCGTAGACATAGACCTCGTCCTGGATCTGCCCGTCCGCGTGGTAAAGTCCTGGGCGCAAAAGTGCGAGCGTGTAGGCATCATGAAAACGCGTGCCTGGCACCGGGTTGCCGTCCAAGTTGGCTTCGCGTCTGGAATGGCACGTCGCGCATTGTTCGACTGCCTGCCGAGGATCGGCGAAATCCACAGGAAATCCATGGTTTGCGGGCGGCGGTGTCCTTGTCGTTTCCCATGTATCAGCCCAATCAACGTGGTCCTTTCCCGGTCCGTGGCAGGCCTCGCAGCCAACGCCTATTTCGACCTGGGTTGATGCATAGCTTAAACGGCGTGCGTCGTAGTTTTTGCGGAACCCGGTGGCGTGGCACTCTGCACAGCGCGCATTCCAGGTCTTGTAGGGACCCGTCCAATGCAGACCATCCAACGGAGGCAGGGTCTGGTCCGGATAAAGGTGGAACCACTTCCCCTCTTCGGTGTCCCAGACCACGTCAAAACTCTGCAGCTGCCCCGGTTCGGTCTCGAGAAGATATTGCTGCAGTGGTTCGATCCCCGCAACCGAATGCACTTGGTATTCCGCCTGCGATCCATCCTTTTCGATCACCTCGACGTAGTATTCGCCCTCCGCTCCTGTCTGAAACCGGGCGGTCATACCGTCATGGTGAAAGGCCGTTCCGCCGAAGTCACCTGCGACCGTCTCCCGCGACGGCGTTGTCCAGGCCTGAGCGTGATGCGATCCTGCCCAGCCTGCGGCACTGTCCTTATGGCAACCGGTGCAACGATCCGACCCCAAGTAGCCGTCAAGGCTCTGGGCCATCACTGGCAGACCCAGCAGCAAGAGAAGGATCAAGACTACAATCTGCATTTTCAGAGGGCCATCCGATTTTCTGGGTCGTTCATGCACAGGGATGGTGCAGGGCTTCATTCGCGGCTCGGCCAGATCCGCTCCCAATCACGGGCCATGTCGATTACCAGCCAACCGCGGCTGGCTGCTTCATCAAGTCCGCGTGCAAGCTGCCCGATATGGCTTTCACGGCCGTAAGCGTATTCGCGTTCGCTGTCAGTATGGTGCAGCAGGATGCCCAGCCGCGCACCATCGCCCGCAGTAGTCCACTCAAGCATCTGGAAGTCTCCATCGGAATTTCCCACTGCGATCACCGGCCGGCGCCCGATGCGGGCCTCGATAGCAACGGGCTTACCTGCCTTGTCGTCGATGAAGAATAAACCGGGGTCCTTCATCACCCGCGGCGGTCCGTCCCCGGCGGAATAACTGCCATTTCCGATGGATCCGATGACCTGCTCGGGCGGAATGTTATAGGCGCTTTCAGAGAACACCCGGATGAAATGCAGGCCGCCGCCTGAGGCGATGTAGGTACGGAAGCCTTCATCGCGCAGATAGGTCAATAGCTCCAGCATGGGTTGATAGACCATTTGGTCATAGGCCAGGCCTGTGCCGGAATGCCTGGCCGTGTCCAGCCAGCTGCGCACGGCGGCCTGGAACTCGTCCACCGTCAGGCCGGAGTGGGTGGTGGAGACGATTTCCAAAAGTCCCTCAGTGCCCGAGGCGGCCACTGTCTCCATGTCGCCTTCGACTGCGGCCCGCAGCACGTCAGACGTGAGCACCCCGGGATCAGCGGCGGCCATTTCTTTCAATCGGTCGATGGCAAATAGCAGTTGAAAGTAGACCGGTTGTTCTGCCCAGAGCGTGCCGTCATTGTCGAAGGTCGCAATACGCGCGGCCGGGGTGACATAATCAGGTGAATCCGGGTCCGTTATGCCTTCGACAAACGCAATGATCCGATCCTTGGTGGCCGTGTCCGTCCAAGACGGCAAAGGGTCAGCGAGCGGAGCTGATGCAAACAGAATTGTCAAAGGAACTGAAAATAGCAGAGCACGCATAGGGACAACCTCCGCAAGTGCAGGGAAAGGGATGCCGAGGCAACCGGAAAATTACGCGCCCCGATGGAATACTCCGTCGGGGCGAAGTGGGATGAGTCTACTGCGAGCCGCCCGGCTGCGACAGCTTCTCCATTACCTTGTCGAGGCTGAACGAAGCCGCCTCCTGCCGCGGTGGGTATTCTTCGAAGGTTGCCAGGAACTGCCCAACATAAGCCTGGGCCGGCACCAGCATGAAGGCATGGTCGAGCAGCCAGTCGTAATAGGTGTTCGACGTCCGGTAACCGCGTTCATAAGGGTCGCGGCGCAGGTTGAAGATCAGCGGCACGCGCAGCGGCGTCAGCGGCTCCATCCAGGCCCGGAAAGTCCCCCAGGCCTTCTGCTCGAGGAAGGTGATCTTCCAGTTGTTGAGCCGGATCGCCGCGAGGTCGCCGTCATCAGTGAAGTAGAAGATCTCATTACGCGGGCTCTTGTCCGTGTCACCCTTGAGCATCGGCAATAGGTTGTAGCCGTCGAGATGGACGCGATACTCGCGGCCTGCCATTTCCGGAACTGTGATGCCTTCGAGCAAATCGTCCTTGATGGTTTCATTGCCTGCAGCGGCCAGGAATGTTGGCAGCCAATCCATGTGATGAACGATCTCGTTCGAGATCGTTCCGGGCGCGATATTACTGGGCCAGCGGACCATAGCAGGCACCCGCCAGGCGCCTTCCCACTGGGTGTTCTTCTCGCCCCAGAACGGGGTCATCCCGGCATCCGGCCATGTGTTCATATGGACGCCGTTATCAGTGGAATAGAACACGATGGTGTTATCGGCGATGCCGAGCTCGTCAAGCTTTTCGAGGAACTTGCCGATATCCATGTCGTGTTCGATCATGCCGGCAGTGTATTCATCAGCTTTTTCCCCATTGTATAACTCATCCGCGAGCGCGCGGTTCTCTTCGCTGACGTGGGTACGGAAATGCATCCGTGTGCCGCTCCACCACAGGAACCACGGGGTGCCGGCGTTGGTCTGTTCTTCCATCCAGGCAATTGCAGCATCTGATGTCTCGTCGTCCACAATCTCCATCCGCTTCCGGGTCAGAGCCCCGGTATCCTCGATATTCTGCGTGATTTCATTTTCGCCGTAGGTCGCTGTCACGTTCAAAACACCACGCGGACCGAACCGTTCAAGGAACGTCGTGCCGTCTGCGAACACCATATCCTTCGGGTAGTCCTCGTTTTCAGGCTCTTCTTCGGCGTTCAGATGGTAGAGATTTCCGAAAAACACATCGAAACCGTGGTTCGTCGGAAGGTGTTCATCCCGGTCTCCCAGATGGTTCTTGCCGAATTGACCGGTGGCATAGCCTTCGGCTTTGAGGAGGCCGGCAATGGTGGGATCTTCGATCTGCATACCTTCCTTGGCACCGGGCAGGCCGACCTTGGAAAGGCCGGTGCGGAAGACCGACTGGCCCATGATAAAGGATGACCGGCCAGCCGTGCAGGATTGTTCACCGTAGTAGTCGGTGAAGATCATACCTTCTCTGGCAACCCGGTCGATATTCGGCGTTTGATAACCCATCAACCCCATTGTGTATGCGGAGATATTGGACTGGCCGATGTCGTCGCCCCAAATGACGAGAACGTTCGGCTTGCCGCCCGCGCTGCCTTCCTGGGCAAGCGCCGGCGCAATCCCAATGCTTAAAATCAGGAACCCGGCCGCGACGGCCCTGTTCAAATACGAAACTGGCATAATCGGTCACTCCCTCACATTCGCTAACAGTGAAACTTGAGTTGGTCGCAGACAAGCACCAAGCGAGAGGCTTTGCTTGCCTTTGTCCGCCCGTAGAACATTTCGAGTGGGATCAACTATCCATAAGTTGAATGTATGGCGCAACACTTTCTTTTTTTTGGGCAATCTTTCGGTTGTCGGCCATTGTGTCTAGGCCGTTGCGGACCGGCACGTCATCAGGAACTGCCATGGCCTGCAAGCGGAGTCCTTGGCGCACAAGCCGGAGGCCCACGCGCACAGCAGGCTTTCCGATCATCTTTGTCGATGAAAGTCAGGACACAGACCCGGCCTTTGTGGATGCGCTCCGCGAAGTGGCGCAGGCGGTTTCACTAGGCTTCTGTCTCGGCTTCTATGGCGATCCGGTGCAGAAAATTTACATGCAAGGTGCCGGACAAATTCCGCCTGAAGAGGGATGGGAGATGTCTGACGTCAGCGCCAACCCGACGTTGACGTATTACAATATCATCGAATGCTGCGTTTGCTTCGATGGCCGCTATGAGCCGATTGTGTTGAAAAACTCGAGTATCTGACGGCTGCATTTTTCCGCCAGAATCCGTTACGGCGGCTAAATTGAAACCCTGTGCTTGGTAGGGGCCCTGAGAGCTCCGGACAATGTCAACGCGAGTTCCCCCTCGACGAATTCTCGGAAAGGCCTCCTGCAAGCAAGTATTTCACCCATCTTCACGAAAATCGGAGTTTTTCAACACGATCAGCCCAGTCTGCACTAAGGTGAGATGCACCAACCTAGAGACCGGGTTGTTGGAGCGAACATTCATAGGGCAGCGTCTACACGTAAGTCTGCACAGGACTAAGACGTTTGGCGATCAACAGATAGTCCACGGCACTTGCGGCGTCCCCCGCAAACTGGAGATAGAAACCCATGAAGAGGTTAGCCTCGTATCCGTTAGGTTCGAGGATAAGTGACTGATGCACAGCGTCGACGGCTGCATTTGCGTCGCCGCTGGCGACATATACGCCTCCCAGAGCAATGTGCCCGCACGCAAAATCCCTTTCGAGCGTCATCCGAATGCCGTGACGGGCGACTAAACTTCTGAAAGTGGCGCATCCTTCCAGTAGCCCGAATGGCAGATTTCGGGATCAGCCGAGAAGATCGAACCTTTGGCTCAACTGCAGCTTTGGGCCGTTACTTTGACGATGGAACCATCCAAAGAACGATGCAATGTCTGGCTGTGTGTCCGGCTAACCAACTTTTACGACCATCTTTCCAAAGTTTCCCCCGGCCAGCAGTTGATTGAATGCTTCCGGAGCATTTTCCAGCCCCTCAACCATATGTTCCTTGTAGCTTATTGAACCGTTTTTGAGCCAAGCCGTCATATCGCGGACAAACTCCTGATACACGTCGGCACCAAAGTTGTCGAAGATTATGAAACCCTGCATTCTGACTTTCATCCGCAGGATCGTGCCCATGATCGCAGGGCCCATATCCGGGCCGTCCGGTAGGCCGGGCAGGTTGTACCAGGATACAATCCCGCAGACGGGCACCCGTGCAAACGGGTTCAAGAGCGGCAATACGGCATAGAGAACTTTGCCGCCAACGTTTTCGAAATACACGTCAATTCCACTTGGACAAGCCTCGCGCAGTTGCGCTGCCAGATCATCAGATCGATGGTCCAAACATGCGTCAAATCCAAGGTTTTCGACTACATGAGCACATTTTTCAGAACCGCCTGCGATGCCCACTACACGACATCCTTTTAGCTTTGCGATCTGACCGACTGTTGCGCCTACCGGGCCGGCTGCGGCAGCCACAACAACTGTTTCACCGGCTTTTGGCTCCCCGATTTTCAGAAGCCCGGCATAAGCCGTGTAGCCTGGCATTCCGAGAATTCCGAGCGACCAAGACGGGTTGTCCGGAGATTTACCCAACTTAACGACCTGCGTTCCGTCTGAGACAGCAAAATCCTGCCACCCGCTTGTATTGAGCACATACTCTCCGACTTCGTATCCTTCGATGTTGGATTTGACCACCTGCCCGACGACCTGCGCCGTCATAACACCGCCAATCGGAACGGGTTCGGCATAGGATTTTGCGTCATTCATTCGGCCACGCATGTAAGGATCCAACGACAGGTACACCGTACGTACCAGCATTTCGTCTGGTCCAGGTTCAGGAACGCTCGTGGTTTCCAGGCGCAATGTATTCTCGTCCAGTTGTCCGGCTGGGCGATTGGCGAGAACAATACGACGATTGGTGGCGGATGCTTGGGGCATTGTGACCTCTCATAAGACGGCTTTCTTGCAACAGAGACCAAATTCCGCTGCAGAGCAACACGACAGCACCAACGAGTTCGAAAAACCTATAGACGTGGCCCAATCACGCACGATCTGCGCATTGAAATGCCCAAACGCTCATGGAAACGCCCTGCTAAAAAGTAATCAAACCCGACCCTAGGTTCGTCTTCCATTCACCTCACGACTGAGGTTCTGGTACCTTCAAGAATCTCGAAGTGGAGGGGTCTCCGAGTCTTGCTTTGCAGGTCTGAAGCCTGCTCATGGGGCTGACCAGAAGCCAGGACATAAAAGACTTCAATCGTGACCAAGTCACAGCCGCACAATTTACTGTCGATGGTCATATCGAAGAGAGCGAGATCGCGTTGGTTAGCTGCAAGCGCACGCAGCGTCTCAAATGCAGCGCGAGTGGAGGATCTGGTGCAGCTGTTCAGCGGAAAGGATAACCATTCATGCAGACCGTAGCGACGATTAGTGGTCGAATTTCCAGGTCGCAGGACAAAGCCAACTGTTGTCTCTATTGACCAAATGACTGGTTTTGGCCCAAGCAGTTAGGTCAGATCTGTGGGCTTTTCCGAATGCCATTATCCGTTGCTTTGTGTCAAAAGCAATTCTCGCAATAGTGATAGCTGGCCAACAATCACCAAGTAATTCGTATTGGCGACATCGCCCAGACCATTGTGGCCTCTTTGTCAGTCCGGTTGCGGAACCGATGCGCGATCATTGAAGGGTAGGAAAAGCTGTCGCCTTTGCGAAGAACTATGATTTCTTCACCAAGGCGCAGCTCCACTTCGCCACTCAAGACGATCGCATGTTGCTCGCCCTCGAAAGAATAACCTTCCTGGGGTTCAGGCGGTGTACCGGCTCCTGGGCGGAACCGTGACAGGATCAGATAGCATTGTCCGGATAGTGTGCTGGATAGCAGTTCGTCTTCGAATCCCAACTCCTGGGTTGTTCGCGTGTACATGTTGGAAAGCGCCCTGCGATTTTCTTTGCGTACGACATGTTTGCGTTCCAATGGTCCGACACCCGATTGCTTGGGAAAGAACCAGTTGGGATCGACCGAGAGCGCTTCACTGATCTCTCGCAGAAGCTCCGCCGATGCTTTTGCTGATCCCAGCTCGATCCGGCTCAGATACGCCGTCGAGCAGGATACCGTTTCCGAAAGGTCTTGTAACGTCAGGCCACGCGCCTTGCGCACTTCGCGGATTTCGCTGCCAAGCCGTTGAGTGTCAGTATCAGTAACGTTGCTATTCATGCATTCGGGATAAGAGATTTTTGTTGATTTTTCGAGTAAAATTCAACTTAGTTGAAAATTGGGTGATAATTCAACTTACCACATTTGTCCGGGAGATCGCTATGCGCTTTGATTTGATTGCCAATTTCAGTCCTGGTGAGACGATTCCCTGGACCCGGACACTGGAGATGATCCTCGAACAATGTTCGCTGGCAGAGCAGGCTGGATTCACGACCGCCTGGTTCACAGAACATCACTTTGCCCATAACGGCTATATGAACGCGCCGCCCAACCCGATCCAGATGGGTACGCATGTGGCTGCTCATTGCACAAAACTGCGGGTTGGAACGGCGCCCATCATCTTGCCGGACTGGCACCCATTGCGCGTGGCCGAAGACGCGGCGATGCTGGATAACATGTCGCTGGGCCGGTTCGATTTTGGTGTCGCCAAGGGCATCAATGAGCGCTCGACCATCCAGTTCAATTCGGATGCGGATCGGCGCGACAACGCCAAGGTGATGCGCCTCTATCAAGAGAGCCTGGATATTATTCTGAAAGCGTGGACCAACGACGCCTTCACCCATCAAGGTGAGTTCTATGAGTTCCCAGTTCCAGGCTGGAAAGAAACCAACCGTTTTTTTGAACCGCTGGACCCGCGCTATCACGACGAGAATGGCGAGTACAAAGCGATATACGTGCATCCACGCCCGTATTCTGATCCGCACCCGCCGGTCTGGCTCATGTCGAATGCGCCTCCCACATTCAAGCTTGCTGGTGAAAAGGGATGGGGTGTGATCTCGATGGCCGCTGGACCCAAGGCGACACTGGCCTGCTGGGAACCCTACCGCGAGGCGCTGTCCAAACGTGAAGGGCGCAATGTGAAACCAGGGGAAGGCGTTGGCGTCTGCACGGCCTTCTATGTCGGTGAAAGCATGGAGGAAGCGGTGAACACCATTCGTGGCCCGATCAATGCCTATTACGAATTCCTCGGCGGGTCGCGCCCCAAGGGCGAGTGGACAAAACATGGCTATCTTGATGTCGGTGAAGAGATGACTTCTGAGGACGAAGAGATGGATTGGTTCGATTTCCTCAATAAACGCGGGATCATTGTGGTTGGTGACGCCGAATATGTAGCGGATCGTTTTGCCGAGCGGCAGGAAACCATCGGCCTCGACCACCTCATGTTGATGCAGCAATACACTGGCGTTCCCTACGAGAAAATCCTGTCCAGTTGGCATCGACTGTTTGAGCATGTCGTTCCAAAATTCGGGACACAATCCATCGCGCAGAAAAGGATGTTGGAGCATGCTTGAGATTTGGGGGCGGCCCTATTCGTCAAACGTTATTCCGGTGATTTGGACAGCCAATGAGTTGGGATTGGACTATACGCTGCAACTGGCCGGGGGCAGCTTTGGCAAGCTCGACACTGATATGTACGCGCAGATCAATCCCAACAAAATGATCCCGGCGATCCGCGATGGGGATTTCGCGCTTTGGGAAAGCCTCGCCATTGTGCGGTATCTCTGCGACCGGTACGGCGCGGGAACGTTTAGCCCCTCTGACCTACAGACCCGCGCCATCGCGGATCAATGGATGGAGTGGTCCGCCAGCCGCGCCTTCGGGCCGGTGATTTACCTGTTTTTTGCAACTGTGCGCACCCAATCCGACCAACGGGACCAGGAACAGATCGCCAAACTTCGCGATGAGGCGCATGAAGCGCTGACCATTCTGGATCAGCACCTTGCGGATAAGGCCTATGTCTGTGGCGACAGCTTTACCATGGCGGATATTCCGCTGGGTTGCGTGGCGTATCGCTATTTCAATGTCGAGGTCGACCGCCCACCGTTGCCCAATGTCGAAGCGTGGTACGAACGATTGGCGGAACGCCCCGCATACCGGGGTCACGTCATGCGTCATTTCGGCACAAACCCGGATGAGTGGGCCGCCCTTGAAAAGGCCTGCGTCAGCGAAGGAGTTCTGTGATGGACCTGCGTGACTTTCGCCGTGCGCTTGGCGCTTTTCCGACAGGGGTCACAATCGTGGCCACTTATGACCCCGAGGGCATGCCATGGGGCCTGACCGCCAACTCCTTCACCTCGGTCTCACTCGAACCGCCTGTGATCTCTGTCTGTGTCGCAAAATCGGGTCGTGTGTTCCCGACGCTGTCCAGGTCAGATCATTTCGCGGTCAACATCCTGTCCGCGGATCAGAAAGCTTTGGCGTTGCATTTTGCCAGCAATGTGGAAAACCGGTTTGCCGATACGGAATGGACTCCTGGGGCCAAGACGCCTTTGGTCCCCGGTGCATCTACGCATCTGGAATGCACCGTGCACAACCGGGTTGATGCGGGTGATCATGAAATCCTCTTGGGACGTGTCGTGAACTATGCCCATGCACCCGTTCCTCCGCTGGTCTTTTGTCGCGGCGCGTTCTTTTCCGCGCCCCAATCGGAGGCAGTATCATGAGTGATCACCTGACTTTCCACACTCGGTTCAGCCCTGACGAATTCGACGCGCAGTACAATTTGCGGGCTGGGCGGCCGGACTATGAAGTGACCGTCATTCCCGGGTGGAGCCGCGACAGCGCGCACGCGCGTGCAACATCCGATTGCAGCCTAGATATCCGCTATGGAGAAGGCGAAAAACAAAAGCTGGATGTCTTCCGCTGCGCGGACACCGCCGCACCGACATTGGTCTATTTCCACGGCGGCTATTGGCAGCGTGGCGACAAATCGATCTACAGCTTCATTGCGCCGCCGTTTGTTGAGGCGGGGTTCAATGTTGTTGTCATCGGATACGATCTTTGCCCGTCTGTGACCATCACAAGAATTTCAGAAGAAGCGCGTGAGGCCATGTCCTTTGTCTGGCGCAACGCGGGCGCATTGGGCATCAATCCAGACCGTCTCTGCGTTATGGGCCATTCCGCTGGCGGCCATATTACCCAGATGATGATGGCGACCGATTGGCCGGCATTTGACGATGACTTGCCCGCAGACCTGATTAAATCTGGCATTCCGGTCTCACCGCTCAGCTATCTTGAGCCGGTCCGCCTGACCGAGGCTTTGAATGCGGGCATCCGAATGGATCCGGCAGAAGCCCAGGCCGAAAGCCCGATGACCAAGCACCCTCCGGGTACCAATGCCCCTCAGCTGGTCGTCGTCGGCGGCGCGGAAACCGATGAGTTCCACAGACAGGCACGAATGTATGTCGAAAAATACGAAACAGCAGACCGCAAGATGGGTCTCTATTTCGTGCCCGATGTGGATCACTTTGACGAACTGAATGTGCTGGTCGACCCGACGAGCCCCTTCTTCAAACACACTTGCGATATGCTTCAAGGAAAAGGACCGAAATCATGACCGCTTTGACCCGAGACCTAGTCGACTCTGTCGGTGACGCGTTTAACGCCAATGACATCGATGCCGTAATGAGACACTTCGCAACCGACGCTACATTTGATCACGCTGTTGGCCCCGAAGAACATGGCGTGCGTCTGGAAGGAGCCGAAACCATTCGTGGTGCTTTTGCAGCCCTGTTTGAAAAGGTCGCGAACGTGCATTGGGAAACGCTCGACTGCGCTATTTCCGGCAACAAGGCTTATTGCGAATATCGCCGTACAGCCGTGCACAAGGATGGTTCAAAAGAAGAGTTTCTAAGCGTTGACATCCTGACCTACCGAGACGGGCTGATTGTCCATAAAGATACTTATTACAAGCAACGTACAAGCTGACCCGACAGCCTTTGATGCAGCCAAGCACGCAGCAGTTTTGTAAGAGGGAACCTATCTCGCTTTGACAAACCGCTGCGTCGGCAATCAAGTTCCGTTTGGCGCAATCCGTTATTGCGTAATGAAAAGATACGAAAACAGCTAAGGCCCAAACTTGGCATTACCAATGGGAACAAGGATCGGTTCGAGGAACTGCACAGGATTGTCGAAGAGAGCGAGAAGAAGCGCTTTACGATCATCGGATGATGGAAAGCTGCTCAGGGACACTCTGAAGATGTAGATTTCTAACTAGATCCTGAGACGCCATCGGAAGCACTGCATCACCGTATTAAGCTCTTAGCTTAAAAGTACCGGTGTCACAGTAAAGGGGGGAGAGGTCACATAGCCTCCAAGGTATGCGCGAGGCCATTTCGAATGTGGTCTTCCAATAACCTCTTTGCCGTGTTCGCGTCTCTGGCCAATGCTGCATCGAACATACCCTTATGCTCCTTGATGGCTTCTTCGCCACGATTGGTCAGCACGAGCATCTGATAACGTAAGTATTTGTCGTAGATGATCGAGTGCAGAGACAGAAGGTTCTTGGAGTTGCAGGCCGCGATCATCGCTTGGTGGAACTCCCAATCATAACGTTTCCAGGTTTCTTTCTCGGATTCGTCGCCCTTGAGAAGTTGCCGTTCTATCAGGTGCAGTTTGTGATGTGCGGCAACGAGGTTGCCTTCCCAATCCGTGTCGCCGTTCGCAATGGACAACTCCAACGCGTGGCATTCCAACAGGACACGCAGCTCTGATATTTCGGTCAGGTCTTCTCGGGAGACCGGCGCAACCAGGAATCCCCGTTGTTCGGGAGCTTCGACAAACCCATCGCTGGCAAGCCTGTTTAGGGTTTCACGAAGTGTCGAAAGGCTCGCCGCATAGCGTTCCTTCAATGCGTCCAGCTTCAGTTTGGAACCGGGTTGCAGCGCCCCGAAGATGATATCCCGCTTGATGCGCTGATAGGTGCTTGCACCTATCGTAGACGGCTGTTTCGCCATGCGTTTCACCCGATATTCTCAGTTTCTTCGTTCAATTAGCATTTTTCGGAGACATCAGCAATCCCAACTGATGTATGGTAAAAATAAAAATATCATACATTATTGCGGAATCGCGAAAACCCCAATACCTTCATGTCCAAATTGAGCAATGCAGCTCAGTCGCAAATGTCGGTTTCGGGATTTTTCGAACCATCCGGAAGGAAGCAAAAGTGTCTAAGAACTTTCGCATTGCCATTGTTGGCATTGGCCTTGTTGGACGCCGCCACGCAGACGCTATCCGGGCGTTGCGCCATGTTGACCTTGTTGCGGTCGTCGATCCCAGTGACGAAGGTCGTGCTTACGCCGTTGAGCACGGGGTGGCATGCTACGAGACCCTTGGGGAAATGTTTGCAACTCAGACGCCGGACGGCGCTGTGCTTGCGACCCCTACGACGCTTCATGTCGAACAAGGCCTTACATGTGTGCGACATGGGTGTCCTGTTCTCGTCGAAAAACCGATCGCCGTGGAAGCTGCCGCAGCACTGGAGCTTGTCCAGGAAGCGGAGAGGGCCAATGTGCCTCTGATGGTCGGACATCATCGTCGGCATAACCCCCTGATCAAGTCAGCCAAAGAAGCTATTGTTGATGGGAGGATTGGGGATGTTCGTGCTGTCCACGCGAATTGCTGGTTCTATAAGCCCGACGAGTATTTTGATGCCGCGCCCTGGCGAAAGAAACCCGGTGCAGGACCCATTTCGGTCAATCTTGTCCATGATGTGGACCTTCTGCGGTATCTGGCCGGAGAGGTCGTGACGGTACAGGCGCAGTCGGCTTTATCGCAACGCGGTTATGACAACGAAGATGTCGCCGGGGCGCTGTTGACGTTTGAAAGCGGAGCGATTGGGACCATAAGCGTGTCCGACAGCATCGTCGCCCCGTGGAGCTGGGAGATGACGTCTCGGGAATATCCAATCTATCCGTCGACAGCGGAGAGTAGCTACATGATCGGTGGTTCTCATGGATCGTTGTCCGTACCTGATCTTCGACTATGGAACTACCAAGGTGATCAACGGGATTGGTGGACGCCAATCTCATCAACCGTGTTGAAGAAGGGTGCATCTGATCCGCTGGTCAATCAACTCAGGCACTTTGTTGAAGTTGCTCGGCACGAAGCAGATCCGATTGTGTCCGGATGGGAAGGTTTCAGAACACTTCAAGTCATTGAAGCTATACAGAATTCCTGCAGAATGGGCGAGAAGGTCAGGATAAAAAGCCTGCTAAATACACCAAAGGCAAATGTATCAGTAGTATAAAATATCTGATATTTTGTAAAAAATCTTGCAAAATGTCCAAAATAGGTCAAAACTCTGAATCGCAAAAAAGAAGCTTGATGATGTCTCAGGGAGGAGCAAAGTGATTACCAAACTTACCCGTAGGGCTGCAGTATCAGCCCTTGTCGCAACCGGTGTTCTGTTTAGCGCAACAAGTGGTGCGCTGGCGGAAGACAAAGTGCAACTTCGCCTCGCAACATCAGGATCGGAAACCGACCAGCGCTCGGTCGCCATGGCAGATGTCTTCGCGCCAATGGTTGCCGAGTTCGCAAATTATGAGCCCAGCTATAACGGCACAATCTTTGCACAGGGCACCGAACTTGACGCCATCAGCCGGGGCAACCTGGAAATGTCGATTACCTCGGCGCAGGAACTCGCGCAGTTCTTCCCCGAGTTTTCGATCTTTACTGCTGGCTATGTCCACCAGGACGCCGCGCATCAGGTGGCTGTCTTTACCGATCCCTTGATGGATGCGTTCAAGCAAAAGGCTGAGGAAGAGCTGGGTGTTAAACTCCTGTCGGTTATGTATCTGGGCCGACGTCAGGTGAACCTGCGCCAGCCCAAAGATGAACTGACTGTGACGACACCAGCGGACTTGGACGGCGTGAATCTTCGGATGCCGGGCACAGACGCATGGCAATTTCTAGGCAAGGCTCTGGGTGCAGCCCCGACGCCAATGGCCTTCTCAGAGGTTTACACCGCTCTATCGACAGGTGCGGTTGACGGTCAGGACAACCCACTGCCGACCGTGGTGGACGCCAAGTTCTATGAAGTGACCAATCAGATCGTTCTGACGTCGCATCTGGTGGACCTTAACTATATCGCCATTGGCAAGGGTGTCTGGGACGGGCTGACACCGGAACAGCAGGCTAAAGTTCAGGAAGCCGCAGACGCAGCCGCGGAATCTGGTCGCCAAAAGCAGCTTCAGAAAGAAGAGGACCTTGTCAGCTTCCTGAAAGAGCAAGGGATGGAGATCTACGAACCTGATCTCGCTGCGTTCCGCAATCAGGTACAGTCCATGTATCTGGACAGCGAATTCGCTGGCTCTTGGCCCGAGGGGGTTCTGGATCGGATTAACGCTCTGGGCAACTAAGTCCAGCAAGACAAGAGAGGGAGAACCGCAATGAAGGCCTTTATCAAGGGGTTCTCCCGACTGACCGAAGCGATTGCCGGCGGGATGCTGGCGGCAATCTTCCTGATCTTCCTTCTGCAAATTCTCTTGCGGTATTTTTTTACACCCGCCGGTTGGACGCTAGAATTGATCGGCATTCTTTGGGTCTGGGTGATCTTCTTCAGCTGCGCCTTTATCGTGCGCGAACGGGATCATGTGAAGTTCGACATCATCTATCTTTCGGTGCCGACGCGCGTTCGCCAGATCTTTGCAATGCTGGCGGCCGCAGCGATCGTGATCGGGATGCTCTATAGCTTCCTGCCGACCTGGGACTACATCGACTGGATGAAAATCCGCAAGACAGCGACTGTCCGCAATCCGTTCTCGGGCGAGAAGATACCGTTGCGCACTGTGTTTTCGATATATGCGGTATTCATGCTGGTCGTAGCAGCGCGATACGCGTGGTTATTCTTCGACGTTTTGCGCAATGGCCCTCCAAAAACAGAGTTGGAACTGGTCGTTGGGTACAACGTGGTTGACGATCATCCCCGTGTCGACGTCGTAGACGACGAGGAAGCAAATAAATGAGTATCGAACTTATTTCCTGCCTGCTCGCTCTTTTTCTTCTGGCGGGCATTGGGACACCTATTGGGTATTCCATCCTCTTAGCCTCATTGGTGTATTTAGGCACGGCCGGACTGGATGTCGCCCTAGCGGGCGAGAAGATCCTACAAGGCTTCTACAAAAGCACGATCCTGCTTGCCGTGCCTTTGTTCATTGTCGCCGCCAATATCATGAATGCGGGGTCGATCACTGACCGCCTGCTGAACTTCTGCGTTGCGGCGGTCGGGCGTTTCAAGGGTGGCCTCGGACACGTAAACGTAGTGGCATCTCTGATCTTTTCCGGCATGTCCGGCTCTGCTGTCGCGGATGCGGCGGGAATTGGTAAAATCATCATTGAGATGATGACCAAAGATGGCCGCTATAGCCGAGGCTATGCAGCCGCAATCACGGCGGCCTCGGCAACAATCGGCCCTATCATTCCGCCCTCAATCCCGATGGTATTGTACGCGCTTGTTTCCAAGGCCTCTATCGGTTCGTTATTTCTGGCCGGTATTCTGCCAGGCCTGATAATGGGCGTCGTCCTCATGGCGATGAACTATTATCTGGCAGGAAAGCGGAACTTTGCCTTGGAAGAACCTGTTCCGTTGCGCGAATTGCCCGCCAAAACCGCCAATGCGTTTCCTGCGCTGCTAATGCCCGCCATCCTGCTCTATGGCATCTACGGGGGTGTCACGACACCGACCGAGGCCGCGGCCGTGGCCGCACTCTATGCCCTGCTGCTGGCAGGGTTCTTCTATCGCGCCTTGTCGTTCCGTGGCCTTTATCAGGTCTTCGTTGACAGCGCCCGTTCTTCTGCAGCGGTTGGAGTTGTCATTGGTGGAGCGTTCATTTTGAACTTCATCGTGATTCAGGAGCAAATCCCACAGTCTATCTCGGCGCTGCTGGAAGGTTCGGATGTCAGTCCGATCGTCTTCTTGATCCTCGTCAACCTGCTGATCCTTGCCCTGGGGTGCGTTTTGGACGCGACAACGATCATTCTGGTGATTGTGCCCTTGTTCATCCCGACTTGCGAAGCGCTTGGTATTGATCTGGTGCATTTCGGTGTGCTGGTCGTCGTGAATTCGATGATCGGTCTGATCACGCCGCCCTACGGGATTCTGCTGTTCGTAATTAATGCTGTTTCGGATATTCCACTGCGTGAAATCATTTCCGAGATTTGGGCCTTCTTGGCGGTGTTGATTTTCGCCTTGGTGATCATGATGTTGATGCCCGATCTGGTTCTGTGGTTGCCGCGTATGTTTGGGTATCAGGGGTAATGTGTCTCTCGGTTTCGACAACGTCGATCCCCGGTGATCTGGCCGAAAAACTAAGTGCAATCGCTGATGCGGGCTTTAGCGGTGTCGAGTTGCATGAACCGGATTTGACCGCTTTTGACGGGCCACCATCGCGAATTCGGGACATTGCATCAGATCTCGGACAAAAGATTTGTCTGCTGCAACCCTTCCATAACCTTGAAGGCCAGGCCGACAGCGAGCGGGAACGTGCCTTTGATCGGCTTAAGCGCAAACTCGATCTGATGAGCGAGTTGGGAACGGATCTGCTGCTAATTGGCTCTGCATTCGAAGTGGACCCTGCTGCCACCGAGGATCAGGTGATCTCAGACCTCAGCGAAGCGACCGAGATTGCAAAAGCGATGGGGCTTCGCTTGGCCTATATGGGTTTGCCGTGGTCCGATCTCATTCGCTCGGACGAACAGGCGTTGCGCGTCGTCGAGGCGATTGACAGCCCTTACTTTGGACTGGCTTTAAACTCTTTCTTCTCGCTCGCTGACGGTTCCAAACCCGCCCGCCTTAGGGACATTCCCGGAGAGCGACTGTTCCATGTGCAACTGTCCGATGCGCCCCGGCTTGAGATGGATATTCGCAGACTCAAACGGCACTTCGGGCTTCTACCTGGGCTTGGATCACTTAACCTAGCAGGCTTCGTGCGCGTGCTGGCCAGGGCAGGCTACATAGGACCCTGGTCTATCGCCCGTGTGAACGAAGTGGCGGCACAGCCCGGTGCCCGAACACTGGCCCGGGACAGCTATAGGTCCCTGGTCAACCTTTTGGACGAGGTATCACGGACCGAGCCGAAAGCAGACTTTGGAACCCCAAACCTGCCAGAACGCGTTTATGCGTCCGGCTTCGAATTCGTAGAGTTTGCAGCCGATGAAACAAGCGGGGCACAACTGGCAGACTTGCTGTCAGCAATGTGTTTTCGAATGGAGCGAAAGCACGTCACCAAGTCTGTCGAATTGTGGCGGCAAGGCGCGATCAACATCGTTTTGAATACCGAAAAAGAAGGCTTTGCCCATTCGGCGTTTCTGGGCCATGGCCCATCAGTCTGTGACATGGGATTGCGTGTCAAAGATGCGGATCAGACGGTTCAACGTGCAACCGCGCTGGGCGCCCCGAATTTCTTACAACCGGTAGGAACAGGAGAGCTGGATATCCCTGCAATCCGTGGTGTTGGTGGCAACGTCGTTCATTTCATCGATGAGAAATCCGATCTGCATCGGGTATGGGATATCGAATTCGAACCGGTTGCCAAAACCAAAGCCATGCAACCCGCCGGATTGCGCCGTATCGACCATCTGGCACAGACAATGCGCCACGATGAAATGCAAAGCTGGCTGCTGTATTACATCTCGACCTTCGACATGGCAAAGTCGCCAATCGTGAACGTGGCCGACCCGTCGGGCGTCGTGCAAAGCCAGGCCATCGAAAGCCCCGAAGGCGAAGTGCGTCTGAACTTGAACGGGGCCGTCGGTCGCCGAACGCTGGCGGCATCGTTCCTTGAAGAAGGCTTTGGGGCAGGTGTTCAACATATCGCCTTCCAGTCCGACGATATTTTTGAAACCTCTGCTCAACTGCTTAAGTCTGGTTTCCCCAGCCTGACTATTCCAGAAAACTATTATGCTGATCTGCAGGCGACTTTTGGGGTGAGTGACGACCTGATCACCCAACTGCATGGGAGCAATATCCTCTATGATCGCGCGGGGGGAGCAGAGTATTTTCAGATCTATAGCCGTCCCGTTTTCAACGGCTTTTTCTTTGAAATCGTTGAACGCCGCGCTGGATATGCAGGTTTTGGCGCGCGCAACGCCCCTATTCGCCTCGCCGCGCAAAGGAAAACTCAGGCGGCGAAAGAGGTGCAAACGCCATGAGCGCACTGGATGAAAACATGACAAGTGATGAGCGCGCCGTTCGCCAATGGTGGCGCACCTCCATCATCGATATGAAGCCCGGGTACATCGCATTTCGTGGCAACGCCATAGAGGACCTGATCGGGAATGTATCCTTTCCGCAGATGATCTGGATGATGGTGCGAGGCGATCTGCCGGGCGATGCTCAGGCGCGCCTGTTTGAGGCCGCTCTGGTCGCCGGTGTGGATCACGGCCCGCAGGCTCCCTCGATTGCGGCTGCGCGCATGGCTGCTACTTGTGGAGTAGGTCTCAATAATGCGATGGCGACTGCAGTGAATATGCTGGGCGATGTACATGGCGGAGCAGGCGAGCAGTGCGCCGAGCTTTATTATGATATCGCCGATCGCATAGATGCCGGGGCATCGCTGAATGATGCTGTTCGGAATGGTCTGGACAGTTGGCGCGAGACTTACGGCAAGATCGTTTCAGGTTTCGGACACCGGTTTCACAAGCCCGTCGATCCGCGTGCACCCCGGCTGATGCAGCTCGTTCGCAATGCAGCAAATGAAGGCACCGTTTCAGGTCGCTTTGCAGACATCGGAGAAGGGGTTCAGGCCGAACTTGGTCGTCAACGGGGCGGTCGGCCGATTGCGATGAACATCGATGGCGCGACAGCCGTGATCTTTTGCGAACTTGGCTTTCCCGCGCCCCTGTCGCGGGGGCTGTTTTGCTTGTCCCGTTCGGTTGGAATACTTGCCCACGCCTGGGAACAGATGAACCAGGGCGGTCGGAACAAAGGCCCTGTGCCCCCGAATTACTTACCCCTCTACGAAGACAGGAATGATGAGATGTGAGACATCGAAATCTTTCCGGTCCGGCCCTGTTGGCGTTGGTCGTGTAAACGATGTCGATCTAAAACCACATTCAAAAATTCCCAATGCCAAAGTCATGATCTGCGGCAACCTCGATCTTCTAGAAAACCGCACCAAGGCCGATCAATACGGCATCGCCAGAGCCTGCGCGCCTTGATGGCGCCAGGGTTCCGGCTGATTGGCCTGCCTATCCCGGTGGTGATCACGGCGCAGACGCGTCCGATTTAACGATGCCTCTGTGGGGCCTCGCCAGTTCAGAACGATTGGATCATCATATAAGCTTTTGTAAAAAAATGATTAAACCCGCTCGAGAGCCCGTCCGGTGGTTTCAGTTTAAGTCGCGTCGCTAAGAGTTGATATTTTAAAAAATATCAGATATTTTTTACTAAATATGATGAAAATTAGATTCGCAGACGTATGGAGCTGTCGTTCATGGTGAAACCCGAAGAGGCCGGCTCATGCCCCTCTCTCTATTCCTTGGCGCATCTGACGCTGATCGGCTGCACGCCGCCCGAGCTAGTCTACATTGCTGCCCGGTCCGGTTACGATGCCGTCAGCCCGCGTTTCATTCCGATGCATGTGCCCGGTGAGTTTACTCAATCCCCGATCGACAAGGCACAGGTGCAGGCCACTAAAACCGCTCTTTCCACGACGGGCTTGAAAGTTCTTGATGTCGAGCTTGCGCGCATCACCGAAGATGTCGACCCGCGCAGTTTTGAACCCTCTCTGGAAATAGGCGGAGAGCTTGGTGCAAAGCGCATGATCATGAGCGCGTGGACCAACACCCGCGATGATCGCGACTTCCTGATTGACGTCTATTCCGAGACCTGCGAACTGGCCGCGCCCTACGGGCTGACGGTCGATCTGGAGTTCCCCAGCTTTTCACGCCTGCGTACTCTGGATGAGGCGCTGGATATTGTCCGCGCCTCCGATCAGCCGAATGGCGGTATTCTGGTCGATACGCTTTATCTGCACCTAAGCCGGGTGGATCTAGGAGAACTGCTGCACGTCCCCTCGGACTTGTTTCACTTTCTGCATATCTCTGACTGTCTACCAGGCATCGCGGATACGCGTGAGGGCATGATCCAACTGGCCCGCGATGCGCGGCTTTATCCCGGTGAAGGTTGGATTGATTTCACCGGCATCATCGAGCGGATGCCCCCTGTCGACTATTCCATTGAACTGCCCAACCAAAGCCGCGTTGCCGAGTTGGGATACGAAGAGCACGCGCGTCGCTGTCTGAGCCACGCCAAGCGAACATTCGGTGAGGCGCGATCTCAGCGCCGCATGCCCAATGCAGCAATTCTAAAACACCAAGAGGATCATCATGGGCAAAGAGCTCACTGAAGACGACCGCCGACTGGCGGCTGATATGTTGGAACGTGCCCGCGCGGCCATGGCCAAAATCGAGGATTGGGAACAGGACAGGCTGGACTGTCTGTCTCAGGCCATAGCGTGGTACGCGGGGAACGAAAAAACCTTTACGCGATTGGCTCAGCAGGGGGTGGACGAAAGCGGCATTGGTGACCGCGAAGGACGCCCTGCAAAGCGGTTCAAAATACACATGGTACTGCGCGATGTCCTGCGCACCCCGTCGACTGGGATCGTCGAGGTTGATGAGGAAAAAGGCCTGGTGAAATACGCCAAGCCTGCGGGTGTGATCGCATCCCTGATCCCAATGACAAACCCGGCGATGACACCACCGGTGACCGGTGTTTCCGCCGCTAACGCCCGTAATGCGGTCATCTTCAGCCCGCATCCACGCACAGCAGTCACGACCTATGAAATGGTCGAGGTTATGCGCGCAGCCTGTCGAGCAGCAGGAGCCCCGGAAGACTTGTTCCAATCGATCCGCAAACCTTCGATCCCTCTTACCCAGCACCTGATGGAGATTTGTGATCTGACGCTGGCAACAGGTGGGAAGCCAATGGTCAAAGCGGCCTATAGTTCAGGGCGTCCGGCTTACGGTGTCGGCGCAGGCAATTCGTCTATCGTCATTGATGAAACTGCGGATCTGGATATCGCTGCCCAGAATACACGGATTTCAAAGACGTCTGACTTTGGGTCTGGTTGTTCGGCAGATGGCAACATTATCATCCAGCGCTCGGTTTACGATGATATGGTCAAGGCGCTTGAAGCCGAAGGTGGTTATCTTTGTTCTGACGTAGAGAAGGCCATGCTTGAAGCAGCCATGTGGGATGAGAAAGGAAACCGTACGTTCCCGACCATCGCCTGTCCGCCTCAGCAAACGGCCAAAGTCGCCGGTTTCTCGATCCCAGAAGATCGCAAATTCCTGATGGTTGAAAATCAGGGGCAAATCGGGCCGCAGCACAAGTTCTCCAAGGAAAAACTGACCACGCTGATGGCGCTATATCACTTCGACACATTCGATGACGCGCTGGAAACGGTCGGCCAGATTTACAACACCGGAGGTAAGGGCCATTCCTGCGGGATTTATAGCCATAATGACGATCACATTGATCGGTTGGCGCGTCTGGCTCCGGTCAGCCGTATGATGGTTCGACAGCCTCAGTCCAAGGCCAATGCGGGCGCCTGGACCAATGGCATGCCCATGACCAGCAGCCTGGGCTGCGGCATCTGGGGCGGCAATATCACCAATGAAAACGTCACCATGAAACACATGATGAACTACACTTGGGTCAGCCGTCCGATCCCCGAGGATCGCCCCTCGGAGCCAGACCTGTTCGGTGAGTTCTACGGACAGGAGGTCGCGTGATGGACGCAAGTAAATTGGACGGCAAAACCGTCGCTGAACATATCGTTGACTTTCTCGAACGCCGTGAGGTCAGGCATGTGTTCGGCCTGTGCGGCCACACGAACATCGCGGTTCTGGCTGCGCTGGCGGAAAGTCCCATCGATTTCGTCACCGTACGGCACGAACAGATCGCCAGCCACGCGGCGGACGCTTATGCGCGGGTGACGGGCAAGGCCTCGGTGGTGCTGTCCCATCTCTCCCCGGGACTAACTAATTGCGCCACCGGGGTCGCCAATGCGGCGTTGGATTGTATCCCCATGGTCGTGATCGCGGGTGACATTCCTACACATTACTATGGCAAGCATCCGCATCAGGAGGTTAACCTGCACGCAGACGCCGCCCAGTGGGAGATCTATCGGCCTTTTGTCAAACGCGCCTGGCGGGTGGACCGCGCAGACCTGATGGCTGAGATACTGGAGAAGGCGTTCCATCTGGCCGAAAGTGGTCAGCCTGGACCGGTTCTGGTCAATGTCCCCATGGATATCTTCTCAGAGGTGATCCCCGCGGACAGTTTCGACCGTATCCGCGACAACACGCGCGCGCTCAAGAAACCGTCGATTGACGACGAGACAGCGCGAGAGATTGTCGAAGCGTTGGTTAAAGCCGAAAACCCAGTCGCTTATGTCGGTGGTGGTATTCTTCTGGCACAGGCCAGCGAAGAGTTGCGAGAATTCGTTGAACATATGGGCCTACCAGTCGCGCATTCCCTGATGGGGAAAGGCGCGTTGCGGGACGACCATCCACTTGTGCTGGGAATGACTGGGTTTTGGGGCACCGAATTGGTCAACCAGTCCTGCCTGAACGCGGACTACATCTTTGCCGTGGGCACTCGGTTCAAAGAGGCTGATTGTTCAAGTTGGTACCCTGGCTACACGTTCAACATTCCCGGATCGAAGGTCATTCATATCGACATTGAGCCGCAGGAGATCGGTCGGAACTATCCCACCGAGATCGGCGTTGTTGCGGATGCCAAGGCCGCGTTGCGCGTGCTCAACCGGGTTGCCCGCAAAATGTATCCGGGCGGTTTCAAGCGCCCCGCTGTTGAACAAAAGATTGCTGATTTCCGGATGGGCTTCAAAGCGCGCAATGTGGAAATGGCCACTTCATCAGCGTTTCCGATGATGCCCGAGCGTATTCTGGCAGATACCCGCAAGGCTCTGCCCGAGGATGCCATCATCACAACGGATGTCGGATGGAACAAGAACGGCGTCGGACAACAATTCGATATCCTGAAACCCGGTTCGATCCTGACCCCAGGTGGTTTTGCTACAATGGGTTTTGGCCCTCCGGGCGCGATCGGCGCGAAGCTGGCAGCACCTGATCGTGTGGTGATCAGCCTGGTTGGTGATGGTGGTTTCGGCCAAAACCCGTCGATGCTTGCGACTGCGGTCGAGCTTGATCTGGGTATCATCTGGCTGGTTATGAACAACAACGCCTTCGGCACGATCGCAGGTCTTCAGAAGGCGCATTACGGTTTAACCTATGGTACAACCTTCCCAGGGTCGGCCGAAGCGCCGGCCAACGGACCGGGTTATGCAGAAATTGCACGGGCCTACGGCGCAGAGGGGCACAGGCTGGGCGCTGCTGACGAGCTGTTGCCCGCATTGGAAGCGGCGATAGCCAGCGGCAAACCCACTGTTCTTGATGTCCCAATGATCAATAATCCGACACCAACGACCGGACATTGGAACATCTTGGACATATACTCACCAGACAAAGATGTATCCCACGTAGCGACGTGAAAAGCCTGTTCGAGGAACGCCTCACCGGGGGTATGCCTCGAACAGACCTGCAGTGGTTTCATTCTCGCAGAGGTGAGCGAAGAAACATCAAACAGCATCACCAGTAGCGGGCTACAAAAAGAGGAACACCTCCAAAGCGCCGGGGTCCTTCAGACATTGCGTGGCAACGTTTGGCGCATGATGTTGAATGCGGAGTTGAGGGGCCGGGTTTAACTCCTGCTTTCCTCATCCCAAGGAATTCCGCTAGTGTCGGCACCGACCTGATATGAGTGATGCCGCCACATGATCGAAATCCGCGACCTGCAACTGCTCAGCGCTTTGGCGCGGCACCGGCATTTTGCAAAGGCAGCCGAGGAATGCGGGATTTCCCAGCCTGCGTTTTCAATGCGTATTCGCAACCTAGAGGATCGGTTGGGCGTGTCCATCGTCCGCCGTGCCAACCGGTTTCAGGGCCTGACCGAAGAGGGCGAGATGATTGTCCAGCGGGCGCGGCGCATTCTGGACGACACCAAGGCCTTGGAACAGCAGGTGCAGGCGGCAAAGGGGGAAATCACGGGGACTCTGATACTGGGCGTGATCCCGACTGCAATCGCCTTTACGGGCCGGTTGATCAAGCGTCTGCAGCAGGCGCATCCGCGCATCATCACTCGGATCGAAACGATGTCGGCTACGGCCATTCAACATCGGCTGGACGAAGGCAGTCTGGATGCGGGCATCACATATGGCGACAGTATCGGCACCGATTTGCGGCAGGTACAGTCGCTGTATGAAGAAACCTATGTCCTGTTGATCCCGTCTCATATGACAGACGAGACGGGGCCAATTCCCTGGGCACGGGTCGCCGAATTTCCGGTCAGCCTACTTGAACCGCAGATGCAGAACCGCCGCATATTAGACCGGATTTTCGCCGAACAGGGCCTGCATCCTCATGTGGTCGCGGAAACCAGCGGGTTCACTGCCTCAATGGTCATGGCGCGTGAGGGATTGGCGGCCACCGTGGTGCCACGCGTGTTGGTACGGGCATTGGGGGATCTGAAGGGAACAAAGGTTCTGCCTTTGGTCGATCCGGTGGTCAGCAAACCTATCTGTCTGGCGACCCTGACACGCGATCCGGAACTGCCAACGGTTGGAGCGCTGCGCGCGGTGGTGACGTCTTTGCGGTGATAAGGTGTCGTTATCGTGCGATTGAAATATGCGATTTGACGATATGCTAGTCTGATGAGACACGGGGCCTGAATCGGAGGGCATCATGGCACCATTAGATACCAAGCCATCAGGCGCGCCAAAGGGCGTCTGGAAGTCAGGTAAAGGCAAGGGGCGGCACACGCCCAAAGGCCGTCAGTTCACGGATGAGGCGGCGGCCGAGATTGCGCGCTTGCTGGGGGATCGCCCCCGCCGTCGCGACCTTTTGATCGAATTTCTGCATCTGATTCAGGACGAACACGGCCATATCAGCGCTGACCACATTGCCGCGCTTGCAGTCGAGATGCGGATTGGTCAGGCCGAGATATATGAGACCGCCACCTTCTATGCCCATTTCGATGTGGTGAAAGAGGATGAAGCCCCGCCGCCCGCGCTGACCATCCGCGTCTGCGATTCCCTGTCCTGCGAAATGGCCGGTGCCCAGCAGTTGCAAAAGGCGTTGGAAGACGGTCTTGATCCTTCCAACGTCCGTGTCCTGCGTGCGCCTTGCATGGGTCGTTGCGATACTGCGCCGGTGCTGGAAATCGGGCATAACCATATCGACTATGCCACTCCTGAAAAGGTGCAGGCGGCGATTGCTGCGGATGATACCCACGCCCATTTGCCCGCCTATGAAACCTTTGCGGCATATGAAGCAAACGGCGGCTATGCCAAGCTGAAAGAGCTGCGCGAGAGCGGTGATTGGGAGAAAGTACAGGAAGACATCCTGTCCTCGGGCTTGCGCGGTCTGGGTGGAGCTGGCTTCCCGTCCGGCAAGAAATGGGGCTTCGTTCGCATGAACGAAGGCACCCGTTATCTGGCCGTGAATGGCGATGAAGGCGAGCCTGGTACGTTCAAAGATCGCTACTACCTTGAACGCACGCCGCATGTCTTCCTTGAAGGCATGCTAATAGCTGCCTGGGCGGTAGAGGCCGAGACCTGCTTTATCTATATGCGCGATGAATATCCGGCGGTGCTGGAAATTCTACGCCGCGAGATTGCCGCGCTGGAACAGGCTGGCCTGGTTGAAAAAGGATATATCGATCTGCGCCGGGGCGCCGGTGCCTATATTTGCGGCGAAGAATCCGCGATGATCGAGTCGATCGAAGGCAAGAAAGGCCTGCCGCGTCACCGGCCTCCGTTTGTGGCGCAGGTTGGGGTCTTTAACCGTCCGACCTTGGTGCACAATGTCGAGACGCTCTATTGGGTGTCGAAAATCTGCCGCGAAGGGCCCCAAGTGCTGAACAGCACGGAAAAGAATGGGCGCACGGGTCTGCGCAGCTATTCGGTCTCGGGCCGGGTGGCGCAGCCGGGCGTCTATCTGTTGCCTGCGGGATCGACCATATTGGATGTGATTGAGGCCGCTGGTGGCATGGCCGAGGGTCACGTTTTCAAAGCCTATCAACCGGGCGGGCCGTCTTCGGGCCTGTTGCCTGCGTCAATCGACGACGTGCCGCTGGATTTCGACACGCTGCAACCTCTGGGTACGTTTATCGGGTCGGCCGCCGTGGTGGTGCTGTCCGATCAGGACACTGCCCGCGACGCGGCGCTGAATATGCTGCGGTTTTTCGAGGATGAAAGCTGTGGCCAATGCACGCCCTGCCGGGCGGGCTGCGAAAAGGCGGTTAAGCTGATGCAGGCTGACACGTGGGACCAGGATTTACTGGAAGACCTGTGTCAGGTCATGGGCGATGCCTCGATCTGCGGTCTGGGGCAGGCGGCCCCGAACCCGATCCGCCTGGTCATGAAACATTTCGCTGACGAAATCTGAGGGAGACAGAGCCATGCTTGATGCAAGCCCAACCAAGACCGTCACCTTCAACCTGAACGGCGATGACGTCACCGTCCCCGAGGGCTGGACCATCTGGGAAGCCGCCAAGGGGCAGGGGTTCACCATTCCGCACCTGTGTCATAAGCCGCAGCCGGGCTATAAACCCGACGGCAACTGCCGCGCCTGCATGGTCGAGGTGGAAGGCGAGCGCACTCTTGTCGCTTCGTGCATTCGCCCTGCGGCGGACGGCATGGTGGTGAAAACCGACAGCGACCGTGCCGAGAAATCGCGCGCAATGGTCATGGAATTGCTGGTCGCCGATCAACCCGAAGAGGCGCACGATAAATCCAGCCATTTCTGGGACATGGCCGAACTGAACGATGTCAGCAACAGCCGGTTCCCTGCCAAAGAGGCCGAGAAAATCCCGTTGCTGGATGACAGCCATATCGCGATGCGGGTTAATCTGGATGCTTGCATCAACTGCAACCTCTGCGTCCGGGCCTGCCGGGATGTGCAGGTCAATGATGTGATCGGGATGGCCGGGCGTGGTCACACCGCGCAAGTGGTGTTCGATCAGAACGACCCGATGGGCGATTCAACTTGTGTGGCCTGTGGTGAATGCGTTCAGGCCTGTCCGACCGGTGCATTGATGCCAGCCACTGTGTTGGACGAAAAGCAGCAGGGCGACAGCAAGGATTATGATTCCGAGACCGAAAGCGTCTGCCCGTTCTGCGGCGTCGGCTGCAAGGTCTCGCTGAAGGTCAAGGACGGCAAGGTCAAGTATGTCGAAGGCATCAACGGCCCGGCCAACGAAGGCCGCTTGTGCGTCAAAGGCCGCTTTGGTTTCGACTACATCCACCACCCACACCGCCTGACCAAACCGCTGATCCGGCGTGAGGATGCGCCCGCCAAGGGGTTGAATGTCGACCCTTCGAACCTGTCGACCCATTTCCGCGAAGCGACCTGGGAAGAGGCGATGGACCTGGCGTCCTCCAGACTGAAGGTGTTGCGCGATCAGGACCCACGCAATGTCGCGGGCTTTGGCTCGGCCAAATGCACCAACGAAGAAGCATATCTGTTCCAGAAGTTCATTCGTCAGGGATTTGGGCACAACAATGTCGACCACTGCACGCGTCTGTGCCACGCCTCATCGGTGGCGGCGCTGATTGAAAACGTCGGTTCGGGTGCTGTGACCGCAACCTTTAACGAGATCGAAAACGCGGATGTGGCCATCATCATCGGGGCCAACCCGATTGAGAACCACCCCGTTGCGGCGACCTATTTCAAGCAGTTCACCAAGCGCGGCGGCAAGCTGATCGTGATGGACCCACGTGGTGTCGGCATGCGTAAATTTGCCGATGAGATGCTGCAATTCCGCCCCGGTGCCGATGTCTCGATGCTGAACGCGATCATGAACGTGATCGTAGAGGAAGAGCTGTATGACAGCCAGTACATCCACCGCTGGACCGAGAACTGGGAGGCCGAGAAGGAACACCTGCGCGCCTTCACCCCCGAAGCGATGGCCCCGATCTGCGGTATCGAACCCGATCAGTTGCGCCGCGTGGCGCGCATCTTTGCACAGGCCAAGGCCGGGCTTATTTTCTGGGGTATGGGTGTCAGTCAGCATATCCACGGCACTGACAATTCGCGCTGCCTGATCTCGCTGGCGTTGATGACCGGCAACGTTGGTAAACCCGGCGCGGGCCTGCACCCGCTGCGCGGTCAGAACAACGTGCAGGGCGCGTCGGACGCGGGCCTGATCCCGATGTTCCTGCCCGATTACAAAACGGTGACCGATGACAACATCCGGGCACAGTTCACCTCGGTCTGGGGATCTGAGGATTTCTCGAACGAAAAAGGCCTGACCGTCACTGAAATCATCGATCAAGCATATGCGGGCAATATCAAGGGCATGTATATTCAGGGTGAAAACCCAGCCATGTCCGACCCCGATGTTGGCCACGCGCGGGACGCGCTGGCCAAGCTGGAGTTGATGATCGTGCAGGACATCTTCCTGACCGAAACGGCGAACTACGCCGACATCATCCTGCCTGCCTCGGCGCTGTATGAAAAGAACGGCACCGTGTCGAACACCAACCGTCAGGTACAACGAGTGCGTCCGGCTGTGGCGCCTCCGGGCGAGGCGCGCGAGGATTGGAAAATCACCGTCGAACTTGCGCAGCGCATTGGTCTGAACTGGTCTTATTCGGATGTGTCCGAAGTGTTTGCCGAGATGAAGCTGACGATGGAGTCTCTCGACAACATCACCTGGGAGCGGCTGGAGACCGAAACAATCACCTACCCGTCGCTGTCTGAGACCGATCCGGGCCAAGCGATTGTGTTTGGTGATGGCTTCCCTCGTGCCGATGGGCGGGCCAAGTTCACTCCTGCCAGTGTGATCCAGCCGGATGAAGCGCCGGATGAGGAGTATCCGATGATCGCCACCACGGGTCGTCAGCTTGAACATTGGCACACAGGGTCAATGACCCGCCGAGCCACGGTGCTGGATGCGGTTGAACCAGAGGCCAACTGTTCGATGAACCCGCGCCAGTTGAAGCTGATGGGAATTGAACCGGGCGAGACCATTCGCCTGACCACCCGTCGCGGCTCGATCGAGATCATGGTGCGTGCCGACCGGGCGATTGCAGAGGACATGGTGTTCATCCCCTTTGCCTATGTTGAGGCGGCGGCGAATATCCTGACCAACTCGGCCATCGACCCTTATGGTAAAATCCCTGAGTTCAAATTCTCGGCCATTCGAGTTGAAAAGATCGAAGACGCAATCGCGGCTGAGTAAGAGTGTCGGAGTAGAATTTTTGAGGGCGGCCTTGCGAGGTCGCCCTTTTAGGTTTCCGCGACGTCAACGCGGAAATAGGCATTTCCCACTCAGCTTTGCGCCATTTGCGCCATATTTCTCTGGTTTCAGCAATTTTGAGCCTAAGAAAACGCCACCAAAGCGCCCATTTTGCGGTCGTCAGGTTAGGTCTTGATTGGGTTTGGAAACGAAATTGGGGAACCGATTGCGCAGGGCCCGAACCTGTGGGCAGTCGGGCCTAGGCGCCGAAGCCGAAATAGATGGTAGTAGCGCGATCAGAGCAACAAGGGCTGAATGAAACCGCAAGACGTGTATAACGATTTGAAACAGGCTGAGCTTTCGTTTGTTGTATTGCCGGGTATGTCGGTTGATGCGATCCTGAGCGAAGTCCTTAGTTTTTTCCTGTCCAGAAACTTCCTGATGTTTCTGCCTGCTTTGATGCTGCTGCTCATTGGTGCGACGCCGTCATTGTTTGCTGAACCGCTAAACGGGCTGGGGCGCACGATCTATTGGATGTGCGGATTGCTGGGGTATATGGGCTCGGTGGTGCTGATGTTGCTTTTTGAAGCATTCTGCAGCCGATATCTGGGCATCAAACGGTTTTTCACCCCGCTGACATGTTTTCCCATTGCGTATGGGGCGATGAAGTTTGCCCAATTCGCAACGACAATGGTTTTCAGTACATTTCTGTCTTTCAGCTTTGAAAACTCGCCGCTTTTGCTGCCTCAGTACTTTCTCGTCGTTGGAATTGAAGTGATCGTAATCGTTTGGGTTTTTCCACCTTATCTGGCCCGCCTGCGCGCCGGCGATCCGCAACCCGAGGACGAGCCGGATAGCAGAGTCGAATCCCGTGTTCCTGTGGCCAATGGTTTAGTGTCCGCCAATGGGCAAAATTTTTTGGCCAAGGACATTTTGTTCGTTCAGGCTCAGCAGCACTATGTCACCCTGCGTGTAGATGAAAAAGAAGTGCTGGTGCGTTCAACGTTCAAAGGCATCCTATCGCAAATGCCAGAATGCTATGGCCTACAGGTGCATCGGTCCTTTTGGGTTGCCAATCGGTGTGTGGATATTGCTCAAAGCCTGAATGAAGTCGGATATCTGGTTCTGGGCTGCGGCAAAAAGATCGCTATCGCCCGTAGTCGGCACGGCGCCGTGCGTGATTGGCTGTCCGAGATGGCGTCAGCGGAAAGCCCGGCAACAGTCAAAGCTTCACCACAACAAACCTGACATCGTTCGGCAGAAACATCCGGCTTATCGGTTCGTTTAGATAATCCACCTTCCCATCGCTACTGGGTACAGAATACGCAGTGGATGGGAAGGTGGGCAGTTCAATATTTTTAGTAATGAAAAGACTTGAATTTTGATCTTTTGCTTTCCCCGATTTTGAGTTTTTCCCCCTCTATAATCAGGTCGTACTGGTCAACACGTCACTCGATAAAGGCGCCGCAAAACCAGGCGCTGCCTTCTTTTCCTGCATAGGCACGGACCTGGCAATGAAATTGGTACGAAACGTCAAAAATTCGAAACGAATGGCAATGAAAATTCGTGTCGCACGAAATGAATAGAGCGACTTGTGCATTCGCTGTCATGTTAAGAAGTTGATAGTTAAGGGGTTAATGAAATTCCCTGCCTTCCTGTGATTTGGCCCGAAACTGTTGTCACAGATGCAGAGTTTCGCGCAGGATTAGTAGTCGCGCTCGAAAAAGACACCCAATCCCGTTTCCCCCCGCCCGTCAACGGTTCCGCGCATGGTGATATTATCGGTGACGTCCAGATTGAGGTTCACTTCGGTATTTCCTTCGGTGTTCACGTTAAAGTCGGTATAGAGATTGTCACCCAGATACGCCCCGGCGCCCAAAATTCCGCCGCTTGACGTTGCTCCGATATCGACTGTGTCGACACCGGTCGACTCCCTCAGACCCTTGGTTGCATCTCCTCCTGCACCGCTGAGCTGCGCCAGCGAAGCCGCCATCTGGGCAATGACAAAGGGGGACAGCTCAGAGAAACGGTTGCCAAACAACAGCATGGCCAGCGCCTCTTCTGCTGGCCGTTCCGGATCCGAGAACACGTTGACCTCGGGGGCGTCCAGCGGCCCGGCGATTTCGATTGTAGCGGTCCCGTCCGAGGTGCTGTTTGAGGATTCAAATTCGATATAGGGTGTCAAGTCGCCTTGTAGGGTCACGATCCCTTTTGTCAGGGCCAGCCTGCGGCCCAGAATGTCGAAATTGCCTCGGATTAGAGCGATCTGGCCCGAAGGAATGATCGAGGTTGTTGTACCGCCTATGTACAGCTGTCCGCCGAGTTCGGCATTCACGCCTCGACCTCGGACAAACACGGCCTTGGGGGCGAGCAGAGCGATGTCCAGCGCAATACGGGAATCGCTTTGGGTGGCATCGTCCTGTTTTACCAAACGGGCACGTTCCCGAGTCCGATAGCTGGCCGCGTTTTCGTTGATATGTTCGATCTCTGGTATGGGTGCAGCGCCGACCGCACCCGAGGCGGCGGCGAGGTTAATATTGGCTTCTTCGAATGTAATTTGCCCGACTATTGTGCTGTTGCCGGCCAAAGCTCCGGTCATTGCGATTTGCCCGTTCAGGATCGTCTCGTACAAAAGCTGATCCGTCAGCACGAGACGATTGAGCGTGGTCGTAATTTGCGCATTGAACGGAGGCGTCAGGTCAATCGGGCCCGCGACGGTGAAATTACCCCCGGCGCGGGTTCCACCATTTAGGGAGATGTTGGCGCGGTTGTTGGCCAACTCGACCGCGCCGCTGATGCCGGTAATGGTCTGACCGGCACCCGGTATCGCCAACGAGGTTCCAGAGGTCGTGATCGACCCGCTGAGCGCCTCAAGCGAGGGTTGGCCATTCAAGCTAAGGTCGTACCGCGCAGTCCCGTCGATTTGGTTGGGGGTGATGAACAGGTTTGCGATACCGATATTAACCCCGCCTTGCGCATTCAGATCGGCGTTTCCTGTGGTTTCATCGAACGTGCCCGAGATTTCGCCGGTGATCTGTGCCGGACCCTGCGCCGAAGAGTTGATGGTCCAGACGCCTGCCTTGCGCTTTGCGGTCCCATTGGCGGTGATTGTACCTGGAAAGTCTGGGGCGAAACGCTCGACCTTGTTTAGCTCGGCGTCAAAGTCCAAGTCTGCCGATCCGTCAGAGCCGACCGACCCCGTCAGCGACGCGTATGAACTGTCCGGCCCACGCAAGCTGACTCTTCCTTCAAGGCCCGAAGCTGTTGGTGCGGCGTTGCCTTCCAGCGTCAGTGGTCCTGACAACGTCTTGGAAATCCGCGCCAGATCGTCCAGTTTTACCGAATAGCTCAGCCCGCCGGTCTCTTTGCTGACCTGACCCGAAGCGTCTGCGGTCAAGGCGGTGCCCCGCAGTTTGAAGTTTTGGACATTCAGACTCTGATCACTGTTCTCGGCATCGACACGCAGCGTCGTTCGACCTTCGATCAGTTTGTCGACGAGACTGATGCCAATCTGGACGTCCTGCGCATCGACATCGCCGGCTATGTCGAAGGTCTGGCTGGACAAAGCTCCGTTGCCATTGATATCCGCGGTAACCGACCCGGCAAGATCCCGGCCCGCGAGGTCCGAAAATAGCGAAAGATCAGGGACAGTCACCTGTGCCTGACCATCAAGAACCAGATTGCCGGTTGGGTCATTGATCGACGCGCTCACCTGTGCTGTCAGGGCCCGTCCGTTGATGGTGGCTTTGCGTATGTCGATAAGGTCTCCCGTTTTCGCACCATCCCAGGTGATCACGGTTTTGCCTGCAAGCAGAGGATCGACTTCGGACATACCTGTCTGCAGATCCTGCGTCGTAATGCTGGCCGTGCCATCAAACTCTTGCGTCTGCAGGGTGCCTTTGCCGTCCATTTGGGCGCTGAGCGACCCGCCCAGCTGCCGCTGGGCCAGCCCGGAAAAGACCGAGAGGTCGGGCGCGTTGAGGCTGGCCTGACCGTCGATTGTCAGATTGCCATCAGGCGTGGTCACTTCGCCACTTGCCTGTGCCTGCGCGGCCTGACCGTTCAGTTTGAACTCGCGTATGGATATTCCATCCGCCCCACGGCGAGCATCCAGAGCGATGGTGGTCTGGCCGGTGATTACGGGGTCGATATCGTTGCGGCCCGTAGACAGGTTGTTGCCCTGAACAACAATTTTGCCATCAAAGCTGCCCTCAAGCGGAGAGCCCTTGCCCTGAACCTCTGCCGACGCCGACCCTGCCAGTTCCAACTGGGCAAGGCCAGAGAACCGGGACAGGTCGGTAGCGTCCAGCGTTGCTTTGCCATCAACAGCCAATCCGCTGGTTAATCCGCTAATCAGCGTGTCCAGGGCCAGAGTGTAATCCGACCCGACCAGTTCGAAACCGGACAATGTCAGCGACTGGTCATCGCCATACTCAAATTGCCCGTCCAGCGTGATGCGGTCTCCGACGGCTGTGTTCAGGTTCGGATCGGTCAGATCTATGCCAGTGACGCTGGCCTGCAGATCGCCGTTCACCGTAAATCCAAGGGTCTGATCGAGCACGCCTTGCGCGATAATTTGCATGCTCTCAAGTTCGGCCTGGGGGGATTTGAACTTATCTGCTGTCAGGCTAAGATCCCAGAGATTGCCGTTCTTCTGATCAAACAAGGTCGAGATCTGCGCGGACTTGATCGTTTTGTCACCACCGCCAACCGGAAGCGTGACCGCCTGTCCCTGCGGCGGGGTAATGCGTCCCTGCAAGGCGGCAAACTGCAATGTGCCACCTTCGGCAAGGGCCAACTTCCCCTCAAGGTTTAGGGCCTGCGTTGCAAGCTGAAGATCGGACAGGTCCAGCGCCCCTTCGGGCAGGGTCTGACCCTGCACGAACAGCCGCGAGTCCGTCCCGAAAAACGGGTCGATGGCAGGGCCGACGAAAGGAGTCAGGTCTCCGTTCAGATCGGCGGTAAATGCTATGCCTTCCGCAGTGTCGTCAGGGGTCGAACCAAGCCGAACCTGCCCGGCCAGACGCTGCTGCCCGTCACTGCTCAGCCCGATATCGGCGGTGAAATCCGTCAGCGGTCCGGCGCCTTTTGCCGTCAGCTCGATCGTTGGGCTGTCGGGAATGTTCAAAGCGGTCGAAATAAGCCCGCCGGATGCCTCGGCCACGTTCAGGTCCAGATTGATCTCGCTTGTCGAGTTGTCAAACCCGGCGGTCAATCTGATCTCATCTCCGGCACGGTCCAGCCGCACCACGTCGAGATTGGTGTCCAGCGTTCCATCAGCAAGCGACAGATTTCCGGTGACGGATAAGTCGGCGGCCACCCCAATCAGCGGCTGCCCCAGCGACAACTGATCCACGCGGATTTCGCCGATTTCAACTGCGACAGGCAGCTCGGGCAGCTGGAATGTCTGGGTTTCCGCAGAAGGAGGAGGGGCATCTTTGGTTGTGGTGCCCGGCGCGCGGGCTACGTCGATCTCTTGCGCTGTCAGCGCATTGACCGAGAACCGCCCCCGTATCAGGGCCAGTCTGTTCCAATCCAGTTCGGCATCTTTGATGGTCAGCCAGACGCCCTCATCATCCGATACCGTGATCTCTGCGATTGTGGCCCGTGCGCTCAGCGCGCCTTGCAAGCCTTTGACGGTTACGTTCTGATCATCACCGGACAGGGTATCCTGCAGAAACTGCTCTAGCATACTGCCGCCTTCGTCCTGCGCCAGAACGGGGTACGGCACCCACAGCAGAACCGCCGCAACAACTGGATATGAGAAACGATGTGTCAAAATGCCTGACCAATTCCGATGTAAAACTGCAGACCATCTCCGGTGTCGCCCTGAACGGGAAGGGCCAGATCCAGACGCAGGGGGCCAAAGCCGCCAAGGTCGTATCTGATCCCAAGCCCGGCGCCGGAATGGCTCTCAGCGGCGCTGCTGACAAAAGAGGACGTGTCTACAACACCATAATCATAAAACCCGACCAGCGATATTGTCTCGGTGATCTTGCCGCGAACCTCGCCGGACAGCCCGAGGAAAGACTTGCCGCCAGCAACCTCATTGCCAACAGGGATGCCGAGGCTTTCATAGGGCTGACCGCGCACAGTGCCCGCACCGCCCGAAAAGAACAGGAAATCGGGTGTGACCCCGTCCAAGGCGGGTCCTACAATTGACCCAATCTGGACCCGTCCTGCCAGCACGAGACGACCTTGCGTCCGCAGACTGGTATAGGCACGCGCGTCCGCAAACATCCTGAGGCCTGTTTCTGTGTCGGACAGGCCGACAAATGGCATCACACGGGCATCCAGGTAATAGCCATTGGTGGCGCTGACCTTGCTGTCCCTTTCATCCCATTCTGATCGGAACGGCATGATAAAATAGCGGAACTTACGCCCGTCGCCATAGGCGTCATCTGCATCCGACCACTGAAACCCGGCGGATGCTTCGGCGTATAGGCGGTCTGAAAATGTGCGTCTTGCACCATAGGCCAGAGACGTCACCGTCACGTTGTAATTGTCGGTGTTGCGACGTTCCAGAAGGGCGCTCCAGAACGTGCTGTCATCGGGGCCCAGCCGGTCGGGCTGATCCAGCCGCAGCCCGATGCGCCCGTCCAGATCCTCGGCCCCGCCAATATTGCGCAACGATGCCTCAAACCGCAGGCGTTGGGCGCGGCGGAACACGTTGCGATGCGTCCAGGTTGTCGACAGCTCCATCCCATCGCGCGAGGCCACTTCCAAACCAAAGGTCAGGCGGCGTTTGGGCATGTCTTCAAGATAGACATCGAAATCCAGGGAGCCATCAGGGTTGGGAGTGTCGTGCTCTTCGATCGAGACAATATTAAACGTGCCGGTGCGGCGAAGCCGGGTTCCGACCTTTTGCACCTGCTGGGGGGAATACACCTCTCCGGTTGGGAAGCCGGCGATTTGTTCGACGGACCTGTGGCGAACATCGCTGTCGCCTTTGATGTACATTTTTCCAAAGCTCAGACGCGGTCCTGGGGCGAGGTCAATGCGGGAATCCAGCTTTGCCTGGGCGTGGCGGGCAATGACTTTCTGGCCGCTGACCTCGGCCTTGGCATGACCAGCGTCACGCCATCCCTGCACGCCTGCTGACGCGGCTTGCTGAATGGCGCCGGTGGTGGCCAGTTTGCCCGTCGCATAGTCTTCGGGAAGAACCGTTTCGGTCGCGATCGGCCGGACCACCGCCTGGCCAAATGTGAAGGTTGGGCCGGTTTTAACAGCAATCACGATTTTGTTGATCTGATTGGGCACGTTGAGTGAGCTGAGTTCCGCCGCCTCTTTCCCGTCCAGTTTAATGCTGACGACGGGACTGAAATAGCCTTCGTCATAAAGGATCTGAACAATGGTGGTATAGTCCGACAGGGCCGCTGACAAAAGTTCAAGCGGTGTGTCCAGCCCGCGGGATTCTGCGGTTGTCACCGATGCGGTATCTTCGATCCGTTCAACCAGCGCTTTCGGAGCGCCCGGTGCCGTGAGGACGGTTTCCAATGCGGCCAGCGATGTGGGTAATGTGGCGACGACTATTCCGAACAGACAATTTCTCACAAAGCTGCATTGTCTTATTCGCTGCATCTATTGGCTCCAGCTGCCCCAACTAGAAATTAATTTCGGCGCCTTTTCGGATGTGGCGGCCCCTTAAGGATAGTTAGAACATCTGTAATCGTGTAGGGGAAGCGTTTATCGTTTGGCCAAGAAAATTAGCGGAACAAGTGATGGCTCAGTGCCAGTTCAAAGGCCAGCATTGCGGAACCAGCGAATGATCGCCGCGCGATCTTCCGGTTCCATATAGGTGACATTTGCGGGTGGCATGGCGTGACTGACACCGGCCTGCAGGTAAATCTGTTTCGCATTGCGGGCGATGTCACCTTGGGTTTCCAGAAGAATGCCCTTTGGCGCCCACAGGATGCCGTCCCAAACCGGTTCGCGCGCATGGCACATGGAACAGCGCCCCAGAACGACATCATGTGCCTGTTCGAACCCGTCTGCTGCTGCGTATTTCTGTTCAAATGCGGTGAGCGGCTGCGCCTCGGCCTCCTCCAGAGGTTTGTACATAGGCGCCGTGGACAGCCACATGATGGCGATGAATAGCAGAGCGGTCACCAGCCAGGTCCAGGTCGGATCACCGGCGCGGGCGTGGCGTGTATTGAAGTAGTGACGGATTGTGACACCCATCAGAAATACCAGCGCCGCAATGATCCAGTTGTATTGGGTGGCAAAGGCCAGCGGGTAGTGGTTCGAAAGCATCAGGAAAACCACAGGCAAGGTCAGATAGTTGTTATGAGTCGAACGCAACTTGGCGATCTTGCCGTATTTCGGGTCCGGGGTTCGGCCATTCTTAAGGTCGTCTACGACGATGCGCTGGTTCGGCATGATGATGAAGAATACATTCGCTGTCATGATCGTGGCGGTGAATGCGCCCAGATGCAGCATCATCGCGCGCCCGGTGAATATCTGGTTGTACCCCCAGCCCATCACCACCAGCAGGACAAACAGCAGCACCATCAGTAATGTTGGGCGCTCACCCAGACCGGATTTGCATAGGAAGTCGTAGATAAGCCAGCCCATAGTCAACGAGGCAGCCGAGATCAGAATGCCCTGCCACAGCGCCAGATCGGCCTTTTGGGCATCAATCAGATAAAGCTCTCCACCAACCCAGTAGACGATCATCAACAGCGCAGCTCCGCTAAGCCAGGTGGCATAGCTTTCCCATTTGAACCAGGTCAGATGATCCGGCATCCGCTCGGGTGCGACGAGGTATTTCTGAATATGGTAAAAGCCGCCGCCATGTACCTGCCATTCTTCCCCGTCGGCGGGGCCGGGGATATCCCGATTCAGGCCAAGGTCCAGAGCGATGAAGTAAAAGGATGATCCGATCCAGGCGATAGCAGTGATTACGTGCAGCCAGCGCACAGCAAATGCCATCCAATCCCAGAACACGGCGAATTCAAACATGAGAGTTCTCTCCAGTAGGTTATCGTCACCCTAGGCAAACTGGCTTTTCTTCGGTATTCCCGTATATTGTCAAACTGTATCAAAAAAAACGATAAGATGTCCTATCTCGACAATATTCGCACCTTCGTTCGTGTCTATGATCTGGGCAGCATGTCTGCTGCCGGGAGGGATTTGCGTGTTTCACCGGCGGTGACTTCGGCGCGAATATCACAGCTTGAGGATCATTTGGGCGTGCGTCTGTTTCAGAGGACTACACGTAACCTCAGCCCGACCGAGCAGGGACGTGCGTTTTACCCCGGAGCGGTTGCGGTCCTGGATGCCGTAGATGAAGCCGAGGCGCAGGTTGTTCACCTGACCGAAGCCCCCCGCGGGTCACTGTTCGTAGCCGCGCCTTTGGGCGTCGGGCGCAGGTTATTAGCCCCACATGTGCCGGATTTTCTCTCGGAATACCCCGAAATTGATGTGCGATTGCGCCTGACCGACAGGTCAGTGGACCTGACGACCGAAGGATTGGATCTGGCCTTTTTCATTGGTCAGCCCGAGGACAGCACCCTGCGTATTCGCAAGATCGCGGATTGCGCGCGGGTTCTGTGTGCCGCACCGGACTATGTAAAACGCAGGGGGATGCCGCAAAACGGAGCCGATCTTGTGTCCGACAAGCACGAGTGTCTTAACCTGCGGTATCCCGGCGCTGCGGAGTTTCAGTGGATGCTGGAAACTCCAGACGGGCCAAAACGTTATGCCGTGTCGGGCCGGTTTGAATGCGATGACGGAGATGTTTTGACCGATTGGGCGTTGTCAGGGCAGGGGATCGCGATGAAACCTGTGTTTGAGGCAGCGGAACATCTCAAGGCAGGACGTCTGGTGGTGGTTGCGAAGGAGACACCTCCTGTCTCTGTTCAGATGGCGTGTCTCTATACCCATCGACGTCACCAGGATCCCAAGGCGCGTTTGTTCATGGATTTCATGATCGCGCGAATTGGCAAGGTTGTGCAAAACTCGGACATCAACGGTTAGCAAAGGCTCCCGGCCGCGCGTAAATTTTCTCGAAGAGCTGTAACCGTCACTATCCGCGCCGCGCCCAACAGGTGCGGCGCCCGGCTCAACAGGAGGAGGCCCGGCAGGGGCGATCGACGGGTGGGAGGTTCGCCCGGTCAGTTAGCTGCCACGATACGTGGAGTAGCTGTATGGCGAAAGCAAGAGCGGCACATGATAGTGGGCGTCTGCTTCAGACATACCAAACCTGATTGGAATCTCATCCAGGAACAGCGGTTCGTCATCCGCCTGGCCAGAGGCGCGCAGATAGTCACCCGCGCTGAAAACAAGTTCATATTCCCCGGTTTCAAAGTTTGCTTGCGGTAGTATTGGGCTGTCTGTTCGCCCGTCTGCATTGGTCAGCATCTCAGCCAGTTTGTGGCGTCCGTCCTGGGTAATCGCGTACAGAGCAATTTTCAGCCCCTTTGCGGGACAGCCTTTGGCGGTGTCCAGAACATGGGTTGTCAGGTATCCTGCCACGCGTTTCTCCTCATATTCCGATCACCGCAACGAGTGGTTGTTGAAAACCGCAAACTGCAATCGAGTATTGTTTGACGCAGTCTGGGGCGAAACCCGAGACTTTGGGAATGCCGAAAGAAAAGGAAACAGCGTTCGGATTGATTTGATAATACTGCTTCCAATTCTGCGGTAAAGCGTAGGTAGTGTAACACAACTGAGACGGAACATTCATGCAGCCCCCTCGCTATCCCCGTGACATGATCGGATACGGAGCCAACCCGCCAAACGCCCAGTGGCCTGGCGGAGCAAATCTGGCCGTTCAGATTGTGCTGAACTACGAAGAGGGTGGCGAGAACTGCGTGCTTCACGGTGATGCCGCGTCCGAGGCCTTTCTGTCCGAGATTGTCGGCGCAGCGCAATGGCCAGACCAGCGTCATTGGAACATGGAATCGATCTATGAATACGGATCGCGGGCAGGGTTCTGGCGTCTGCACCGCTTGATGCAGGACTTGCCCATAACCGTTTACGGTGTCGCGTCGGCGCTGGCACGGTCGCCCGATCAGGTTGCCGCCATGAAAGACGCAGGTTGGGAGATCGCAAGTCACGGCCTGAAATGGGTCGAACACAAGGATATGTCTGAGGCGGAAGAGCGCGCTCAAATAGAAGAGGCCATCCGCCTGCATACCGAGGTCGTGGGGGAACGTCCCTATGGTTGGTATACCGGCCGGTGTTCCGAGAACACCGTGCGTCTGGTGGCCGAAGAGGGCGGCTTTGCCTATGTGGCGGACACCTATGCGGATGATCTGCCCTATTGGATGCAGGCCTCTGGCCGGGACCAGTTGATCGTACCATATACTCTCGATTGTAACGATATGCGCTTTGCAACGCCGCAAGGTTTCAATTCGGGCGATCAGTTCTATTCCTATCTCAAAGACAGTTTCGACGCGCTTTATTCCGAGGGTGAAGCCGGTGCGCCCAAGATGTTGTCGATCGGTCTGCATTGCCGCCTGATCGGTCGTCCAGGTCGGGTCATGGCGCTGAAACGGTTTCTGGATTATGCGCGTGGGCACTCGGATGTCTGGTTCGCGACCCGTCTGGAGATCGCCCAGCATTGGGCAGCGCAGCACCCGCCTGTATCAGGTCCAAAGCCGTCAGAAATGGCGCGGGACGCTTTCGTTGCCGCTTATGGCGGGATCTTCGAACATTCGGCTTGGATTGCAGAGCGCGCCCATGGGCTGGAACTCGGCGCGGCTCACGATACTGCCGGCGGGTTGCATAACGCACTGACGCGCATGTTCCGTTCGGCCTCGGAAGAGGAGCGGCTGGGCGTGCTGACCGCGCACCCGGATCTGGCAGGCAAGCTGGCACAGGCCAAGCGACTGACGCAGGAAAGCACGGCGGAACAATCCTCGGCGGGGCTGGATGCGTTGACGGATGCCGAACGCGATGCCTTCACCGATCTGAATAGGCGCTATACCGACAAGTTCGGATTTCCCTTCATTATTGCTGTGCGCGATCATGACAAAGCCTCTATCCAGCAGGCGTTTCAGCGGCGGATAGATCAGGACCGGGACACAGAATTCGCCGAGGCCTGCCGACAGGTCGAGCGTATAGCAGAATTCCGCCTGAGGGATGTGTTGCCTTCATGAAACAGATCCGGACTGTTCCTTTAACGCCTGACGCTTTTGCCCCGTTCGGAGATGTGATCGAGGCATCGGGCGACCCGGACAAGATCATCAACCAGGGCCAGTGCGGGCGTTTTCACGACCGGGCGGCCCTTGATTTCGCGGGCGGCCGCGCCGGGATCAGCCTGTTTAACGCCAACCCCCGAACCCTGCCGTACCATTTGGATATGGTTGAACGGCATCCTGATGGCAGTCAGGCCTTTGTTCCCATGACCCATCAACCCTTTCTGGTCGTTGTAGCACCAGATGTTGACGGGCAGCCGGGCGAGCCGTGTGTCTTTGTCACCCGGCCCGGTCAGGCGGTGAATTATCATCGTGGGACTTGGCACGGCGTTTTGACACCGTTGCATGGCCCTGGATTGTTCGCCGTTGTTGATCGGATCGGCGATGGGCCCAACCTGGAAGAATACTGGTTCGATACCCCTTATCAGGTGGTGTCGTAGCCAAATGAAGCCGCAGCATAAGCGGTAAGACCCCCGTGAATCTGACAGAGAGGACAGTAACTCATGGCTGACACTTCAATAGGGACACCCGAACAACTTCGGGATCCAAATTATACCCCGGCGCTGCACAAGGCAGTTCCGCTGGGCATTCAACATGTTCTGGCGATGTTCGTTTCGAACGTGACGCCTGCGATCATCGTTGCAGGGGCCGCCGGGTTCGGGTTCGGTTCGAACTCCCCCGATTTTCCCGAACTGCTGTACCTGATCCAGATGTCGATGCTGTTTGCCGGCGTCGCGACCTTGCTGCAAACGGTGACGATTGGCCCGGTAGGAGCGGCTTTGCCTATTGTTCAGGGCACCAGCTTTGCCTTTCTGCCGATCATGATCCCGCTGGTTGCCGGCAAAGGCGTCGATGGTCTGGCCGCATTGTTTGGCGGTGTCATTATCGGTGGGGTGTTCCATGCCCTGCTGGGCACGGTGATTGGCAAAATCCGTTTTGCCTTGCCACCTCTGGTCACAGGCCTTGTGGTGACGATGATTGGTCTGGCGTTGGTCAAGGTCGGCATTCAATACGCCGCCGGAGGGGTTCCGGCCATTGGAACGCCTGAATACGGCTCGGCGCTGAACTGGTCGGCTGCTTTGGTCGTGGTTGTGGTAACGCTGGGGCTGAAGTTCTTTACGCGCGGAATGCTTTCGGTTTCTGCCGTTCTGATTGGTCTTGCGGTTGGGTATGTCTATGCCCTGATGGTTGGCATGATCACTTTTGAGGCAATCGGAACAAGCTGGAGCCGCGCTGCAACGTTCGCCCTGCCTGTGCCCTTCAAGTATGGATTCGAGTTCTCATTCGCCGCCATAATCGGGTTCTGTCTGATGGCCTTTGTTTCGGCAGTTGAGACGGTGGGGGATGTGTCGGGTGTGACCAAAGGCGGAGCCGGGCGCGAAGCCACGGACAAGGAAATCACCGGTGCAACCTATGCTGACGGCTTCGGCTCGGCCCTGGCGGGCGTGTTCGGCGGCTTACCCAACACGTCGTTCAGCCAGAATGTCGGGCTGATCGCAATGACCGGCGTCATGAGCCGAAATGTTGTCACCATCGGCGCCTTGTTTCTGATCCTGTGCGGCCTGGTGCCCAAGGTTGGCGCGATCATCCGCACCGTTCCGATCGAAGTACTGGGCGGTGGCGTCATCGTCATGTTCGGGATGGTTGTCGCCGCGGGTGTTTCGATGTTGTCCGATGTGGATTGGAATCGGCGCAACATGGTGATCTTTGCCATCGCTCTGTCAATCGGCTTCGGTCTGCAGCTTGAGCCGGGCGCGGTGCAACATCTTCCCGATACTCTGGGCATCCTGATGAAAAGCGGGCTGCTGCCTGCGGCTTTGATTGCCATCGTGCTGAACCTGATCCTGCCGGATGAGTTGGCGGATGAGGCAACCGAAGAGGTCTCGGGCGGCATGTCGGGGCACGGGTCGGGCAGCCTTCCCGGCAAGTAACGGAAAGAAAACCGGCGGATCGCGTTAGGTCGCGATCCGCCTATGTGTCGGCCATCAAACGAGCGACATCCAGCATGCGGGCTGAAAACCCCCATTCATTGTCATACCAGCCAAAAACACGAACCTGAGTTTCCCCGATCTGCCGGGTTTCTGGCCCTGCAATGATCAGAGATTCCGGCCGCGTCCGCAAATCGGATGACACCAGCGGCTCATCCGTCCAACCCAGAACGGGAGACTCTGCAACGGCTGCACGCAGGGCGGTTTCAAAACCCTCGGCACTCATCCCGCGTTCCAATGTCACGATCAGATCGATTGCCGAGACGCTTGCGGTCGGCACCCTGACTGCCGCGCCCGAGATGCGCCCGGCCAGATGGGGCAGGACTTCGTCTATCAAGTGCATAGCGCTGGTGGTGGTCGGGACCATCGACAGCGCTCCGGCGCGTGACCGTGCCAGATCACCACGCGGAGCGTCGATCATCGGTTGGCTGTTGGTGTAGCAGTGGATGGTGGTCATATGGCCCGACGCGACACCAGCGATCGCGTCCAGAACCTTGACCAGCGGAGCCAGCCCGTTGGTGGTGCAAGAGGCATTTGACACGATCCGCGCATTGCCCAGATGATCCTCATTTGCGCCCAGAACGATTGTGGCCTCGGTCGCGGGCGAGGGGCCGGAAATCAGTACTTTCCTTGCCCCTGCGGTCAGGCCCTGACTGGCAACATCCGATGTCCGGGCAACGCCGGTGCAGTCCATCAGGACATCTACACCGGACAGATCAACCCGGCTGAGGTTGGGGCTGTGTGTAACAGGAATGGCGTGCCCATCGACAACCAGTTGCGCAGTTCCCTGTTCCACTTTGCCCGGATAGGGTCCGAAGGTGCTGTCGTACTTGAACAGATAGGCGCAGGTCTCTAGCGGTGCGATGTCGTTGATCAGCACCAGTTCGATGTCGTGACCGAGCGGCATGGCCAGAAGCTGCCGCAAAATCGTGCGGCCGATGCGGCCGAATCCGTTAATTGCGAGTTTCATGCGCAAGCTATGGCAGGGGCTTGAATTAACCTCAATGCCAGTTTCCTGTCCGGGTCAGTTACAGCTGACCTGTGAAAAGAACTGGCCCGAGATGTTCTGGTACATGCTGGCCACAATCGGCTTGCACCCGGTTGCCTGCTGAATCGCCGCGATGGCCTGAATAGTGCGCAGCCGGGGCGGGGGGCCGAATGGGTTGAGATTGTTGTTATCACGTGTGGCACGGTATACGACCGGAGCTTCCGAAACCTGGGTAATGGCCCAGGTGCGGCTCATGACGTTGACGGTATTCGTCTCTTTGGCGGTTGCAGGGGTCACATCAAGGGCCGTCAGGCCGATTGCAGCCGCCAGTGCCAGCGTTACATTGCGCAGTGCCATCGTACAATCTCCTGAACTAAAACCGTTTATTATTCCACCAGATTACCGCGCTTGCCCAGTTCCGCCAAGGCCGAATTTATCCTAGCGCCCGCCTGGTGAAAGAGGCATCTGGCGGTTCACATCTTTGTACAGCAGATACCGGAACCGCCCGGGACCGCCCGCATAGCACGCCTGAGGGCAAAAGGCGCGCAGCCACATAAAGTCTCCGGCTTCGACCTCGACCCAGTCCTGATTCAGCCGGTAAACGGCTTTGCCTTCCAGCACATACAGCCCGTGTTCCATGACGTGGGTTTCGGCAAATGGGATCACGCCGCCGGGTTCAAAAGTCACGATGTTGACATGCATGTCGTGGCGCAGGTCTTGCGGATCCGCGAAACGTGTTGTGGCCCAGCGACCCTCGGTGCCCGGCATTTCGATCGGGGCGACCTCTTGTTCATTGGTGATGATCGGGTCCGGCTTGGGCAGGCCGGGCACTGCCTCATAAGCCTTTCGAACCCAATGAAACCGCGCTGGCTGCTCCGTATGGTTGCGCAACGCCCATTTGGAACCAGCGGGGATATAGGCATATCCACCAGTTTCCAAAACGTGAACACTTCCCTCAAGCGTCAATGTGACCGCCCCTTCGACAACGAACAACACCGCCTGCGCTGCGGGGTCCGTTTCGGGCGTATCGCTACCGCCACCGGGTTGGACCTCCATGATGTATTGCGAAAAGGTTTCGGCGAACCCGCTAAGGGGGCGTGCCAAAACCCACAGGCGGGTGTTTTCCCAGAAGGGCAAATAGCTGGTGACGATGTCGCGCATCGTACCCTTGGGTATAACGGCATAGGCCTCGGTGAACATGGCGCGATCTGTTAACAGGGTGTCCTGTCCGGGGTGTCCGCCATGGGGCGCATAATAAGTCGGGTGTGCCATCAAATGCCTCTGGTTCGTGTTTCGTGCACTATGCGAGGGACGCTCGGCATGGCCTAGCGTCAGAGTTGCAATAGGTTTCTTCGGGATAATTTGAAGGTTGCAGACTAGGGCTTGGCCCTGTGCCTTCCCGGGTATATCCTTGAATGTAAATTGGTTGCAGAATTGCGAGGCGGTATGAGAATTTGGGGATCACTATTAGTTGCAGGTGTTCTGGTGCTGAGCATTGGTGTTGCCGGCAGCGCGAAACCGCTGTCTCGCATCATCGCAGAGTCGGGGTTGAGCCCGGATGATTTCACATTGCTGAGTGCAACCACAGACACCATGCTGGACAGTGGTGTGCCGCAGGTTGGTGCCGAAAGTGAATGGATCAGCACCGAGACCGGGGCCAAGGGCACCGTCCGTGTGCGCGAGGTCCGCGATAATTGCGTGCATCTGCAGCATTTTATCCGACCTCCGAGTGCCGAGCAGACCCGTGAGATCAGAACCCGCAGGTGCCAAGATGCCAATGGTAACTGGATTTTCACACCCTAATTGGGTTGCTACACCCGCGCGCGACGCAGGTTATTGACGGCTATACGGTCGCCAGTCTCCGGTTACTGCACCCGTTTAATCTCATATGGGGTGGGTGACGTCCCGTCACCCAACTGGACATCATGACGGTGGCTAAGTCATTCTCGGCCCAAAGGTAATGCCCGCGTGTCGGGGCGGAGGAGAAAACTCATGAACATGTCATTCGGCCTGCGCGAGGAAAACCGCGAACTGCTGACCCGCGTAACAGAGATGATCCGAAATGAAGTCATGCCGCTGGAAGAAGAGTTCCATGCTGAAATCAACAAAGGTGACCGCTGGCAATATACCGACCGGCAGGCGGATATCCTTGAAGGGTTGAAGGCCAAGGCCAAGGCGGCGGGATTGTGGAACTTCTGGCTGACCGACAGTGAAAAAGGGCTGGGTTTGACAACTGTGGAATACGCCTTTTTTGCTGAAGAAATGGGTAAGACCCCGCTGGGTGCCGAAATCTTCAACTGTTCGGCCCCAGATACGGGCAACATGGAAGTATTCGAGCGGTACGGGTCCGAAAAGATGAAGCAAGTGTGGCTCAAGCCGCTGCTCGATGGGCAAATCCGTTCGGCCTATCTGATGACCGAACCGGATGTCGCCTCGTCCGATGCCACCAATGTTTCGATGTCCTGTGTGCTGGACGGCGAATCCTACGTTCTGAATGGCGAGAAATGGTGGGCCTCAGGCGCCGGTGATCCGCGGTGCAAGGTCTATATCGTCATGGTCCGGACTGGCGGTGATGACTTGCCTGTTCACAAACGCCAGTCGATGATCGTGGTGCCGGCGGGAACGCCCGGGATCGAGGTGCTGCGCCCGATGGAAGTCTACGGCCATGATGATGCGCCGCACGGGCATATGCATATTCGCTTTACCAATGTCCGGGTGCCTGCCGAGAATATCCTGCTGGGCGAAGGGCGCGGGTTCGAGATCGCTCAGGGTCGATTGGGGCCGGGACGTATTCACCACTGTATGCGCGCTATTGGGCAAGCAGAGATGGCCCTGGAGCAGATGTGCAAACGGTCGCTGCAACGCGAAGCATTTGGCAAGAAGCTGGCGCAGCTTGGGGCGAATTTCGATATCATAGCCGAATGCCGGATGGAGATCGAAATGGCCCGGCTACTTTGCCTCAAGGCTGCTTGGTACATGGATCAGGGCGATGCGCGCGCGGCGGCCCCATGGATCAGCCAGATCAAGGTCGTGGCACCGCGGGTCGCATTGAAAGTGATTGATGAGGCGGTGCAGATGTATGGCGGGCAAGGGGTAAGTCAGGACACGCCGCTGGCGACCGCGTGGACGCATGTACGGACCCTGCGGCTGGCCGATGGGCCGGACGCGGTGCATCGTCGTCAGGTCGCACGGACTGAGCTGAAAAAGCATACACAGGAAAAGGTCTGAGGTCCCAAGTGGATTTGAAATCTGATATGTTCAGGTTGCCCTATTTCAGACTACGCGCGGATGGGGTTTTTGTCGGCAATGACCCGGCGCGGGGTCCGTGGTCTGCCGAACATTGCCATGCTGGTCCGGTCAGCGGTCTGATCGTGCGCGCCGCGGAATCTGAAATTGGTCCCGGTAAGATGCTGACCCGGCTGACGGTCGATCTGCTGCGCCCGCTGCCCCTGTCCGGGTTGCGGGTTGCGGCCGAGACGATGCGGCACACCAGAACGCTGGCGACCACTCGGGTTACTGTGCACGATCTGGACAACACTTTATGCGCCGTAGCCACAACTATGCACCTTGCCCGCCGCGACCTTGGCCCGGTTCCCAATGTCGCTCTCTCATCTCCGCAACTGGCGGACTCGGTGGACGGCCCATTTCCCATCGGCGAAATTCGGCACGATCTTCCTGGGTTCGCGACCTATTCCGATGTCCTCTATCCCAAGGGTGGAAATCAGGGCGTCGGTCCCAAAACGATCTGGATGCGCACGCCTCCGCTGCTTGGGGACGAGGTGCAATCTCCGATTCAGGCGCTGTGTCCACTGGCAGATTGCGGCAATGGCATTTCGTGGAATGCCCCCACAACCGAGATGGGGTTCATGAATACCGATTTGACGGTTCAGGTGCACCGCGAGCCGGTCTCGGATTGGCTGGCCTCCGAGTCTGTCTGCCATTGGCAGCCCTCGGGTATCGGCATGTCGCAATCGGTTTTGTATGACACCGAAGGGCCGGTTGGAACAGCCCTGCAGACCCTTGTGTTGTTCCCACCTGCCTGAGCCATCGGCCAGCTTCTGCGCGCCCGGCCCAAATGGGATTGCCGGGCGCAGGCCGACACCCTATCTTTCGCCCATGCGCTGGCTTGTGACCCTAGTGACCTGCTGTTTGCCGATCCCGGCGATGACGCACCCGCATGTCTTTATCGACACGGGGCTGGAATTCATTGTGGACGATTCCGGGCAGCTGACCCATGTCCGTGTGACCTGGGCCTATGACGAGTTCTACTCATTGCTTGTCCTCGAAGACATGAAGCTGGATCAGGATGGCGACGGTCTTCTAAGTGAAAGCGAACAGGATTTCCTGTCCGGGTTCGATGCACAGTGGGATCAAGGCTATAACGGCGATCTGGTCGTCTGGTCCGAGGCTGAGGTATTGCCGCTTTCTGGCCCACTGGAGCCGAAAGCATTGATGGAGGACGGGCGCATCGTGACCTCGCATCTGCGCAGTGTCGAAGGGGGGCCTGTACCGGCCACCGCCTTATCGGCCAAGGCGTTTGATGAGACATATTACACCGCATATGACCTGACGCGCCCGGTGACGGTTTCGGGGAGTAAGACCTGCCAGATTGACCGCGTCGAGCCGGATGTCGACGGACAGCTTGCCCAAATGCAGGCGTTTCTGCTGACGCTGGATGCCAATTACGACCTTGAGGAAAATGACATCCCGATGGTGGGCGAAAACTTTGCAACCGAGATCCGTATTTCATGTCCAAATACCTAATTGTCCCGTTTGTTCTGGCGGTCGGAGTTCTGCTCTGGTTCTGGTTCAGCGGCGGGTTTGACCAACTTGCGGCATGGGCTGCCGGTGAACAGCGTGCATTTCAGAACCAGATTGCGCGGTCTCTGCGCGCTGCCCGCGCCGAACAACCTCAGGCGGTCATGACTTTGTTGACGGTGTGCTTCGCTTACGGGTTCTTCCACGCCATCGGTCCTGGGCATGGCAAAGTCCTGATCGGTGGCTATGGGCTTGGTCGGCGTGTGGCGTTCTGGCGGCTTTCAGCGATCAGTGTGTTGTCCAGCCTTGGACAGGCCGTAACCGCGATTGTTCTGGTCTATGCCGGTGTGCTGGTGTTCCAGATGTCTCGGGAAAGACTGGTCGACACAACGGAGCAAATCATGGCCCCAGTCAGCTATGGGGCGATCACTGCGATCGGGCTTTGGCTAGTGTTTCGCGCCTTGCGGAGCTTTGCCAAACGCAGCCGGGATCACGGCGCAGATCATCATCACCACGATCACGAAACCTGTTCGGATTGCGGCCACCGGCATGGTCCGTCTGCGGATGAGGTGGCGCAGGTCGGTAGCCTGCGCGAGGCGGCGTTGCTGATCGCTGGAATCGCCGCACGCCCCTGTACCGGGGCGCTGTTTGTGTTGATCCTGACCTGGCAGATGGGCATCGCCATCGTTGGCATCGCCGGGGCGTTCTGCATGGCGCTGGGCACTGCGACTGTCACCACTCTGGTAGGGTGGACCTCTTTCGGTCTGCGCGGGGGGATGCTGGCCTCGGCCTCAGCGACGCGGTTTGCACAGGTGCTGGCCCCAACCATCGAACTGGTCGCCGGGTTGCTGATTGCGGTGATAGCTGGTGGCCTTTTACTGCGCGCGCTTTAGTCGAACACCGGGTTCGGATAGCCGACCCGCGCAAGATACAGCCCCTGTGGCGGGCAAACCGGCCCGCAGGCGGCACGCTCCTCAGCTTGCAGCGCGTCGCGCACATCTTCGGGCGTCCAAGACCCGGCGCCGACACGTTCCAGCGTGCCAACAAAGCTTCGCACCTGATTGTGCAGGAATGACCGTGCCCGGACGTGGAAATGAACCTCGGGGCCTGAAAAGCCCTGTACCTGCTCCACGCGCAATTCATCCAGCGTCTTGACCGGGCTGGCGGCCTGACAGATCGTGGACCGGAACGTGGTGAAATCATGCCGTCCGATCAGCATGTCCGCCGCGGCCTGCATCGCATCAATATCCAACGGGTGACTAACTTGCCAAACCTGCCCCGCGTCATGGGTAGCAGGCGCGCGGCGCATCAGGATGCGAAACAGATATTGCCGTTCAAGCGCCGAGAACCGCGCATGCCAGTCATCGTCCACCCGTGCGGCTTTCACGATGGCCACTGGTTGCGGCTTGAGGTGATAGTTCAGCGCTTCGGACAGTCGGAAAGGGTCCCATTCCTTGATCAGGTCGCAATGGGCGACCTGTCCTAGCGCGTGGACACCGGCATCGGTGCGACCTGCCGCAGCGATCGTGTGGTCCCCGGGTTGTATCCGCGACAATGCCTCTTCGATCGCCCCCTGAACCGAGGGCTGATCTTTCTGCCTCTGCCACCCGGCAAACGGCTTTCCGTGATATTCGACTTTCAACGCGTATCTGGGCATGGGCTGCTGGTACCGTGCTGCGCGACGGCGGGCAAGGGGCCGGAAAGCGCTGGCATGTCGGACGGTGGCTACCTATCTTGAGCGAAACGATAAAAGCGGGGCGACGGCTTGGTCATCTCATCTATGGCAGACAGTCTTGTGCGCGGCATGGAATCCGTGGGCGACAGCGTTTCCGAAGCTCTGTTCGAGCCGGTCATCCGCCTTGGTGTCACCGGGTTAGCGCGTTCGGGCAAAACGGTGTTCATCACCTCGCTTGTTGCAAACCTGCTGGACCGTGGGCGAATGCCGGGCCTTGTTGCGCAGCATGAGGGACGGATCAACGCAGCTTACCTTCAGCCGCAGCCGGATGATACCGTGCCCCGGTTCGACTATGAAAACCACCTTGCTGCGCTGACCGGGCCAAACCCGCATTGGCCGGAAAGCACCCGCGCCGTGTCCGAGCTGCGCCTGTCGTTCAAGGTTCGCCCTGCCGGTCTGCTGTCTGGCCTGAAGGGGCCGCGAACCGTGCATCTGGATATTGTGGATTATCCGGGCGAATGGTTGCTGGACTTGGCCCTGCTGGACAAATCATATGACGACTGGTCAACCGAAACGCTGACCCGCATCACAGAGCGGGCCGAGGCACAAGAGTTTCTGGCGCAGGCCAAAGCGGTCGCGCCGGAGGCAAAACATGATGAGCCGGTGGCGCAATCTTTGGCGCAGGCGTTCTCGGGCTATCTGAACACGGCGCGCGATGCCGGGTTCTACGATTGTACGCCGGGACGGTTCCTGTTGCCGGGTGATCTGGCGGGATCACCGGTTCTGACCTTCGCGCCGCTGCCAGTCGAAGGGGTCGCCACCCGTAACAGCCTGCACCGCGAAATGGCGCGGCGCTACGAAGCCTATAAATTGCGCGTGGTCAAACCGTTCTTTCGCGAACATTTTGCCCGGATCGATCGACAGGTTGTTCTGGTCGACGCGCTGGGTGCGATTCACAAAGGGCCGAAAGCGGTTGAGGATATGCGCCGAGCGATGGGAGATATCCTGTCGGCCTTCCGTCCGGGGCGCAACGCGTGGCTCAGCCAGTATCTTCTGGGCAAACGGGTCGAGCGCATTTTATTTGCCGCCACCAAGGCCGATCATTTGCACCACCTGCAACATCCACGTCTGACCAGCATCATGGAGGCATTGACCCGCGACGCCCGTGACCGCGCCAGTTTTGCCGGGGCCGAGACCTCGGCTGTGTCACTGGCGGCTTTGCGGGCAACAACCGAAGAGATGCGAACCCATGAAGGAGTGCCGCTTGCCTGCGTGCGGGGCACTTTGCTTGACGGCAAGCAGGCGGCCTTCTACCCCGGTGAGTTGCCCGAAGACCCGGCTCATTTGTTGGGGGCAGCCCGCAGCGGAGCAGAAAGCTGGCTGGGCGAAGACTATGGGTTCATGAGTTTTGCGCCTGCGAACCTGACCCTGCGATCGGGTGACGGCCCGCCCCATATCCGACTTGATCGCGCGGCCCAGTTCCTGATCGGAGACCGGCTATGACCGTAACGCTCCGCCCTGCGCGCAGCACGGATGCTGGCGCGACGGGGAAAATCCTGCATGGTTTTGCTTGTGAAAATGAGTGGATGCCAGAGCTGCATTCCTGTGCCGAAACCATCGCCTTTTGCGGCGTGATGATTGATCGCGACTGGATCACCGTTGCTGAAAACGAGGATGGTGTAGTTGGTTTTCTGGCATTGAATGGTTCAGAGGTCCATTCGCTTTACCTGCGTGCGTCAGCGCGCAATCAGGGCATTGGGCAGCGCCTGTTGGATCAGGCGAAATCTGGCCGACAAAAGCTGTCCCTGTTCGCCTTTCAGGCCAACCATGGCGCGCGAAGATTCTACGAGCGCAACGGATTTGCCGAGATTGCCCGCGGTGACGGGGCCGATAATGACGAAAACCTGCCGGACATCAAATTTGTCTGGAACAGAGAAAGGGCTGCTGATGGCTAAGGGTCCGGTTCTGATCGATCTTGATCCCGAGGAACCTGTTGCGGATGTCGCTTTGGCACCGCCCGTTCCGGATGCGGGCGAACCACAGGGGAAGGCGATGCAGGCCGCCGCGCGTCTGGCTGCACGGAAACCGTCGGCCCTGTCACGCTGGTTCTGGGGACTGGCGGCGGCGGTCATCGGCGCGGTTGTCTCGGTGGCGGCATGGGATTTTGTGACCGCTTTGCTGTTGCGCGCGCCGGTTTTGGGATGGGTCGTAACTGGCCTGATTGGCGCGTTGCTGCTGGTTGCCCTGATCATCGCTTTGCGAGAACTTGCCGCGATCGGGCGGCTTTCGCGTGTTGATGGAATCCGTCGCGCCGCAGACACCGCGTTGGCAGAGGCGGATCTGACGCAAGCCCGCGCCGTAACCAACCGGTTGTTGGCATTTTACAACGGGCGCGAGGACGTTCGATGGGGCCGCGATAGGCTGGCCAAACGAATCGCTGAGCCTTTCGATGCCTCAGATCTGATGGCTCTGGCCGAGGATGAGCTGCTGGCCCCTCTGGATGCCGCGGCCAGTCGAGAAGTCGAGGCCGCCGCGCGTCAGGTCGCGACGGTGACCGCTCTGGTTCCTTTGGCTCTTGCGGATGTGGCGACGGCTTTGGCCGCTTCGCTGCGGATGATCCGCCGCGTTGCCGAGATCTATGGTGGGCGGGCCGGTTTTCTGGGCAGTTGGCGCCTGACCCGGGCGGTCTTTGTGCATCTGGTTGCAACCGGCGCCGTGGCTATGGGCGATGACTTGCTGGAACCGGTGCTGGGCGGCTCTGTCCTAAGCAAACTGTCGCGGCGGTTTGGCGAAGGCCTGGTTAACGGGGCGCTTAGCGCGCGCGTCGGCGTGGCCGCGATGGAGGTCTGCCGTCCTTTACCGTTCTCGGACCGTCACAAGCCCTCGACCCGGTCGATGATCAAGCGTGCGCTGGCGGGGCTGTTTTCGAAAACTTGACCTGAGACAAAGCGTTCCTGCCAGCCGCGCATCATAACAAAGCAGGAGGCACCCATGACAGACCATGGACACAGCCAGCAAGAAATCGCGGCACGTATCAACGCGCCGCCGGGGCGTGGCGTTTTGCGTGATGTGGTTTACGGCGGGATCGATGGATCAGTCACCACTTTTGCCATCGTTGCGGGCGTTGCCGGGGCGGGGTTGTCACCGTTCATCATCATCGCGCTGGGGCTGGCCAATGTGCTGGCTGACGGGTTTTCGATGGCGGCGGGGAATTACTCGGGCACCAAGGCTGAACTGGATAACATCCGGCGCATTCGCGCGATCGAGGAGCGTCATATACATCTTTACCCCGATGGTGAACGGAACGAGGTGCGCGAGATTTTAGCCCAGAAAGGACTGTCGGGCCGTGTGCTGGACGAAGCCACCGATGCGATCACGGAAAACCATGACAACTGGATCGACCTGATGATCGAGGGAGAATATGGCCTGGGCAACGTCGATCCGCATCCGCGCAAAGCTGCGGTGGCGACGTTTTTTGCCTTTCTTGTGGCCGGCATGGTTCCGCTTTTGCCGTTTCTGTTTTCGGTGGACCGGGCATTTGCTGCTTCGGCCTGGATGACGATGGGTGTTTTCTTTGCCATTGGTGCCCTCAAAAGCCGCTGGTCGCTGGCTCCGTGGTGGCGGTCAGGGATCGAAACGCTGCTGATTGGTGGGGCCGCTGCCGCAATCGCCTATTTCGTCGGTTCACTGTTTCACCCCTAGCGGTCGGAATTGTCGCAGTTTGCCCGGTGCCGCAGACGGCTGCCGCTCGACCCGCTAGGTTGGGGCGCAACTTCAGCAGGTAAGGTGCCCGATGCAAGGTTCTGGGAAAAATATACTTGTTCTAGGCGCTTATGGGTTTATCGGCGCGGCGATGATGCGGTCTCTTTCGGATCGAGGTGCCAATGTATGCGGCCTTGTGCGCGATACAAACCTGGGTGAGAAAATCCTGCCCGGGATGTCTTTGGCTCAGGGAGATTTGCGCCAGCTCACGCACCCACACGATTGGCGGGAAATTCTGTCAGGTTTTGATTGTATCGTGAACTGCGCCGGGGCGTTGCAGGACGGACCAAAGGACAATCTCGAGGCGGTGCATCACACTGCGATTGCCGCCCTCGGGCAGGCCTGCGCCGCGCGCGGCATTGCCGTGATACAGATTTCTGCAACCGGAAGCAGCCCAGAGGCCGACACGGAATTTATGCGCACCAAAGCCTCCGGGGATGCCGCCTTGCAGGCCAGTGGTGTGCCGCTGTGGATTCTAAGGCCGGGCCTTGTGATCGGGCAGACTGACTATGGTGGAACGACCTTGTTGCGCATGCTGGCCGCAATTCCGCTTGTGCAACCGATCGCCTTTCCGCAGACGCTGGTTCAATGTGTTGGACTGGCCGATTTGAGCAGCGCCGTGGCGGCGGCCGTTGATGAGACGTTGCCACAGGGAACCTATGATCTGGTCGAGGATCAGGCTCATTCGCTGTCCGAGGTTCTGGACGAAACCCGCCGTTGGATGGGGTTCCCTAAGGCACGTGTTCGGATAACGGCACCGGCTGTGGTTGCTAAGTTCGCCGCCGGTTGCGCCGATCAACTTGGGCGCTTGGGGTGGCGTTCGCCCCTTCGCAGCAACGCAATGACAGTCATGGCTACCGGAGTTCTTGGCGACCCGGCCCCTTTTCGCAGGGTGACAGGCGAATCCATGGGTTCGATGCCCGAGATTTATCGCAGCATGGCCTGTTCCCGCGAACACAGGTTGGCTGCACGGATGTCGTTGCTGATGCCGTTGACGGTTGCGGTGCTCAGCCTTTTCTGGGTTCTCTCAGGTGTTTTCGGATTGCTGAGCCTGCCGCAAGCCACACAAGTCCTAACCGTCGCAGGCTGGACCAGTGGTGCCGCTGTGGTCAGTGTGCTGTTCTGGTCATGTGTCGATATCTTTCTGGGGCTTGCGATCCTTTGGCGTCCCTGGGCAGAACGCGCCTGCATGGCTCAGCTCGGTGTGTCGATCTTTTACCTGTTGGCGGCCTCATTTATGGTTCCTGCTTTGTGGCTCGACCCGCTTGGACCGCTTGTTAAAGTCATTCCCGCGATCATGTTGTCGCTGGTCGCACTGCCAATGGTGAAAAGCCGATGATGGACCCGGATCTGATCTTGCGCTGGTTTCATGTGATCGGGGCCTGCGTCTTGTTGGGAACCGGGGCCGGAATCGCATTCTTCATGCTGATGGCCCATCGGTCACGCGACCCGCGTTTCATTGCCCAGACGGCGGCAATCGTGGTGCTGGCCGATATGCTGTTCACCACAACCGCCGTTGTTTTGCAGCCAATTTCAGGTGGCTTGCTCGCCTTCAGATTGGGCTGGTCACTGGTCGAAGGGTGGGTGCTGCTGTCACTATTGCTGTATGTCTTGACCGGGGTCTTCTGGCTGCCGGTCGTCTGGATGCAGATAAAGATGCGGAACCTCGCGCAAGAGGCGGCAGATCGCGATACTGCTCTGCCGCGTTCGTATTTCATATTGTTCCGGCTTTGGTTTGCATGTGGGATCCCCGCATTTCTGGCCGTTTTGGCCATAGTCTGGCTCATGATTTCCCGCCCTTCGATAGACCTGTTTTGATTTCAGGCCATGTCGCGGTATGCAGGACGGTATTCCGGACTGTTTCTACCTGATGCATCAGGTTAGCCTGCAGAGAATTTGATAGGAGAAACAGGTTGGAATCCCTTCTGGTCCTTCTTGCGTTGGTTGCGCTGGCTATTCCTTTGGCCATTGTGCTGCTGCTTGTCAGTCAGGTTCGGTTGCGGCGGCGGGTCGTCCGGTTAGAGGCGGACATCCTGTCACTGAAACAAGGCACCAATACTGAACCAGAACCCGCGACAGAGCCCGAGCCCAAGGCGCAGGATATTCCGACCAAAGCGCCTCCAGTGTGGCCGATAGCCGACCAACCTGAGACCGAACAGCCAATCCCCCCGCAATCTCCTCAAGAAGCACTGGTTTTCAGCTCTGACCGTTTCGCGTTGCTGCAGGAATGGCTGCAGGAAAACTGGTTCTATGTCGTTTCGGCACTGTCGCTGGCACTGGCCGGAATTTTCTTGGTGCAATACGGCGTCGAGAACGGGTTGCTGCCGCCGTCGGCACGTGTCGTTGCCGCATTGCTGTTTGGCGCGGCGCTGATTGTCAGCGGAGAGGTCATTCGCAGGCGCTATGGCGATGGCGTGGACTCCGCGAGCGCCTATTTGCCCTCGGTGTTCTCAGGCGCGGGGCTGGTCACACTGTTTGGCGGCGTTCTGGCGGCGCGGCAACTATATGGCTTGATCGGCCCTGAATTTGCGCTTGTCGCCATGATTGGCGTTGCATCTGTCGGGCTGGTTTTGGGCTGGTTCCATGGTCCGCTATTGGCAGCTGTCGGACTGACAGGTGCCTTTGCCGCCCCATTCTTGGTCGGTGGCTCTTCGGATGATCCGACCTGGTTATATGGCTACTTCCTGACCATAACGGTTCTGGGCCTGGGCATAGATACAGTGCGCCGATGGGCGTGGATTTCGGTTCTGACACTGGTCGGAGGTTATTCTTCGTGTCTGCTGCTGGTCCTGTCGGAACCGATGACAGAGCCGGGCTATCTGACCTGCATCACCGCCTTTGCGCTCATCACTACTGCAATTCCGGTCCGGCGAATTTGGCCTGATCACACCGGCCCGATGGTCAGCGAAATGATCCGACGCCAAAGCGGCGAGGCATGGCCCGAGTTTCCGACGCGTCTGGCATTCGGTGCGGTTGCGGTCAGCTCGGCCATCCTGGCGCTGCACTGGCCGGATTCCGCCGGTGAGTTCTGGTTGAGCCTGACGCTTTTGGCTGGTCTGGCTTTTGCGATGATCGTTTGGACAAGCGGGGCGAGGGCGCTTCAGGACATCAGTGTTTTCCCGATTGTTGGCCTTGTCTGGCTCGTATTTCTCCAGGGTTTGGATCGTGGCAAAGTCGCACAGCGTTTTGCTGAGACCTATGCCGAAACCCCCGAGGCGGATTTTCCCTTTGTCGTGACATTGCTTGTGGCACTGGGTGCAGCCCTGTCGGTTGCGGCGGCGTGGCGGTCGATGCAGCAGGGGCGCTATGGCGTGGTCTGGGCGGCTGGGGCGGTAATAACCGCACCGATACTTGCCATCGCTCTTGAGATCGCTTGGCGCCCGGCCGAGGTTTTGGGCGCGTATTTCTGGGGGCTGCACGCAATGGCTCTGGGTGCCTTGATGGTGGTCTTTGCCGAACGCTATGCGCGCGTGGATGGTGAACAACGTATACGTCCTGCGCTGGCCACGTTATCCGCGCTGTCCTGTCTTGCATTTGCCTGTGTCATCGTGCTGAGTTCTGGCGCCTTGACGATTGCGCTGGTTGTGACCGTTGTAGCCGCTGCCGCGCTGGATCGTCGGTTCAACCTGCCTCAGCTCAGTTGGTTTATCTGGGCCGGGGTCTTCACGGTGACTGTGCGGCTGATCCTGAACCCGGGCCTGTACTGGGCCAATACGGTGCCGGTCGGTGAAATGACGTTGGTCTATGGCGCCGCCACCCTTGGATATGTTCTCGCCTGGGGCCTGATCCGGGGATTGAACCGCCCCGTTGCAATCTTGCTACTGGAAAGCGCAGCCTGGGCAACCGCGGGGATATTGCTGTCATTGCTGCTGCTGCGCTGGCTGGAAGGGTTCGGTCAAGGAGGGATGGAGGACAGCCATTGGGGGTTGGGCCTGATGGCGGTGATCTGGCTGCTGTTGGCGGCGGCACAGATACGGCGGTTCGCTTTGGGCGGGCCGTTGAACTATGTCCGCTATGGGCTGGCGGCGTTCTTTGCCGCCCATGCCCTGTTCCGACTTGCGCAAGCGCTGACCGAGGCAAATCCCGTTCTTTATTTGCACAGTGATCCCGTGTTGGGGCCTGCGCTGATGAACACGCTTGCCATAGCCTACCTTCTTCCTGCCGGGGTCCTTGCCATGTCAGCCTGGCGCGTTGAACCGATGCCGGTTTGGTTGCGGCAGGGCTGTTTCGGTCTTGCGGGTGCGCTTGCAGCATATTGGTTGGGTGCTTCTATTCGTCATTTCTGGCAGGGTCCCGGTGGCATGTATGTCGGGGCTGGGGTCAGCCAACCAGAGCTTTACACCTATACCTTGGCCCTTTTGATTGCAGGCGCGGCGCTATTTTATCAATCTTTGGCCCGTCGGTCCGACCTGTTGCGCAAAGTGGGGCTGGCTGTGATCGGACTGGCCGTGGCTAAGGTATTTCTGATCGACATCGCCGGGCTGGGCGGCCTGATCCGGGTCTTTTCGCTGCTGGCGCTGGGGCTTGCACTGGCCGGTTTGGCGTGGCTGAATCGCTGGGCAAAGCTGCGCCAATCGCCACAAGGGGCGGAACCTCTGGACCATTAGCTGTGAGCGTCCTATAAGCGCGGCCATGTATGCCCGTCTGGCCATCATTATTCGAATTATTTCCCCGGCGCTCTGACCACTGAGACGCCGGGCAAAGGTGTTTGAGAACTCGCACCGACCGCTTCGATCCCAATACGACCAGATCATCCAAAGGACGCCCCCAATGTGCGCCGACACGACCCAAACACCTGATTACAAAGACACGCTGAACCTGCCGAAAACCGATTTCCCCATGCGCGCAGGCCTGCCCAAGCGCGAACCCGCATGGCTGGAACGCTGGGAAGAGATCGGTGTCTATGACCGCCTGCGTGAAAAACAGGGCCGCACGCCCTTTACCCTGCACGATGGCCCTCCGTATGCGAACGGTCACCTTCATATCGGTCACGCGCTGAACAAGACGATCAAAGACATGATCGTGCGCAGCCATCAGATGATGGGCCACGACGCGCGCTATGTGCCAGGATGGGATTGTCACGGTCTGCCGATCGAATGGAAGATCGAGGAACAGTACCGCAAGAAGGGCAAGAACAAGGACGAGGTGAACGTTGTCGACTTCCGTCAGGAATGCCGCAAGTTCGCCGAGGGCTGGATCGACATCCAGCGTGAAGAGTTCAAGCGTCTGGGCATCACCGGCAACTGGGCCGATCCCTACATCACCATGGACTATCACGCCGAGGCTGTGATCGCGGATGAGTTCATGAAGTTCCTGATGAACGGAACGCTCTATCAGGGGTCCAAGCCAGTCATGTGGTCGCCGGTTGAAAAAACCGCGCTGGCCGAAGCCGAGGTCGAGTATCACGACAAGGAAAGCTTCACCATCTGGGTGAAGTTCAAGGTTGTGAATGCGGGCGATCTGGATGACGCGTTTGTTGTGATCTGGACGACAACCCCGTGGACCATGCCCTCGAACAAGGCTGTGGTCTATGGCAAGGACATCTCCTACGGGCTGTACGAAGTCACTGATGCACCAGAGGAATGCTGGGCTGCTGTTGGCGACAAGTTCCTGCTGGCGGACAATCTGGCCGCTGACGTGCTGGGCCGCGCCCGCTTGAACGACGACCAGTGGACCCGCGTCCGTGATATCACAGCAGATGAGCTGTCATCTGTCCAACTGGCCCACCCGCTGGCCGGGGCCGAGGGCGGTAATGGCGAATGGGACGACATCCGTGACTTCCGCGCGGCTGAGTTCGTGACCGACACCGAAGGAACGGGGTTTGTTCACTGCGCGCCGTCGCACGGGATGGAGGAATTTGAGCTCTACCGTGATCTTGGCATGCTGGAGCAGGTCATCACCTATAACGTGATGGACGATGGTTCGTTCCGCGCTGATCTGCCGTTCTTTGGCGGCAAATACATCCTGTCCCGCAAGGGCGGTGAGGGTGATGCCAACAAGTCCGTGATCGATAAACTGGTTGAGGTTGGCGGGTTGCTGGCGCGCGGAAAGATCAAGCACAGCTATCCGCATTCCTGGCGCTCGAAGGCTCCGATCATCTATCGCAACACGCCGCAATGGTTTGCCTCGGTCGACCGCAAACTGGACGACGGCATGGGCGAAATGGGCGATAGCATCCGCGAACGCGCCCTGCGTTCGATCGACGAGTTGGTGAAATGGACCCCGCAGACCGGCCGGAACCGTCTGTATTCCATGATCGAGGCCCGGCCAGACTGGGTTCTGTCGCGCCAGCGCGCCTGGGGCGTACCGTTGACCTGCTTTACCAAGAAGGGCGCTTTGCCGACCGATCCCGATTTTCTGCTGCGCGACCCTGGCGTGAATGCGCGCGTCAAAGAAGCGTTTGAACAGGACGGGGCCGATTGCTGGTATCTTGACGGCGCGAAAGAGCGCTTCCTGGGCAATGACTATAACCCGGATGACTGGGATCAGGTGTTCGACGTTCTGGATGTTTGGTTCGATTCGGGCTCGACCCATGCCTTTGTGCTGCGCGACCGTGAGGACGGCACCGAGGACGGCATCGCCGATGTATATATGGAAGGCACCGACCAGCATCGTGGGTGGTTCCATTCGTCCATGCTGCAGGCCTGCGGCACCAAGGGCCGCGCGCCCTATCGCAACGTGGTGACCCATGGCTTTACGCTCGATGCCAAGGGCAACAAGATGTCCAAATCGCTGGGAAACACCATCGTGCCCGAAGAGGTCATCAAGCAATACGGTGCCGATATCCTGCGCCTGTGGGTGGCTCAGACCGATTACACCGCTGACCAGCGGATCGGACCTGAAATCCTGAAGGGCACCGCCGACAGCTATCGTCGGTTGCGCAACACCATGCGGTTCATGCTGGGCTCGCTGGCTGATTTTTCTGAGGCCGACCGGGTGGACCCTGCGGATATGCCGCGCCTGGAACGCTGGGTGCTCAGCCGTCTGGCCGATTTGGATGAACAGGTGCGAAAAGGATATGCGTCTTTCGACTTCCAGGGCGTATTCAGTGCGGTGTTCACCTTTGCAACCGTTGATCTGTCGTCCTTCTATTTCGACGTCCGCAAGGATGCGCTGTATTGCGACGGCGACAATCTGCGCCGTCGTGCCGCGCGCACCGTGCTGGATATACTGTTCCACCGTCTGACCACATGGCTGGCCCCAGTTCTGGTCTTCACTATGGAAGAGGTCTGGCTGGAGCGTTTCCCGGGTGACGACAGCTCGGTCCATCTGGTGGACTTCCCGGAGACGCCTGCCTACTGGCGCAATACCGAGCTTGAGGCTGGCATGGCCAAGATCCGCCGGGTCCGCCGCGCTGTGACTGCCGCGCTCGAAGTTCAGAGACAGGATAAGGTCATCGGTTCCAGCCTTGAGGCCGCACCGATCGTGCATGTCGAAGATGGTGAAACCCGCGATCTTCTGGCAACGTTTGACGTCGATGACATGTGCATCACGTCCGGTTTGACCGTCACCGGAGATCCGGCCCCGGCCGAGGCGTTCCGCGTGCCGGAAATCGAGGGCGTGGCCGTGGTGTTCGAAAAGGCTGAGGGCGAGAAATGTCAGCGCTGCTGGAAAATCCTGCCTGATGTTGGGCGCCATGCGCATGACGGCGTGTGCGGGCGTTGTAACGACGCGCTGAGCTAATCAGTGTTCTGCGGCTGAGGCGGAGTCTTTTGCGAGGCTCTGCCTCGCGCTCCGAGGTATTTTTGGCCAGATGAAGATCCGGATCCGCAGAATTCGGGTTGTGATGCGCGCGGTTTCTGTCAGCCTGTTCGCATGGGAATGATTGCGGTTGAGACCCGTTTCGGGACTTTGGGTGTTGAAGGAACAGATGGCGCGGTGACGCGTCTGATCTGGAATGGCGGCAATCAGGGCGAAGTCACGCCCCTGTTGCAGGAGGCCGCCGCGCAGCTGCGCGCCTATGATCAGGGGCGGTTGGACAGGTTCGATCTGCCTTACCGTATCGAGGGGTCGGAATTCCTGCGTCAGGTTTGCGACCTGATGTTTGCCATTCCGCTGGGCGAAACCAGAACTTATGGTGATCTCGCGAAGGAACTCGGTCAGCCCCCGCAACCGGTGGGGCAGGCCTGTGGCGCCAATCCCATTCCGGTGATTATCCCCTGCCACCGGGTGCTGGCCGCAAACGGGCTGGGCGGGTTTTCAGGTGATGGCGGGATTGAAACCAAAGTCGCGCTGTTACGCCATGAACGCGCCGCCGGTCTGCTGATCTAGAAAGCGGAATTCTGTTGCAATCCCGCTGGTTGATGCCCAATTTGTTTCAAATAGAGATTTCAAAGGATCGCATGGTATGACCGATCAACCAGACTTGGCAGCTCGTAAAAAGGCCATCATCGACCGCCTTATGTCGCTTGAAGAGCAAGAGCTTGCGACCGCGCAGGCGCATTACGACGCTTTCCTGAAAGATTCGCAGCTTGATGACCGGGAAGGGCATGACAAGGATGACATCGCAGCCTCGCGTGAGAATGCCGATCTGGCAGCAGCCTTCGATGCGCCGGTTCATGCTCATCATGCCAAGATCGATGTGATCGAGAATACGGATTTTGATCTGACCGACAGGGTGCAACCGGGTGCGGTGGTCAAGTTCAACAACCGGCGCTTTGTGGTCTGCGTCTCGACCACGCGGTTCGAAGTGGACGGCAAAACTTATATGGGCATCTCAACCCAAAGCCCGATTTACTTGGCGATGGCTGGCCTGCAACAGGGTGATGTGTTCGCCCATAACGGAACCGAGTTCGAGGTGCAGGAGGTCCTGTGACCTTAAGCTTTGCGCGGCGGGATCACCTGCTGGGCAATTCCTGCGAACACCAGATACAAGCTGGTGATCACCAGACCCCAATGGGCCCAGCTTTCGGGGTGGAAATCGACCCAGGCAGCCCATCCGGCGAAGAAGGTCCAGGCAAATGCCATCGGCAATGACACATTGCGCCAACGTTCTGTGCGCACTGGGTGGATGAACTTCAATGGCAGGAACATCGCCAGCGAAAGCAGCGTCACCAGCAGCAGGATAACCCAGAAATTGGGCTCGAGCGCGAAGATCACAATGACGAACATGTTCCAGCAGCCCGGAAAGCCGGAAAAGGAATTGTCCTTCGTTTTCATCCGCGTGTCGGCGAAATACATGGCGCTGGCAAAGGTGATGACGATGATGGCGAACCAGCCGGTCCAGCCGTCCATCAAGCCCGATTTGAACAGGGCAAAGGCCGGGATGAACACATAGGTCAGGTAATCAATGATCAGATCCAGAAGCACGCCGTCAAATTCCGGGGCGTTCTTTTTGACGTGATAGTGCCGCGCCAAGGGGCCGTCGATACCGTCCACAATAAACGAGACGACCAGCCACAGATACATCAGGCTCCACTTCTCTTCGACGGCGGCCAGCATGGCGAGCATTGCAAATACGGCGCCGGTCGCGGTGAATAGATGTACGGAAAGAGCTTTGAATCTGTGTGTCATGGTGTCTCTTGAATGATGCGCGGGCCAGATGCAAACCAAAAGCCCGGTCAATTTGGATAGTGTTTGCTTAGGCTTTTGGGTGGGTGCGGTTGTAAACTTCCATCAGGCGCGCCGTGTCGACCGCAGTATATGCTTGGGTGGTGGACAGCGATGCGTGGCCCAGCAATTCCTGAATGGTGCGTAGATCACCGCCCGCAGACAGCAGGTGGGTCGCGAAACTGTGGCGCATGGCATGGGGTGTTACAGTGGAGGGCAGCCCAAGCTGCTGGCGCGCTTTGGCCATCACACCTTGAATGGCTCGGGGGTTCAGGGGGCCTCCGCGAACCCCGCGAAACAGTGCCTTCTCCCTGGATTGGGGGTGAGGGCACAGCTTTACATATTGATCTACAGCTGTTTGCGCGACCGGCAGGACCGGAACGATTCTTTCTTTGTTGCCCTTGCCGGTGATCCGCAGCGAGTTGGGCAAAGGGGTATCCGCTCCGGTCAGTGAGAGAGCCTCGGAAATACGCAAACCGCAGCCATATAAAAGAGTAACGACCGCAACGTCGCGGGCAGAAACCCAGTCGCTGGCGGATTGCATCTCGACCGTTTCAATCATCGCACGTGCGGCATCCTCGGCCATGGGTCGAGGGAGTTTTTGGGTAAATTTGGGGGCGCGCGTCGACAGAACTGCGGTCGGCTCAAACCCTTCACGCTCGGAAAGCCAACGGTAGAAGGTTTTTACGGCGGAAAGTTTGCGCGCAAGCGAGCGCGAGCCAACGCCGGATGCGCGCTGATCGGCCATCCATGCCCGCATGTCCGAGATTGTAATCCGTGCAATCGCCGCCATCCCCTGACTTTCGCTATGGTGCAGTGTCATGAAGGACAGAAATTCGGACACATCCCCCCGATAGGCGGTAAGCGTGTTTTCGGACCGGCCTGACAAGGCCCCCAGGCCATCAAGCCAGTTTTGCAGTGCGTCACGACAAGCCGGAGAAATAAGGCTCACGACAGCCAATGGCGCATCGACCGTTCGAAGACACCAGCAAAGAAAGTCAGAAGATCCGTGCCCAGCTTTGGCGTAAAGTGCCTGGGGTCTTTTGCGCTCATGATGATCATGCCAGGCAGTCGGCCTTCGCCCAAATCCAGCCTCAGACAAGCTTCGGAGCGCAGGTGATCCGCATCACTGCCGAATATCCTGTGTGCGGGGTGGATGATTTCACGCAAGACGACCTCGCGTGCTGGGCCGCTGTGGTCAAAGGTCAGATAGTTGTCGACGAAACCGGGTTCGACGATGGCCAGCACGCCTGCAAGTCTTGAGATTGCCGGGTCTTTCTGGACTGCCGTCGTTTCAAGAACCAGCGTAATGCGGTCGACACGCAGTATGTCAGCCACATCTGCACCAAGTATGTGCAGGAATTCCTCAAATCCGACCGGTTCAAGTAGCCGAAGAATGGCCCGGTGAACCTGATTTGTGCCGGCCAGATTTTCATAGGCTGCCGCAATGACCGAGCGGTGCGTATCCTCCAGCCGGTCCAGCCGGGCTTCGAGCCGTTGCATGGCTATGCCGCGCAGGTCGATGACGTTATTCCCGCGCGCCTGCTCATTTGCGGTGACGAGGGCCTGCATCAGGTCCTTGTCATCCAGAATGGCATCTGGTTCGGCCAGAATCGCCTCGCGCAAGGTGTCCTTGAGTATGGTGTTGCTGCTCATGTCCTGTCCGGTCTTTTTTATTTTTCGGCCTTATAGCACGGCTTGCCGGATCTGCCTCGGGAAAAATGAGCGTCAATTTGAATTTCGCGGGGAATGTGGTCGGGAAAACTCCGGTCTGCAGAGATCTGATCCGAGATCAGATTCAAAGCAGCTGGGCCGAGCGCGGCGCCAGGGGCGCCGCGCGGGTTCGCGCAGAATCAGAGGATTTTCTGACCCGTTTTGGCCCAATCGGACAGGAAGGTTTCAAGGCCTTTATCGGTCAGCGGATGATCGGCCAGCTTTTTGATCACAGCGGGTGGTGCGGTGATGACATCAGCGCCGATGCGGGCGCTGTCGGTCACGTGGTTCACGGTGCGGATCGATGCGGCGAGGATTTCGGTCTCATATCCGTAATTGTCATAGACCTGACGGATATCAGCGATCAGGTCCATGCCATCTAGGTTGATGTCATCCAGACGTCCGATGAAGGGCGAGATGAAAGTTGCGCCGGCTTTGGCGGCCAGAATCGCCTGATTGGTCGAGAAGCAGAGGGTCACATTGACCATCTGGCCTTCGTCACTAAGCGTTTTGCAGGTTTTCAGGCCCGCCCATGTCAGCGGCACTTTGACAGCGATATTCGGGGCGATCTTGGCCAGCTTGCGACCTTCGGCGATCATGTCGTCGGCTTCGGTTGCCACGACCTCGGCCGAGACCGGTCCGTCAACCAGATCACAGATTTCCTTGGTCACTTCCAGAATGTCGCGGCCCGATTTCAGGATCAGCGAAGGGTTGGTGGTGACACCGTCCACCATGCCCAGATCGTTCAGTTCGGCGATTGCGTCGATCTCGGCTGTGTCTACGAAGAATTTCATGCGGGCAGTCCTTTGATGGGTTGGCCTTGGTCGCGGATGGCTTTACCTCAAAGAGACCCATGCTGGAACCCCTTGCCAAGGATATGCATTGAGCACTCAGGAGTTTTTCGACCAAGGTGAGTTGGTGGCGGTGCTGACCGCCCAACCGCTGGACCGGACGCTGGACTATAAGGCGCCCGAGGGCGGGTGCTTTCTGGGCGCTTTTGTCGAGGTGCCGCTGGGCCCGCGCAAAGTCTTGGGCGTGGTCTGGGGGCCGGGGCAGGGTGGCTTTGACCTTGCCAAGACCCGCTCGGTGATCCGGGTGCTTGAAGTCGCGCCGATGCGCGAAGAGATGCGCCTGTTTCTGGGGCGCGTCGCCGATTACACGCTGACTCCGATGCCTGCGATGTTGCGATTGGCTACGCGCGCACCCGGATTGGGCGATCCGCCTTCGATGCGCAAGGTCTATCGGCTTGGCGACAGGGACCCTGACAGGGTGACCGACGCGCGGACCCGTGTGTTGGAGTTGCTGCGCGACTACGGCGGGTTGGCCTTTACGCTGAAGGAACTGGCCGAACAGGCGGGTGTGACCTCTTCAGTCGTGAAGGGGTTGGTCAAACTCGGTGCGGTTCGCGAAGAAGACAGCCCGCGCGATCTGCCCTATCCACATCTGGATCCGGATCTGCCGGGCAAGGCGTTGACCGATGATCAGGCCTCAGCAGTGGAAACCCTGCAATCTGGTCTGCGAACGGGTGATTATGGCACGACCTTGCTGAAAGGCGTCACCGGGTCGGGCAAGACCGAGGTTTATCTTGAGGCCGTCGCCGAAGCGTTGCGCCAGGGGCGGCAGGCGCTGGTTCTGCTGCCCGAGATTGCCCTGACCGCCGAATTCCTGACGCGCGTTGAGGCACGTTTCGGCGCGCGCCCGGCAGAGTGGCATTCGGGCGCGACGATGACCGAACGCCGACGAGTCTGGCGCATGGTGGGGCAGGGCGATGCACAGCTTGTTGTCGGCGCGCGCTCGGCCCTGTTTCTGCCGTTTCGCAATCTTGGGTTGGTCGTGGTCGATGAAGAACATGACACTTCGTACAAACAGGAAGATGGTGTGCATTACAGCGCCCGTGACATGGCTGTGCTGCGGTCCGCCATTTGCGGCGCGCGCGTTATTCTGGCAAGTGCGACGCCGTCACTGGAAAGCTGGGCCAATGCCGAAGCAGGCAAGTATGAGCGGCTCGATTTGACTTCGCGCTTTGGCGATGCGGTGTTGCCCGAGATGAAGCCCATCGACATGCGGGCCGAGAAGATGCAGCCGGGGACGTGGATTTCTCCATCGCTGCGGCAGGCCGTCCATCAGCGGATCGAGCGGGGTGAACAATCCCTTCTGTTTATTAACCGCCGGGGATATGCGCCGGTCACCCTGTGCCGGGCTTGTGGCGAGCAGATTGCCTGTGATCACTGCGATGCGCGCATGGTTGAACACCGGTTTCTCAAGCGTCTGATGTGCCACCAATGCGGTGAGACCAAACCCATGCCCGAGGTCTGCCCCTCCTGTCAGGTCGAGGGCAAGCTGGCCCCGGTCGGGCCGGGGATCGAACGGCTGGCTGAAGAGGCTGAGGCAACATTTCCCGAGGCAAATATTGCCATGCTGTCATCCGATCTGTTTGGATCGGCGCGCGCATTGAAAGCAAAGATCGAAGAGATTGCTGCCGGTGACGCCGATATCGTCATTGGTACGCAGCTGGTGGCCAAGGGGCACAATTTTCCGAAACTGACATTGGTGGGTGTCATTGACGCCGATCTCAGTCTGCATGGGGCGGACCTGCGCGCCGCCGAACGCACATTCCAGCTGATGCGGCAGGTGGCTGGCCGCGCCGGGCGCGCGGATAAGCCCGGACAGGCGCTGTTGCAGACCTTTCAACCGGAACATCCCGTCATTCGCGCCATCCTTTCGGGCGATGAAGAAGGGTTCTGGAAAGCCGAGGCCGCCGGACGGTTGGCCGCCGGTGTTCCCCCCTATGGACGCATGGCCGGTATCGTTCTGTCTGGCCTCGAGGTCGGTCCTGTTTTTGACATCGGCAACGCCATGGCCCGCAACGACGCCCCGTTGCGGCAGATCGGTGCGCAGGTCTTTGGTCCAGCGCCTGCGCCCATTGCGCGTATCCGCGGGCGACACAGGGTGCGGCTGCTGGTCAAAGCCCCCAAAGGAGCGCCAATTCAGGATGCCATCGCCCGTTGGATAGCACCGCTGCGGCTGAAAGGTGACATCAGGCTGACCGTTGATATTGACCCGCAAAATTTCTACTGACCTCTGCATTCATGCAGAGCCAATGTGCGTGCCCTTCTTCCTACTCGCCAAAACCTGAAAATGGGCGTAGAGGGACTCTCATGCTGAAACCCATGCCACTTTCCGAGGCGCAAAGCCTTCCGTTCTGGCGCCGTCCCATCACGCTTTTATTCGTGATGGCACTGACCATGCCCATTGCTTTCAACGCATGGAGCGCGTTGTTGAACAATTTCGTTATTGAAGTGGCGAATTTCGACGGTGCCGACATCGGCCTGCTGCATACCGTGCGCGAGATCCCAGGCTTTCTGGCTGTAGGCGTAATTGCCGTGATCTTGTTTGTTCGGGAGCAGGTGCTGGCGATGATCTCGCTGATCATGCTGGGTGTTGCGACTGCGGTGACAGCGTGGTTCCCAAGCCTTGGTGGCTTGTTGTTCGTCACACTGCTGAGCTCGATCGGGTTCCACTATTATGAAACCGTGAACCAATCCCTTCAGCTGCAGTGGTTGCCCAAGGACCGAGCGCCGCAATTTCTGGGCTGGATGGTCGCCATGGGATCAGCTTCGACATTGGTTATCTATGGGCTGATTGTCCTGACGTGGGATCGGTTCGATCTGTCCTATAACACTGTATTCATGGCTGCGGGTGGGCTGACGGCTTTGCTGGCGTTGTTCTGTCTGGTCGCCTATCCGCAGTTCGACGCGCCGACTCCGCAAACCAAAAAAATTGTGCTGCGCCGCCGATACTGGCTGTACTATGCGCTTCAGTTCATGGCGGGCGCGCGTCGTCAGATCTTTGTCGTTTTCGCCGGTTTCATGATGGTCGAGAAATTCGGGTTTGAGGTCCACGAACTCACCGGTCTTTTCTTGATCAACCTGGTTATCAACATTTCGGTTGCGCCGATGCTAGGCAAAGCTGTGTCCGTATTCGGTGAACGTCGCACTTTGATTTTCGAATATGCAGGCCTGGCCGTTGTATTTGCAGCCTATGGCGGCATTTATTGGTTCGGTTGGGGCGTTGTTCTGGCGGCTACTCTCTATGTGATTGACCATGTGCTTTTCGCTCTGGCTCTGGCGCTTAAAACCTATTTCCAGAAAATTGCCGATCCGGCAGATATTGCGCCAACCGCAGCGGTTGCCTTTACGATCAACCATATCGCCGCGGTATTCCTACCAGCGCTTCTGGGCCTGCTCTGGGTGTACTCGCCCGGAGCGGTCTTTGCAGTGGCTGCAGCGATGGCGTTGATTTCGTTATCGCTGTCGCTGCTGATCCCGCGCCACCCAGAGCTTGGGAATGAGACGATACTGTCGAAATACGCGCCCGCTCCGGCGGAATAGCTGCCAATGCTTGACCTTCGCGGGCCCGCACCCTAGGCGCTGTGTCAGCTGACACAGGAGGCTCCCATGCCCACATTCACCGCGCTTACCACCCTGACCGGCAAAAAATCAGCCGATGGTCTGGGCGAAGCCATGGAGCGTCTTGATCCCGAACCCACGGGCGTGGGCGTATTCGAAGTCGAAGATGGCTCGGGCCTGTGGGAGATTGGCGGTTACTTCACCGAAGCGCCGGATGAAACGGCACTGGCGGTTCTGGCGGCTGCGTTCGGATCCAAACCCTTTGTAATCTCGGAACTGCCCGAAACCGACTGGGTCGCCCATGTCCGCCGTGAATTGGCGCCTGTCGAGGCTGGCCGCTTTTTCGTCTATGGCTGTCACGATGCCGACAAGCTGCCCGAAGGCCGTATCCCTTTGTTGATTGAGGCTGCAATGGCTTTCGGTACCGGGCATCACGGCACCACCCTTGGGTGTCTCAAGGCTCTGGATTTTCTGCTCGATCAGGGTTTTACCGCGACAAAAGTTGCAGATATCGGTTGCGGCACCGCCGTTCTTGCGATGGCCGCCGCTCGTGTTTGGGAGGGGGACATCATCGCCAGCGATATTGATCAGGTTGCTGTCGAAGTTGCTGAAGCCAACCTGAAGGCAAACGGCATGTCAGGGAAGGTTCAATGTGTCGAGGCTGCGGGGTTCGATCATCCGGAGCTGAAATCTCTTGCGCCCTATGACCTGATATTCGCCAACATCCTCAAGGGCCCATTGGTGGCCCTGGCGCCCGAAATTTCAGCGAATCTGCGGGTTGGGGGTAAGGCGATTCTATCGGGAATCCTTAACGAGCAAGCCGAGGACGTTGTTTCCGTTTATCTCCAAAATGGCTTCAATGCCTCTAGAAATGACCAAATTGGTGAATGGACGTCGCTAGTCTTAACCAAACAGGGCTAAAATCGGGCCATTTGCAGGAGTTTTGTAGAGTTTCGCCTCTTTTTTGTCGCAATCTGTTTTTACCGTCAATGACGTGGAATTGGGGGGCGGTTGATTTGGAGGCTGCCATGACTGGAAAACAAATTGAATTTGATCAGCGCGTTCATCGGCTGAACAAGAAACATTCGAAGATGACCCGTGGTTATCGTGCGACTATGCGCAAAGATGGCTTGGTTGTAATGAAACCACAGCGGGTTCAGTCCGCGGTGCCTGCAAAGGCTCTGCTGATCTGCTTGGCTGGGCTGTTCGCATTCAAAACGCTTTTGCTGACCAGCTTGGGGTCGTCGGCCTACCAGTATCGTGTCGATAGCCTTGCGCAAGGGACCGAAGTGGAGAAGGCGGGGGCATGGATCATGCAGATCGACCCGGTATCACAGGCCCTCTCGTCTCAACTCAGCAAAGTTCTCCGCTAAGTTTCTTCCGCTTTGATTAGAAACGCCGCGTATCCGGGGATACGCGGCGTTCTTCTTTGCCCCGAGGGAGAAGGGGAAAATCAACGGTAGGTTTGCTTTGCCTTAACGGCGGCCTTCCACGACGATTTCAATGTCGCCACGGCACAGGCCGATATCTTCCAGCTCGCGGTCCGACAGACCGCTCAGCGCGTTGCGTGTAACGCGGGCATCATTCCATTCGACAACGGCGTTTACGACCATTGCGAAAGTCGTACCGATACGGCCGACGAGGCCAAATGAGCCAGTGGTGGTGCGGGTTGTGTCCAGTGCAGCCATATCCTGTTTCCTTCCGGTTTGTGTTAAACTCTGATCTTGCGATCTGACGGGCATTTAGGGATGGTTTTCTGACTGCACAAGCATAGAAATTGCATGTGTCCTATGCGTTTTTTGCAACGCTCGAAAAACATGGAAACGCCTTAATTTATTGGCAATTTTGCCTTCATCAAACTGGTCGAAACCCGACATTTTCCGGTCGTAATCAGCTCATTCTGTCGGAGACAGGACGACCGTGTCGCAATCTGACCATCAGTCAATTCGCTTGGAAAATGTTCTTGTTTCGTGCTAGTCGGTAAAAAAGAACACACAAATCCGAGCAGGCCGAGGCTATATATGCGAATTCTGGGCATTGATCCGGGGCTACGGACCCTGGGATGGGGCGTCATCGAATCACATGGCAGCCGTCTCAGTCATGTTGCCAATGGGTTATGTAAATCGGACGGGGATGATCTGGGAGAGCGGTTGCTATCGCTCCATAATCAGATCGTCGAAGTGATTGCCGAGCATCAGCCCGATCAGGCCGCCATCGAACAGACCTTTGTGAACAAGGACGGGGCCGGTACGCTAAAGCTGGGTCAGGCGCGGGGTGTGGCGTTGTTGACGCTGGCGCAGGCCGGGTTGCCAGTGGGAGAATATGCGCCCAATCGAGTCAAGAAAACGGTTGTGGGCGTGGGCCATGCCGAAAAGGAACAGGTTCTTCATATGGTCAAGTTGCAACTGCCGGGCTGTCAGCCCAAGGGCGCGGATGCCGCGGATGCGCTGGCGATAGCGATCTGTCATTCCTTTTACGGGGCAACGCCACAGTCGCGGATGAAACAGGTGCGGGCATGATTGGCAAGCTGACAGGCCGGTTGGATTACCGCGCGCCGGATCACGTGCTGATCGACGTGCGTGGGGTCGGCTATCTGGTCTATTGCTCGGACCGTACGATGGCTGCGCTGCCGGGCGTGGGTGAGGCGATCTCGATCTACACCGACATGGTGGTGCGCGAGGATTTGATGCAGCTTTACGGGTTCCTTTCGCTGGTCGAGAAGGAATGGCATCGCCTGCTGTGCTCGGTGCAAGGGGTCGGGGCCAAGGTTTCGCTAGCAATCCTCAGCGCCTTGGGCCCCGATGGTGTCAGCAGGGCGATTGCTCTGGGCGATTGGGGGGCGGTCAAGGCAGCCAAGGGCGTAGGCCCCAAAACCGCGCAGCGGATCGTGCTGGACCTCAAAGACAAGGCGCCCGGCGTTATGGCCATGGGCGGCACGGTGACCGAGGCAATGGATGGCCCCGCGCTGGATGTGGTGGAACTGACTGAACCGACACCTGTGCCAAAGCGGCCCACCATAAGCGCATCAGGTAATGCAGCAGCATCTGCCGGGGCATTGTCGGCACTCTCCAATCTGGGCTACGGCCCGTCCGAGGCCGCGTCAGCCGTGGCCGAAGCCGCGGCAAGCTTGCCCGAAGCGGGTGAGGCGGACCTGATCCGCGCTGCGTTGAAACTATTGGCTCCGAAAGGGTGATTGAATGGTAGATGCCGATCCCACCCTGCGCCCCGAGCCGTTGCCGGAAGACAATGACCGCGCCTTGCGCCCGCAGGGACTGGACGAATTCATCGGTCAAGCCGAGGCGCGCGCCAATCTGCGTATCTTTATTCAATCAGCTCGCCAAAGGGGTGAGGCAATGGATCATACGCTGTTCCATGGCCCTCCGGGTCTGGGCAAGACCACGCTGGCGCAGATCATCGCGCGTGAGTTGGGCGTGAATTTTCGGATGACATCTGGCCCGGTTCTGGCAAAGGCGGGCGATCTGGCGGCGATCCTGACCAATCTGGAAGCGCGCGATGTGCTGTTCATTGACGAAATCCATCGATTGAATCCAGCGGTCGAAGAGGTCCTGTACCCGGCGATGGAGGATTTCGAGCTGGATCTGGTGATTGGTGAAGGCCCGGCCGCGCGCACGGTGAGGATCGAGTTGCAGCCGTTTACTCTGGTCGGGGCCACAACCCGGATGGGGCTGCTGACCACGCCGCTGCGCGACCGCTTTGGCATCCCGACACGCCTGCAGTTCTATACCGTTGATGAATTGCACGAGATTGTCACCCGCAACGCGCGCAAGCTTGGAGCACCGGCTGATGACAGTGGTGCCCGAGAGATCGCGCGCCGGTCACGCGGAACGCCTCGGATCGCCGGGCGCCTGCTGCGGCGGGTGGTGGATTTCGCAATCGTCGAAGGCGATGGACGGATCACCCGCGATTTGGCTGATGGGGCGTTGACGCGGCTGGGGGTCGATCATCTGGGGCTGGACGGCGCGGACCGCCGGTATCTGAAGCTGATCGCCGAGAATTACTCGGGCGGGCCGGTAGGTATCGAAACCTTGTCGGCAGCTTTGTCGGAAAGCCGGGACTCGCTGGAGGAGGTGATCGAACCCTTCCTCTTGCAGCAAGGCCTGATCCAACGCACACCGCGTGGCCGGATGCTGGCGCAGAAGGCGTGGACGCATCTGGGCATGGCCGCACCCAAGGGGCAAAACGATCTGTTTGGTTGAAGCCGCGCGTGTGAGCTTTTAAGGGTTCCGCCAAACAATGTCCGATTGCCGAGGATTGCGCGTGACACCCGAAGACATTCAAGCCCTGTTCACCCGCGAAAGCGGAGAGTTCCTGTTTGCGCGCTGGGGCCGCCCCATCGTGCCGATCGTCTTTGGGGTCGAAGATGAAAGTTTGGCCACGGTCAAAGGCGCGTTCGAGGCAGTGGTAACACTGGCAGGGCATCAGATGGCAGAAACCGACCCCGAGCTTGGCGCCAACTGCATGGTCTTTTTCTTCCGCGACTGGAAAGAACTGACAGAAGTGCCCGATCTGGACCGTTTGGTCCCTGATCTGGGGCCGTTGGTTGATCGGTTGATCGCGGCCGATGCCAACCAGTACCGGATATTCCGTTTTGAAGAAGACGGCGCCATTCGTGCGGCCTTTGTGTTTTTGCGGATGGACAATGAATTGTCGCAAATCCCCGCTGAAACGCTTGCGCTCAGCCAGGTGGTGCAAACGGTGCTGCTCTGGTCCGATACCGCTTTTCGCAACCAGTCGCCCTTGGCAGTGGCGGGTGACGCGACGATATTGCGACCAGACATTGCCGGGTTGATCCGGGCGGCATACGATCCTGTCCTGCCGGGCGCGGCGCAGGATGCCTCTCATGCGCTGAGATTGTTTGCCAGATTGGATCAACCGCAATGAAGCACGTTTATTCCGTTAAAGTATTTTATGAAGACACCGACATGGGCGGGGTCGTTTATCACGCCAATTATCTGAAATACATCGAACGCGCCCGGTCTGATTATGTGCGGCGTTTGGGCAACGACCAGAATGCCATGCGCGACGCGGGTATCGTCTGGGTCGTACGCCGGATCGAGGCGGAATACCTGGCCCCGGCCAAATTTGACGACGATCTGGAGATCGAGACCGAAATCAAGTCTCTGTCCGGTGTCCGTCTGATCATGGCGCAAGTGGTCAAACGGGGCGAAGAGGAGATTTTTCGCGCCATCGTTACCGCCGTCTGTATGAATGCGCAGGGCAAGCCCGTACGCCTTCCGGCAGAGATTCGCGCATTGTTGTAACAATTTGCAGGGCCCGGGTGGTTCTGTTGGCAATTCGCCCCCATCTGCGTTAGCGTTTGACAAAACAAGGCCGTAAGGCTGTCAGGCAAAACAAAGAGCAGGTTCATGGAAGCTGAAACGCTGGCGCTGGCGCAGGAGATCGATTTCTCCATGTGGGGGCTTTTTGCCCGCGCGACTTTTATCGTTAAACTGGTAATGCTGATGCTGATTGGCGCATCAGTCTGGTCCTGGGGGATCATCATCCAGAAACTGATCAATTACCGTGCTGCAAGGCGTGAAGCTCAGGTTTTTGATGAGGCTTTCTGGTCCGGGAACCCCCTGGATGAACTGTTCGAGCAGATCGGTACCCAACCCGATGGCAGTTCGGAGAAGATATTTGCCTCGGGCATGATCGAATGGCGCCGCTCGCACCGCACTGATGGCGGGCTGATAGCTGGTGCCACTGCACGCATTGATCGGTCGATGGATGTGGCCATCGCGAAAGAGGCCGAGGCGCTGCAAAAGGGCCTGCCCATTCTGGCCACTGTCGGCTCAACTGCACCCTTCATTGGTCTGTTCGGAACGGTTTGGGGTATCATGAATGCGTTCATCGAGATTGCCGAGCAGCAGAACACCAACCTGGCTGTTGTCGCGCCCGGTATTGCCGAGGCGTTGCTGGCCACCGGCCTGGGCCTGTTGGCCGCGATTCCGGCGGTGATTTTTTATAACAAACTCAGCGCAGATAGTGATCGGATCGTTGGAGGCTATGAAGCCTTTGCCGATGAGTTCGCCACCATTCTGTCGCGCCAGCTGGACAGCTGAGATGGGGGCTGCGGTACAGCAATCCTCGGGCGGGAATGGACGCCGGCGGGGTCGGCGTCGCGGTCGCGCGCAGCCGATGGCTGAGATCAACGTCACACCCTTTGTGGACGTTATGCTGGTGCTGCTTATCATCTTCATGGTGGCTGCGCCCTTGCTGACTGTTGGTGTCCCGGTTGATCTGCCTAAAACGGCGGCCAGTGCGCTGCCCGGCGATAACGAGGAACCTTTGACCGTCACGCTGACCGCGGATGGCAGGGTGCAAATCCAAACCACGGATATTCTGCGCGAAGAGCTGATTGGAAAACTGCGTGCCATCGCAGCAGAACGCAGTAGCGACCGAGTGTTTTTGCGCGCGGATGGTGCGATCCCTTATGCGCAGGTGATGCAGGTAATGGGCGCGCTTAATGCGGGTGGGTTCTCCAATGTGGGGCTGGTGACCGATACGGGCGGCCCGACACTGGACGACGGTGGAGAGTGAGGCCGCACGGTGGATACCGGCACCAAGATCTCGGCGATTGCCCATGTCAGTCTGATTGGTTGGGCATTTTTCGGCGGCACCTTCCGGTCCGAACCATTACCTATGGCCGTGCAGGATGTCTCGGTCATTTCGGCTGAGCAATTTGCGGCAATGACCGCTCAGCGGGATGCGCCCGAAGTGCCGACGCCAACAGCGCTGCAGCCGCCTGAGGCCCCAACAGAAGAGGATCCAGCGTCGGAACCGGTAGTGGAGGAGCAGCCTTCGTTGCAAGAGGCGGAACCTGCTGAACCCGACCCGGACCCGGATCCTGAGCCTGAACCGGTTGAGCCGCCGCCAGAACCGGTGGTGATTGAACAGCCACCGGTGTTGGACACTCCCGCCCCCGAGACCGTCGACCTTACGGTGCCTTCTGGGCCAGAAGCACAGCCCAGCCCGGCCGAGAATGTTGCGCCGGTGCCGGTTGCGCCGCCTCCGCCCGAGGCCGCGCCTGATGAAATCGAAACCCCGGCCGTATCTTTGGACGAGGGAGCCGAGACCCAGCAGGAACAGCAGGATCAGACCGCCCCCGAGGAAAAGGCTGACGAGATTGTGACCGAAGCGGAAGAGCCCAAAGAAAACGCTCCCCGAACATCGCCGCGCCCGCGGATCCGTCCCAACCGCCCGACGCCACCGGTCGAGCCCGAAGTGGCGGAGACGCCCGAGCCCGAACCCACAGAGCCCGCGCAGACGGAAACAGCCATCAAAGATGCGCTGGCCGAGGCGTTGGGACAAGGGAGTGAACCCTCTGGTCCGCCCTTGACCAGCGGCGAAAAGGACGCGATGCGATTGGCCGTTTCCCAATGCTGGAACGTCGGGTCCTTGTCCACGGATGCTCTGCAGACAGTTGTTGTTGTCGGATTTTCGTTGACCCGTGATGGCAAGGTGGTTGGCGGCAGCTTGCACATGATCGACAGCTCAGGCGGTTCTGACGGCGCAGCCAGACAAGCCTATGAGGCCGCTCGACGTGCCATTTTGCGCTGTGGAGCCAAAGGATATGACCTGCCAACCGATAAATACGAGCATTGGCAGGATATTGAGATTACATTCAATCCCGAGAGGATGCGGATCAAATGATGAGACTTCTGACCAGCCTGTTGCTTGGCCTGACACTGGTGTCGGCACCCGTTCACGCCCAAAGTGGGCCGCTCCGCCTGGAGTTGGATCAGGGGATCATCGAACCCTTGCCCTTTGCGGTTCCAAGTTTTGTTCCCGATAGTACGGCGGCAGCCCAATACGCCCAGGATATCTCGCGGGTTGTGGCGGCGGATCTGACCGGAACGGGGCTGTTTCGCGAAATTCTGTCTGATGCTTTCATCAGCCAAGTGGCCAGCTTTGAAGATCCCGTTCGGTTTGCGGATTGGAAAGCCATCAATGCCGAGGCTTTGGTGACAGGTGCTGTGAATGTGTCGGGCAATCACCTGACGGTGCGGTTCAGGGTCTGGGATGTGTTTTCTGGGCAGGAGCTGGGCAACGGTCTGCAGTTTGCCGGGACGACTGAAGGGTGGCGGCGCATGGCCCATAAAGTGGCGGATCAAGTCTATAGCCGTGTAACGGGCGAGGGCGCCTATTTCGACAGTCGCGTTGCCTTTGTCTCGGAAAGCGGCCCCAAAAACCAGCGCCTGAAACGGCTGGCGATCATGGATTATGATGGTGCGAATGTGCAGTACCTGACCGACAGCGCCGCCATTGTTCTGGCACCACGCTTTTCACCTGCCGGTGATCAACTGCTCTATACCAGCTACGAATCCGGTCAGCCGCGCATCTATGTTCTGGATATCGAGCGGGTCAGGCGGACTGAGTTGAACACCCAGGGCGGCACGATGAGCTTTTCGCCCCGGTTTTCGCCGGATGGACGGTCGATCGTCTATTCGCTTATTCAGGGCGGCAATACGGACCTGTGGAAAATGGATCTGGCTTCCGGGCAAAGCGTGCGGCTGACCAATACGCCCGCGATCGAAACCGCCCCCAGCTATTCGCCAGACGGTTCCCAGATCGTGTTTGAAAGCGACCGTTCGGGCACGCCACAGCTTTACATCATGCCCGCAAACGGGGGCGAGGCGACGCGGATCAGCTTTGGTCAGGGCCGTTATGGAACGCCGGTCTGGTCCCCCCGTGGCGATCTGATTGCGTTTACCAAGCAGAACAAAGGCCGATTTCATATCGGTGTCATGCGAACAGATGGCAGCGAAGAGCGTTTGCTGACCTCGTCGTTTCTGGACGAAGGACCGACATGGTCCCCTAATGGTCGCGTGATCATGTTCACCCGAGAAACCCAGGGCGCAAGTGGCCGGGCGACGCTGTATTCGGTTGATATCTCGGGACGCAACCTGCGCCCGATCCGCACCCCGGATGGGGGCAGCGATCCGTCATGGGGTCCACTGCAGAATTGATCACGGCTGCTGGCAGGAAAAGTTCACAAGGAACCTGCACTATGCTACAGAGACGGCAATAAAGAGAAAAAACAACGAGGCACCTGAGATGAACGTATTGGGCAAAATCCTAGCACTAGGTGTGTTTGGCGCGTTGGCAGCCTGCACCAATAACGATCCGTCTGCGCTGGGCGGCGGCTTTGGCAATGGCGCAAATGGCGGGCTGGCCGCGGGCTCTCCAAGTGATCCGCGCTCGCCTGCATATTTCCAGCAAACTGTTGGTGACCGGGTTCTGTTTTCAGTCGATCAGTCGACGCTTACTCCGCAGGCGCAGTCAGTGCTGCAGGGGCAGGCCGACTGGCTGATGGCCAACCCCGACTTTGTGGCAACGATCGAAGGCCATGCGGATGAGCAGGGCACGCGTGAGTATAACCTCGCACTGGGTGCGCGCCGGGCAAATGCCGCCCGCGAGTTCCTGATTTCCCGCGGAGTAGCGGGCAACCGGCTGACAACTGTCAGTTTTGGCAAAGAGCGTCCGATCGAGATTTGCAGCACCGAGGACTGCTATTCGAAAAACCGTCGTGCAGTCACGGTGCTGACCGGATCAACTTTGGGATAAGACGATGAAACTAGCAGGATGGGTTCTGGCCGCAGTTTTGGCGACCGCCGGTTTGGCACAAGCACAGGATCAGCAAACCTTGGCGGATATCCGGCAGGAACTGACGGTGCTGCATGTGGAAATTCAGCGGCTCAAGCGCGAGTTTTCAACAACCGGCTCTCCGGCCCCGAACCTGTCCGGCAGTTCGATACTTGAACGCGTTGATGCCATAGAGGCCGAGTTGCAGCGCCTGACGCGCCAGACCGAGCAGTTGAACCAGCGTGTACAGAATATTGTAACCGACGGCACCAACCGCATCGGTGATCTTGAGTTTCGCTTGGTCGAACTGGAAGGCGGCGACCTGAGTACGCTCGGTGATACAACAACTCTGGGCGGAGAAACGGACATCACATCCGCAGCCCCTACTGCTCCGACAGCGCCAACCGATGCCGACCTGGGTGAGTTGGCAGTAGGCGAGCAAGCGGATTTCAATGCCGCTGCTCAGGCGCTGGCCGATGGAAACTTCCAGGCCGCCGCGGATCAGTTCGCAGTATTCGATACATCATATCCCGGAAGCCCGCTTGCGCCCGAAGCACACCTAAAGCGCGGACAGGCGTTGGAGGGCATTGGCGACACCCGCGAAGCGGCAAAGGCATTCCTTGCCAGCTTCACCGGCGATTCCGAAGGCGCCTATGCGCCTGAGGCTTTGTTCGAACTGGGTGCTGCGCTGGGCCGTCTGGGACAGACCGAACAGGCGTGTATCACACTGAGCGAGGTTAGCGTCCGGTTCCCGGCCTCGGCATTGGTCTCCAGCGCCACGCAGGAAATGACGTCACTGGGTTGTACTTGACCACACAAGGCACACTCCTGAAATCCGAACTCCGCGCGCGATTGCCGGAAAACCTTCCGCGCCGTCTAGGTGTTGCGGTATCCGGTGGCGGTGACTCAGTTGCTTTGCTGAGTTTGTTGAAGCACATCGCCCAAGAGGAACAGGTTGAGCTGTTTGTCGCCACGGTGAACCACAATCTGCGCCCCGAAGCGGTGGCGGAGGCAGATTGGGTGGCGCAGCTTGCCCAGGGTCTGGGCCTTCCACATGAGACGTTGCACTGGCAGGGGTGGGACCAGACAGGTAACCTGCAGGATAGGGCGCGGCAGGCCCGGTACCAGTTGCTGTCAGACTGGGCGCGTGACAAGCAGATCGGCGCGATTGCCCTGGGACACACCGCCGATGATCAAGCCGAAACCATGCTGATGCGATTGGCGCGCGCTGCTGGTGTGACGGGATTGTCCGGCATGCCCGCAATGCGGAGCTATCAAGGGATCATGCTGCTGCGACCGATGTTGGGGATCACCCGGCAACAACTGCGCGATTATCTTGCCGAGATTGGCACAGATTGGATCGAGGATCCATCGAATCACGACCGGCGGTTTGATCGTATCAAGGCGCGCGACGCGTTGACCGGCTTGTCCGAAATTGGGATTTCGGCGCATTCTCTGTCCCGCGTTGCTGAAAACCTTGCTCAAGCCCGTGAAGCATTAGAGCAGATTACGCAGGATTCCGCCCGTCAGGTCCTGAGTGTCGATGGCGGCGATATCTGTGTCGATCGCGCGAAATTTTCCACTCTGCCTGCGGAAATTCGACGTCGTCTTCTTACAGGTTGTGTCCGCTGGATTGCGGGCCGCGGATATCCACCGCGTCAGGCTGCAACAGACCGGGCGCTGCTCGCGATTGATCAGGGTGAGGCGGCAACGATTGGTGGATGCCTCTTGATCCCAAAAGCCGATAAAATGTGGATTTGCAGAGAGCTAAATGCCGTTGAGAGCGCACCCGGCGCACCCGGTCAGATTTGGGATGGACGGTGGATCCTGTCTGGCCCGGCGATTCCCGACGCGCAGGTTCACCCGTTAGGTGCGGCTGGTTTGCAGGCCGTGCCAGATTGGCGTGCACTTGGAAAACCGCGCGCCGCGCTTCTGGCGTCTCCGTCCGTCTGGAGTGGAGAGGTCTTGGTATCTGCACCTATGGTGGGTTTCTCAAATGGTTGGCTTGCAGAACTGACGCCAGAAGAGCCCGAGTTTCACTCTTCGGTTTTATCGCATTGAACCTGCTTGAATCATCTCTATTTTAAAGAGCAACCCGGCAGATCCCCATCTGCCGAAATCTTTTGGGAGATTTTTCTTGGGCAACGCTCGTAACATCGCCTTTTGGGTCGTTCTGTTTTTGCTGATCCTTGCACTGTTCAATCTGTTCAGCGGACCAGGTGGAACGCTTCAGAGCAATGAAAGAACCTATTCTGATTTCGTGACCGCTGTTGAAGGCGGCGAAGTCAAAAACGTGACATTGGATGGCGAGCAAATTCGCTATACCACGCAAAGCGGCGCAAGCTATGTCACGATCAAGCCCGGCGATGCCGAGGTGACCAAACTGCTGATCGATGAAAGCATCCCGGTTCAGGCTGTGAAACAACAGCAATCGGGCATTCAGTCTTTCCTGGTCACTCTTCTTCCTTTCCTGCTGCTGATCGGTGTCTGGGTCTACTTCATGAACCGGATGCAGGGTGGCGGCAAAGGTGGCGCGATGGGCTTTGGCAAGTCCAAAGCCAAGATGCTGACCGAAAAGCATGGCCGTGTAACTTTTGATGATGTCGCTGGCATCGACGAGGCCAAGGAAGAATTGGAAGAGATCGTAGAATTCTTGCGCAATCCGCAGAAATTCAGTCGTCTGGGTGGCAAGATTCCAAAAGGCGCTTTGTTGGTGGGCCCTCCGGGGACCGGTAAAACGCTGCTGGCCCGCGCCATTGCGGGTGAGGCGGGTGTGCCCTTCTTCACCATTTCGGGTTCGGACTTTGTTGAGATGTTCGTCGGTGTCGGTGCATCCCGTGTCCGCGACATGTTCGAACAGGCCAAGAAAAACGCTCCCTGTATCGTCTTTATTGACGAGATTGACGCCGTTGGCCGCCATCGTGGTGCCGGTTATGGCGGGGGTAATGACGAACGTGAACAAACGCTCAACCAGTTGCTCGTCGAGATGGACGGGTTCGAGGCCAATGAGGGCGTGATTATCCTGGCGGCCACCAACCGTAAGGACGTTTTGGACCCTGCGCTGCTGCGTCCGGGCCGTTTCGACCGCAACGTGACTGTCGGCAACCCCGACATCAAAGGCCGCGAGAAGATCTTGGGCGTTCACGCACGCAAGACGCCTCTCGGACCTGATGTCGATTTGCGCATCATCGCGCGCGGGACTCCGGGCTTCTCGGGTGCTGATCTGGCCAACCTCGTGAATGAGGCCGCGCTGATGGCCGCCCGCGTCGGTCGCCGCTTTGTTACCATGGAAGATTTCGAGAATGCCAAGGACAAGGTGATGATGGGTGCCGAGCGCCGCTCGATGGTGCTGACCCAGGACCAGAAGGAAAAGACTGCCTATCACGAATCAGGGCATGCCGTTGTTGGTATGACGCTGCCGTTGTGTGATCCGGTCTATAAGGCAACGATCATTCCGCGTGGTGGTGCGCTGGGCATGGTGGTGTCACTGCCAGAAATGGACCGCCTAAACTATCACCGCGATGAGTGTGAGCAAAAGCTGGCCATGACCATGGCCGGTAAGGCGGCTGAGGTGATCAAATATGGCGAGGACCATGTCTCGAACGGTCCGGCGGGCGATATCATGCAGGCCAGCCAACTGTCGCGGGCGATGGTGATGCGCTGGGGCATGTCGGACAAGGTCGGCAATATCGACTATGCCGAAGCGCATGATGGCTATTCTGGCAACACTGCCGGGTTCTCGGTCTCGGCCCATACCAAGGAACTGATCGAGGAAGAGGTCAAGCGCCTGATCCAGCAAGGATATGAGCGTGCGCATCAGATCCTGTCAGAACAGAACGAGCAATGGGAACGTCTGGCCCAAGGGCTGCTGGAATATGAAACCCTGACCGGTGACGAGATCAAACGCGTCATGAATGGCGAGCCGCCCAGCGAAAGCGATGACGAGGGCGACAAACCTGATGAGGGCAGCGCCCCCAGCGTGACAGCCATTCCGAAAACCAAGGTTAAGAAAACTCCGCCCGATGGCGGGATGGAGCCGGAACCAACGGCTTAAACTTTCAAAGACCCGGGCCTGTCCCGGGTCTTTTTTCTTTTCAATCGCGAAGGTTTGCCCTTTATACCGCATCAGATGTCAGTTCTGAAAAAGGGATAAATATGCCGGTATTGCGCGAAACCGAATTCACGGGCGAAGTTGTTTGGTTGGGCCACGTACCAGCAGGTAAAACTCTCCGGGCCAATTCCGTGGACAGTCTGGATTTGGGTTTCTCGGGTGATCAAGGCGCGCGTCACGAAGGGGTGAATCGTACTTCTTGTGTGCGGGTCAAAAACCTGTACCCGGTAGGCACCGAAATTCGCAATGTGCGGCAGTTATCGATCCTGTCCGCAGAAGAACTTGATGCCATCGCGCAGGAAATGGGCTTGGGTAAGCTGGACCCGTCCCATCTGGGTGTCAGCATTGTCTTGCGCGGCATTCCGGATTTCACCCATATTCCGCCCTCGTCTCGTTTGCAGGTGGAAAATGGCCTGACGCTGACGATCGACATGGAAAACCGGCCCTGTATCCTGCCAGGGCGCGAGATCGAGGCTGACTTGCCCGGATATGGTGCTGCCTTCAAGCCCGCAGCGCAGGGACGGAGGGGGGTCACGGCTTGGGTCGAAAGACCCGGAGAGCTGAATCTGGGCGATGAGCTTACACTGTTTGTCCCCGATCAGAGAGCCTGGACACCATAAGGGACCGCAATTTCCGATCGGAAGGTGCCGATGTGACGCTACGACGTTTCAAGGCGCAATTATGTCGGAATCCATAGCCACCAATTTGGTACACAACGGTATGGAGTGAGCAGCGCCGGCGTTCTGCGTCGGGTTTGCACGGAATTCAATCAGGGACCGAAACCCAATGAGCTATAAATCTGACATCGAAATTGCGCGTGAGGCGAAGAAGAAGCCGATTCAGGAGATTGG